>CAZAHE010000124.1:0-6409 GCA_964484965.1 uncultured Acidiferrobacteraceae bacterium | reverse complement strand
CACCTTTGAAAATGCGGCCCTCGCGGTTGGGGATCATGCCGCGAGCACGATCAAAGGGCAGTCCGGAAATTGGCGAGCCCCGGTAGCCAATGCTGCTGATCAGCAGGCCGCAGTCGATTTTCTCCAGCACGCCAGTTCCTTGGGCAAGCTGCTTGCCGGCAGGTCCGCTGAGTTGATTCTTTTCCAGGATCACCTGTTGCAAGCGCTTATTCCCTTTCAACGCGGTCGGGCTGAGGAGGAAGCGCAGTCGGCAACGGCGCGGCCGTGCACGGCTACTGGTTTCAGCAAAGCGCTTGAGGATCTTGTAATTACGTGCTTTGTCCTGCGCAGGGCGATTGGTATCGTTTAATTCGGTCTCGCTGGCGCTGTTGAGCAAGAGTTCCTCGCTATCGACTTCGACCGTGCAGGCCTCAAGAACGCCAAGCTCCTTCAGCTCCTGGTGTGTAAATTTAGCCTGAAGTGGCCCTCGCCGGCCGATCAGGTGGACCTCGCGAATTCGACTGTCGGCGAGAACATCGAGTGCGTGTTGGGCGATATCCGTATGGCGCAGTTCATCGACTGTCTTGGTGAGGATTCGACATACGTCTACCGCCACGTTGCCTTGCCCGATAACCACTGCTGTTTCGCACGAGACATCGATCACTTCGTCTCGGTAATCGGGATGGCCGTTGTACCAGCCGACAAAAGCTGTGGCGCTATGGCAGCCCACTAAGGACTCGCCGGGGATACCCATTGGCCGTGCACTTTCTGAGCCGTTCGCGAAGATTACTGCGTGATAGTGTTGGCGCAGCGTTTCGACAGCCAGGTCTTGGCCGATGCAAACATTGCCGACGAAGGTAAAGTCGGGCGTATCTGCAATACGCTGGTAAAGTTCGATCGGACGCTTGAGTTTTGGGTGATCGGGTGCGACACCACTACGTACCAGGCCAAATGGCGATGGCAGTCGTTCAAACAAATCTACTTTGATAGGGCGATCGGCACGAAACAGGGCCTGCGCAGCGTAAAACCCGCTTGGGCCAGCACCTACCACGGCGACGCGCAGTGTCGAGCCATTGTTTGTTTGCTGCACGGATGCCATTGCAGCCGAGAAGTCAGGCTGCGACCGCCGCCCTGAAGCGTTCACGCATTACCACCGGGTGCAGAGGTACGATGGGTACAGTCTCATTGCCCGATTCGACTTTGGCAACAATGACCGTTGGTTCACTGCTGTGAAGTGCGTTGCTTAGATGTCTTGCCGTGTCCTTACCTGTGCATTCAACTACCTCAGCGCAGCCAGCGGCTAGGGCTATGCCAGCCAGTGATGTTTTATCCGCGGTATAACTGGGCTGATCTCCCGTCGACCCGTAACTGCCGTTATCGATGATGACTGCCGAAAAGTTGCCAGGCGCCCTGTTGCCGATGGTTGCCAGTGTGCCGAGGTTCATCAACATGCTGCCGTCACCCTCAAGTGCCACTACGGGCTTGTTGGTAGTGAGCGAGAGTCCCAACGCAATCGAGGTGCAAAGGCCCATGCTGCCGAGCATGTAAAAGTGGTTTGGCCGATCCTCAATCGCGTAGAGTTCCTGCGAAGGTATGCCGATATTGCATATAACCAGCGATTCGCGTAGTACAGGAACCAGTGTTTTCAGTAGTGCGTAGCGTTTCAATGGTCTTGTGCCATCAGGTGAAAATCGAGCAGGATTACCACCGGCCCTTGCTTGACCTGGGCAAAATCGACGTACTCGCTAATTTGTCTAAGGTCACTGCTTTGGTGACATAGTAGGGTTGGAATTTGCATTAGTTTCAGAAGTTCAGGAGTCAGCATTCCCATCGGCGCTTGTGCGGGTACTGCTTCTCCCGGCGAACCACGATAACTGACCAGCATGATGAGAGGCAGCTGGTAGAACTGGACCAGCGCCGCAAGCGCATTGACGATGGTGCCGATACCCGAGTCCTGCATCAGGATGCAAGCAGTTTTTCCGCCAAGGCTTGCACCTGCACAAAGTCCAAGTCCTTCATCTTCCCGTGTTGCCGGTTGGTAGATGACACTTGTATCCTGCTCCAGCAAGGCAATCATATTGGCCAGCAGTTTGCAGGGCACCGAGGTGAAGAAGCTCACCTCTTTTTGCTTTAGCGCCTCGATAATTTGGTACGACAACGATCCAGTCATAGTGCACGCAAGTGTACCAGCACCGACCTGTGCACTACGCAGGTGGTGGCACTGTAGCTAGCTGAAAGGCGAATGAGAAGGTTGCGCAATTGCCTGTACCCGCGCCGCGTCATGCAGCTCGGGCGGCCCCAACAGGCGCACAGTAAGGCGAATCAAGATTGAAAGGGCTGACGCGAACATCACTATGAAGCCGATCATCAAAAAGGATTTGATAAACCAGCGATGACCAATACCGATGAGAACGGAAGTACCTTCATTTGTGACCCAGGCGAAGAGAAAAAAAGTCCAACAGTGGTATGCCGTGACGATCAGGAAAGGAATCAACAAGAAGAGTCCACCAAGCGTCTCAATCCACAAGCGCGCCGAGGTGCTCAGGCGTGGGCGGAACAGGTCAAGGCGAACATGCGCGTTATAGGCGTAGGCATACCCCATTGAGAGACAGAACAGAATCGTGTGCAGGTGCCATTCAGAATCCTGTAGAACAGGGGAGTTCATGAGCTTATAAAGCCCCCAGTCGATTACCAGTGGTAGTTTACGCAGGAAACGTCGGCAAACGGCGTCGAACAGGATGACGCCTATCAGCGGCAGAATCAGCCATGCAGCGGCGGTGCCAAGCCACAAAACGGGCCGCTCAAGAGCATTTGCTATACGCAGTAGGCGACCGGAGAACCGGCTTCGCAACACTGGCGTGGCGAGAGTCATTCGCGGCAGGTTAATCGAAAAGCTTGTGAGGTAAGAACATTGCGAGTTGTGGCCAGATCATGACCAGGCTAACGCAAAGCAGCTGCAAGATAACGAACGGGATAATGCCTCGGTAAATCTGGCTCATTGTAATCGTCGCTGGCGCAACCCCTTTGATATAGAAAAGTGCTAGACCCATCGGTGGTGTCAGGAAAGAGGTTTGAAGGGTGATTGAGACCAGTATAGCGAACCAATAGACGACGTCTGCCTGGGCGAGGTGGCCGCCGAAATCGAGTTGTGCCACGAGTGGTGCAAACACTGGAACAATCACAAGCAGAATCTCCAGCACATCGAAGAAGAACCCCATCACGAAAATCAGCGCGATAGCAATAATGAGGATGCCCCAGCTACCGACGCCACTGTTATCTACCAGCGCCAGAATAAATTCGTCGCCACCGAGCACACGGAAAACATAGGAGAAACATGTTGCACCGATAAACAGGAAAAATACCATGCCAATCATCATCGCGCTTCGATGGAGGCTGTCACGCAGGGCACTCAGGCTAAGTTTGCCGCGAAGCGCCGCAAGCAGTAATGCACCGCCGGCACCGACGGCTGCCGATTCGGTTATCGTGACGAATCCAGTGAGAATCGACCCCATTACCATGGCAATCAGTGCGACCGGTGGCAACACGCCACGTGTAAAAATGCTAACGACTTCGTGTAGCGGTAATGGTGCTTCTGTACGGGAGAGCGGCGGTACTGCAGTGGGCACAAGAACACTATAGGTAGCGATGTAGATCAGATAGAGTCCAGCCAGGACCAGGCCGGGATACAAGGCGGCCGCGAATAGTGTGCCGATTGACATCGGTAGCAGTTCCGCGAGGAACACCAGCAAAATGCTTGGCGGGATGAGAATACCTAAAGTAGACGAAGCCGCGATCGTGCCCAGCGCTAGTTCTGGACGATAGCCTGCTTTGAGCATTGGCGGTAGCGCAATCAGTGTCAATACAATGACCGTCGCGCCGACAATACCAGTAATGGCGGCGAATACCGTACCCATGATGACGATGGCCATTGCCATGCCACCTGGAACACGCCGTAGCAGAATTTGAAGGGTTTCCAGCAGGTCCTTGGCGATCTCTGCACGTTCGAGCATTACCCCCATGAAAATAAATAAAGGGACTGCAATGATCTGCAGGTTATCTGCAATGAACCAGATTCGTGGCGTAAAAAGGAAGAATTCATTGAGTGAAAAAACGCCAGCGAACCAGCCGATGACACCAAAAAGAATGCCGACACCGGCCAGCACAAAGCCAATCGGGTAACTGGTAAATACCAGTGCCATCAGTGCGACAAACATCAGGATGGGCAGTAGTTCAACCAGCATAGATCACCGATAAGACCAGGAGGTATAGGTCGCGCAAGAGCAGCTACAGTGGTCGCGTTTCAGTGCAACTGGACTTCGGACCACACTTCATCGAGCGCTGACAGGAAGCGCTCTCCGACCTGACGCATTTCGACCTCGCTGATGACGAACGGCGGTGCGAAAGCCACTCGCTGCCCCATTGCACGATGAATCAGTCCGTGGCGCTGCGACGCTGAGGCTACCCGCGTGGCAATTTCGACCTCGGTGTCAAATGATTGCCGAGTGGTTTTGTTGCTGACAAGTTCGATACCAGCTAGCATGCCTGCCTGGCTGATATCACCGACCAGCGGATGTTGCGCTACGGGAGCAAGTGCGTGACTTAGTCGCTCACCGTTTTCACGAGCGCGTTCCAATAGGTCGATTTCATCATAGATTTTCAACGTCTCTAGCGCCACGGCGGCGCTCACCGGATGGCCGGCATAAGTAAATCCGTGTGCGAAGCTACCTAATTTGTCACTCTCACTCAGCATTGCTTGGAAGATCTTGTCATTCACCATCACTGCTGAAATAGGCAAGGCCGCGGCAGACAACGCTTTTGCACTGGTCAGCATGTCGGGCACGATACCGAAGGTCTCGCTGCCCCACATGCGTCCGGTGCGGCCAAATCCACAGATGACTTCATCGGCGACGAAAAGAATATCGTACTGGCGAAGCACCGATTGAATCTTTTCGAAATACCCGCTCGGCGGTAACACACCGCCAGCAGCTCCCATCACCGGCTCGGCAAAGAATGCGCCGATCGTTTCCGGTCCTTCCGCTAGAATCAGTTGTTCCAGGCTCTCGGCGAGCCGGGTCGAGTACTCGTCCTCGCTTTCTCCGTTTCGCCCAAAGCGGTAATAGTGCGGCCAGTCTGTGTGCAAAAAACCATCTAGCGGCAGGTTGAAATCTGCGTGCATATCCGGTTTCCCACTGAGGCTGACAGCGGCAACCGTACTGCCGTGGTAACCCATGTGGCGTGCAATGATTTTGCGTTTCTCCGGTTTGCCGATCGCGTTGTGGTAATACCATACAAGCTTGATTGCCACATCATTGGCCTCTGAGCCCGAGCATTGGAAGAGCACTTTGGACATGGGTACAGGTGCTATATCGAGCAACCGCTCCGCTAATTCGATGGCGGCTTCGTGGCTACGGTGCCGGTAAAGGTGGCTATAGCTGAGTTGGGACATCTGCTCATAGGCGACCTTGGCAAGGCGCTCGACTGCGAATCCTAAGCTGGCGCACCACAGTCCGGAGGAAGCGTCGATGAAGGCCGAACCCTGGTCGTCGTAGACGTGGACACCGCTACCCCTATGGGTTAGTTCGGGTCCTTTTGCCAGGTGTTGTCTGAGGTTGGTTTGGGGATGAAGTAAGCTTGCAATGTCGCGTGCTGCTATTGAGTTAGGGCGTTGTTTCATTATCTTGGTATCGGATCAGCGCCGGAGCGGAGTCGTCCTCAACAGACCGGCAATTTCGTTTAACTGACGTTGGTAGTGACCTTATGTTACTGTGGAATGGCCCATGCCATTGATCCGATTTGACGCCGTCAGCCTGCGGTTTGGCGCGCAGCCAATTCTGCGTGAAGCCGAATTTTCGATAGAAGCGGGCGAGCGGGTCTGTTTGGTCGGGCGTAACGGCGCCGGTAAGACATCGCTGCTGAAGCTGATCACGGGCGAGATTGAGCCGGACAGCGGTGAAGTCAACATACCAAGCACTATCGGGGTCAGCCAGCTCGCGCAGGTTCTGCCACGTGAGCTTGACCAAAAAGTGGGCGAGTTCGTCGCTGATGGTTTGCGTTCGATACAAGCCTTGTGCAGGGAATACCGTGAGCGAGCACAGCAAACGCTCGATTCAGCGGGTCTGCGAGAACTACAACTCCTGCAAGATCAGATTGAGACGCACGGTGGATGGAATGTCGATCAGCAGGTCCACACTGTGTGCTCCGAAATGGGTTTGCCGGTCGACAGTGCCATGGATCAATTGTCCGGTGGATGGTGCCGGCGCGTGTGTCTCGCTCAGGCACTGGTGTCGCGTCCTGATTTGTTACTCCTGGATGAGCCAACCAATCACCTCGACCTCGATACCATCGAATGGTTGGAACGCCGTCTGAAAAATTTCACCGGCGCGCTGTTGTTCATTACACACGATCGCACGTTTCTTCAGCACTTGGCGAC
>CAZAHE010000123.1:0-6611 GCA_964484965.1 uncultured Acidiferrobacteraceae bacterium | reverse complement strand
TTTCCGAGACGATAGGCGGCGGTTCCCGCCACGGTCATCAGAAACTGCTTTTTCTTAAAAAGACCGCGCGCGAGTCCCTGGAATATAAAAGCCTCTAAATCACCACCCCAGAAGCTCGTATGTACCAGTTTTTCTTTGGACTTTAATAGCGCAGAGATCTCCGTACCGTAACGTCCAGCGAAGATCTTAGGCCATTGCGCTTTATCAGACGCCTTGATATCGGGCGACAGTACTTTCATGGCAAGATCAAAATCACGCCAGGAGTCTTGTCCCCAAGCATAGTTCTGGTTAATTCCGGTATAGCCGTTGGCGGAACCGAATTTATCAGTTACATAATGCGCGAGCGCCACGTTATCTGCTGTGGCATGACTCATGGTGCGGAACACATACTTGGGATTCTTGTCTAACTCCTCAAAAACCCTAGGGGTACCACAGGTTGAGTACAAAGTTAGTGTCTTAAGCTCTTCGGCGACTGGTGTAATTGCCGCACAAGTGCCCGACGAAACAAATCCGGCGAACAGATCTACGCCGAGTTTTTGCACCTTATTCCGATACTCCGTGACCTGCTTAGCGCCGCCCCCGGACTCGTCATAAATAATCGGCTCGACCTGGGCACCTGCAATCCCTTTGGTGTTGTATGGTGCCGGCACTTGTCCTTTGTTAATCGCCTGCACAATAAGCTCCGTGCCATTCCGCGCGGGAATACCGAAAGCAGGTGCCCCCCCTCCTGTCAGGAACGTCGGTACGGCAATGACGATCTTGTCTTTGGCGAGTGCGGTGCCGGAAGTCATGCCCAACAGGGCAACCGCCGCGACAACACCAGTCAGTCTTGTAAGACTGCTTTTCATATTCCTTCCCTCCTTAATGAACTATGGGTACAACAAGACAGCGTGACAGCAAAAAGAAGTATATACACAGTATAGATCGCAAAGAAACCACTCTGCTCAACAGCGGGTATTCACTCATTTCATCTAATTGAACTATATATTTCAATTACTTATCATCACTATAAAGGATGTGAAATATGCTTCAGTGAAATATTGAGGATGATCGGTGTGATAAGCGGTAATAAACCCCAAATTCGTACCACGGTGGTGGGCTCATACCCCGTACCAGGTTGGCTGACTAATAACCCCTCAGCACAGTCACTTCAGGATGCAACACGCACCGTGATCGCAATCCAGGAACAAGCCGGTATCGACGTTGTCTGTGATGGAGAGCTCTATCGCTTTGACCCGAACCATCCTCAAACCAACGGCATGATCGAATATTTCATTCGCCCTTTGACAGGTATCCGAACGGCAATTCATTTTGAAGAGCTTGAAGATTATCGAACAAATGCCGATACAAGGTTCCGTGGTGTGCCACCCGGTGTCGTCGAGTCCGCGATCGGTCATGGCACTTTGGATCTACCAGGCGCTTGCCTGCGTGCACAAGCGCTCGCAGCTCGACCACTGAAGTTCACATTAACTGGCCCCCACATGCTCGCGAAAACTCTCGTCGACCAACATTATGGTGATCCTGCACGCCTCGCTGACGCCATTGCGGACGTTCTGGCAGAGCAAGTCAGCCGTATCAATGCGGACATCATTCAGCTTGATGAAGCGAACCTGCCAGGCTATCCAGAAGAGGCCAGTTGGGCGGCTGCATCGATCAACAAGGTCCTCGACCAAGTCCGCTCCACTCCCGCGGTGCACCTTTGTTTCGGCAACTATGGCGGCCAAAGCATCCAAGAAGGAAACTGGCGCGACCTCATTGACTATCTGAATGCTCTGCACGTCGACCACATCGTCATGGAATGTGCCCACCGACCGATCGAAGACCTCAAAGCCCTGCGAGATGTGCGGGCGGACATCGGACTCGGTGTTGGCGTGATTGACATAAAAAACACCGAGGTTGAGACCCCTGACGAGGTCGCCCATGCAATAGAGCGTGCGAGCCAGATACTCGGCATCGATCGATTACGCTATGTGCATCCCGACTGCGGATTCTGGATGCTCGAGCGGTCCATCGCAGATGCCAAAATCCGTAACCTTGTGGCGGGCCGCGACCTGTACCTTGGCATACACTAGGACTCGCTACACTAACGTCGCAGGATGCCTCGACCGGCGCGTTCTAAAATGTTGGTTATAGAAGCGCCTTGCTGCTGTGGTTCATTGCGGATCTACAAAACAGGCACGTCGACCCAATGTCGCGTGCGCCAACTTTCCAACGCAGCCTCCGCAAGTTGCACACCTTTGACACCTTCCATCAAATCATATTGATAAGGCCCACCTTCCAGCAGATGTCGCAGGAAGCTTATCCATTGCGACTTGAATCCATTGTCGAACGACTCATCCTGATAGACTTCTTGCCACTGATTTGCGAACTGCATTTGTTGGGGTTCATCTGGATTCCACACAGGGCGCGGGGTATCAGACTGCGACTGTGTCAAGCAACGGTGCAACCCCGAGACTGCCGAGCCTGTAGTGCCGTCAACCTGCACTGTCACAAGATCGTCCCGCCGCACCCGCGTACACCAAGAGCTCGCTACTTGGACAATGATTCCATTTTCAAGTTCGAGGATCGCAAATACACCATCGTCCGCATCGGCAACATATGGTTTGCCCCGCTCATCGCGTCTTTCAACGATGTGATTTCTACCAATGCAACAAACACCCGTTACTGGAGCTATCGTGTGATCGAGGACATAACGCCAATGACAGAACATGTCGAGTATGATCCCACCGCCCTGCGCAAGCTGATAATTCCAGGAAGGACGCTGTGCGGGTGCTTCGATACCATCGAAGACCCAGTAGCCAAAATCAATTCGAACCGACAGGATTCGGCCAAAAAACCCCTCGTCCCGTAGTCGCCGCAATTTGATGAGCCCCGGAAGAAACAATTTGTCCTGCACCACCCCATTAGCTATACCCGCGGCCCGCGCCAGATGAGCCAGGTGTGACGCATCAGCCAGCGTTTCCGAAACCGGTTTCTCTGTATAAACGTGCTTGCCCGCGGCAATCGCCTGTTTAACCAGGCCGCATCGCATCTGAGTCGTGCCAGCGTCGAAAAACAGCCTATCGGTCGGATCAGCCAATGCCCGTGGTAGATCCGTCGTCCACCGATCAATACCGTACTTTTCCGCCAGTGCTCGCAGCTTATCCGCATTACGCCCAACGAGTATCGGGTCGAGCACGACGCGATCACCATTGCGCAACTGAACACCGCCAGCTTCCCGCAAGGCCACGATCGAGCGCTCGAGATGCTGGTGGGTGCCCATTCGGCCGGTCACGCCGTTCATGATCACGCCCAGTCGCTGTTCAGCCATCGCTTGCTTTCTTTTTTGCTACGCAACGAGTGCTTTGATGATGTTAGCACTCGGCTCGACCCATCCGAACTTCATGGCGAAGTTTCTCAATGTGGCGTTGTGCAGTGCGGCATCGAACGATGAAACAGCATCGCAGGCAATGACGGTGCTAAAGCCGTGGTGAAAGGACTCACGAGCGCTTTCTTCGACACAAATTTGAGTCACCGTTCCAGTCACCACCAACGAACGAACCTTTAACCGATGCAGTTCATCAGCCAGGCTCGTGCCGTGAAAAGCACCATAACCGTATTTGTCTATTATTTCTTCACCTGCAGCGGGTTGAAGTTCTTGAATTATCGCTACTCCTTCGAGCGCTCCATCCTCAGGAAAGTGCCTGATATGTCCACGCCAGCAACAACGCGTGTCAGGGCGGCATTGCGGTGACCACTTCCATAACAAGTTCTCGCTTTCCTGCGACACAAAACGTGTAAAGAGAACTGGACGTTTAAGACTTCGAAAAACGTCAATCAAGGCCTGTTGAAACGGGATTGTTTCCCGCGCGTCAGGCACCTCTAAAGGCGCACCGAGGCGTACGAAATCGTTCTGCATATCCACGACTAGAAGCGCCGGCTGATCCAGCTGCTGTGGACCAAAAGCAACTCCCGAGATTGATTGGACCATACTCATTCATAACCTGTTCGGTAATGGAGAGAGTATCATTGGCGGGTGAACCGCGTGCTGAATAATTAAATCACCCAAGATCCTTTCATGTCTGCTGACATTCAACGCGATATTCTCATTGTTGGAGCCGGGGCTGCTGGCATGTACGCCGCCATATCAGCCGCGCGCACCGGCGCCTCGGTACTATTGGTCGACAAAAGCATCGTTGGACGCGGCGGCGCTACAGTAATGGCGCAAATGACTGTGGCAGCTGCGATCGGCGCACAAACGGATGACCACTGGTCTGTTCACTTGGAAGACACACTCGAATCGGGTCGAGATCTGTGTGATCCCACTCTGGCACGAATTCTGTGCGAGGAAGCGCCTAAACGGATTCGTGAGATGGACACCTGGAAGGTCGGCTGGGCCCGGGAAGATGGTCTCATACGGCAGGTCATGGCTCCGGGGCATCGTGAACCGCGCTGCGTCTATGTCGACTTTCTCAACACCGGGCCAGCGGTCTCCGGCACCTTGCGCAAGCAGGTAATACACACCAGCGGAGTCGATCGTTTAAGCGGCGTAACAATTATCGAACTCAAACACCAAGACCGACGTGTGTGTGGCGCAATTGGAATCGAGATTGATACGGGACGCCGCATCAGCATTGCGGCCAAATCTGTCATCCTGGCGGCTGGCGGACTAACTCGCCTATTTGACCGTAACAGCGCCTCGCTCAATATGGGCGGAGATGCCTATGCGCTCGCACTGCACGCCGGTGCAGATTTGATCGACATGGAATTTGTCCAATTTTTCCCGATCGGCCATCTGGCACCTCGGCTCGTTGGTATGGATCCAATCATGTGGGATCCGTTTCGCTACAAACTGGGCGGACGCTTACTCAATGGCCAGCGCGAGGAATTTATCGAGAACTACGGGCTCAGTGACTCAGGCACCTACAGCGCGCCACGTGACGCGGCGTCTTTCGCCATCTTACGCGAGGTGGCATCCGGGCGGGGCTCCCCGGCGGGTGGCGCTTATCTCAGCTTCGAGCATATTCCAGAAAAACAACTGCGCTCGGCATTCGGGCCGGTCATTGATCGCCTAAAGAAAAATGGGATTGATCTTTGCAATGCGCCGGTCGAAGTGGCGCCAATCGCCCACTATCACATGGGTGGGATACGCGTAGACGAACACATGCAAACGAATATTAAAGGGCTCTATGCTGCCGGTGAAGCGGTTGGCGGCGCGAATGGCGCCAACCGCCTTTCTGGTAACGCTATTTCGGAGGCCTTTGTTTTCGGAGAACGCGCCGGACGTTTTGCAGCACACTACCGCAACGGTGATTTTCTATGGCGGGACGAATGGTCCAACGAACAGGCGGCCGACGCCAACGATCGTCGTGATCCTGCCAATCCAGCTACCCTTGGTGGGGTACTGACTGAACTTCAGAAACTGTTATGGAAAGATGTCGGCCTGTTGCGCAATGGCACCGCGCTCACCAAGGCATTGAACCGGATCAGACACCTACGTGATGAGGTTGCCCAACTTTACGTACCTGCGGGAGAAGAATATATCCCGTGCCTCAGAGAGTGGCATGATCTCAGTGCTTCGTTGCTGGTTGCGGAGACGATCGCTTTGGGTGCGCTGACTCGTACTGAGAGCCGCGGCGCGCACCAACGTTCCGATCATGAAAACATCGATCCACAACAGGCACACCATTTGGTGATCGGACTGGAGGATCGATCACCACAAATCACTGGCACGATAGCCGTGCAATGAGGTCAGGCATCTCATGACCAACGAACAAAGAACCACCGTAACCATCCAAGTTCAGCGTGGCACAGCGGCCGGCGAGCGCAAACTCGCTGCCTTCGATGTGCCTTACCGCGCTGGAATGTCACTACTCGACGGGCTGATTTGGATACGCACAAACCTCGATGCCTCTCTGGCGATTCGTTACAGCTGCACCAACGCCAACACCTGCAAGGAATGCCTGGTAAGCGTCAATGACAAAACCGTTTATGCATGCACCTACCGGCTGACCGAAACTGGCGCAACGGTCTACCCATTGAGCAACAAACCCCTGGTCGCTGACCTGGTGAGTGACATCATCCCACCGAAAGAAAAACTCTCAAATCTACTGCCCTGACTAAAACGAATAGACACTGGCATTCGTCAGCAACGCGCGCATTCCTGGCTAAACCTCGACAGTGATATTGCGAAGCGCCGCCGTCCCGACATGATCGATGTGTCCGCTATCTGCATCAACCACCACGCCATGTTGTTGTCGCGCGTAATCGACGGTGATTTTTTCATTCCATACATCATTCGCCACCAATTCCGGATCGCGCACCATCGGATCACCGAATCCACCACCACCGCTCTGGACATGATGGACCATCTCCCCTCTCACCATGCGCCGATTGATTTTGCTAGGCAAAGGCTCTACAGAACCATCGACTCCGATCAATGTATTCCTTGAGCCTGGCGCAGAACCACCACCTTGCAAGCCGTAAGGGCGAAAACGCATTCGATCCGCGCGCAACTGGAGGCCCGCCTCGTCCGAAAGCACACGGTAAGAGCGCGACAGACCAAGGCCACCTCTCCAACGGCCTGCACCACAAGACTCGGGAACCAGCGCGTATTCTTCTACCCGCACGGG
>CAZAHE010000122.1:0-6641 GCA_964484965.1 uncultured Acidiferrobacteraceae bacterium | reverse complement strand
GGAAGAATTTGGTCGGTATGATGCTAGAGGGCGCTGGCTTCAAAGTTGTAGATTTAGGGGTCAATACTAAGGCAGAGGACATTATTGCCACAGCACGCGAAGTCAATGCTGATGTAATTGGGTTATCGGCTTTGCTTACAACGACTATGCCCTTCATGAAACTGATCATAGAGGAGATCAAACGCCAGGAGTTGGATATTCCAGTTATCATTGGCGGAGCTCCTGTCAGCCAAGATTTTGCTGATACAGTTGGTGCTAACGGGTATGGTGACAATGCACCGATTGCTGTTGATATTTGCAAAAATCTAGTAGCTAATATGCCGAGCCCAGCCTAAACGCGCTCGGGAAACCCCTAAAGCACCGCGTGTTGGTTATAGAGGCATGCGTAGCGTGCGGGTCATACACTAAAGAGTTACATACCTAAAATGGCTGTAGTTATTAGAGCCTGCGCCGGTTATGGGTTAAATTTTCGATCTATGGGAATTAAGGCCCCCACGATAAAGTCTATTGAAAATGATGTTTTGCCTTGCTTGACTGTGCATGAACATTTGTAATGGTAGCTATTAATGTATTTATTATTTTCATGAGCGTAGATCCGTTTAATCTAGGCTTCTCAAGTTTTACCAATGGGCACTTAACTGATTGCGATCACGGATATGTTGAAACTCGAATCTCTAACTAAAGAATTTGGCGAACTTACCGCTGTTGATAGTGTCAACCTAGAGGTGCCGCAAGGCCAGATGCTCGGTATCATTGGGCGTTCGGGTGCGGGTAAGTCGACATTGCTACGCATGATCAACCGGCTTGCCGACGCGACATCAGGTAAAATTACTTTCCAAGAAGATGGCTCGGCTGTAGATGTTAACGCTTTAAAGGGACAAGAATTACGCGATTGGCGCACCCACTGCGCAATGATTTTCCAACAATTCAATTTGGTGCTTCGTTTAAACGTTATTACTAACGTGTTGATGGGGCGCATTAATTATAACAGCGTGCTTAAGACGCTGTTTGTAATGTTCTCGCCAATTGAGCGGGCCTTTGCCATTAGGGCGCTAGATCGACTAGATGTTAGTGCGCAGGCGTTACAGCGGGCCGATACGTTGTCGGGAGGCCAACAGCAGCGCGTGGCTATTGCTCGCGCACTTGTGCAGGGACCAAAAATTCTCCTCGCCGATGAACCAATAGCGTCGCTTGACCCCAGGAATGCGCAGATCGTTATGGATGCATTGAAGACTATTAACAAAGATGACGGAATTACTGTGATCTGTAACTTACATACATTGGATACAGCAAAAAAATACTGCGACCGTGTCGTTGGCATGAAGCTTGGAAAAATAATATTTGATGGCCATCCTTCGGAACTTACAGATGAGCAGGCGCGTGATATTTATATGAGTGGAACGGAGGAAGATGAGGAATTTTCGGCAGCAATAACGTCCACGACTATATAGATTTAATTAGTTCAGGATCCTTTTCGAGAGGAAGAATACAATCGGAGCGGATACGGTAAATGCCCGGGTTCTGTTGAACTGAGAAGAGAAACACACCCCAATAATAAAAGTTAACAAGGCAAACCCACAGAAACATAGAAAGTCTTAAAAACCTAGGAGGAGAATATGGTTAGAAGAAATTTCTCATTTTCCGGCCTTGCTGCTGTTCTTGCGTTTGCATTGGTAGCGGCATCGACTTGGTCGGTAAAAGCTGACAAATACATCGGAGGCTGGCAGAAAGAATATCCAACTATCAAGTATGGGGTCATTTCAGTTGAAACGGCGGTGGATATTCTTAAGAGCCAAAAGGCTTTTGCCGCCTACGCAGCTAAGGAATTGGGCATCAAATTCCAGCTGTTCACGGCGTCGGAATACGCAGGTATTATGAATGCGCTCGCTTCTGGTCAAATACAGGCCGGATGGCTCGGCGCTAGTTCCTATGCGTCGACTTGGTCCGACTGTAAGTGTGTAGAACCCTTAGTCGGTGCTCAGAATATGCAAGGCGGCATGGGCTATAACTCGGTGCTTATTGTTAAGTCGGGAAGTCCTTATAAAAAGTACGAGGACCTTAAAGGCAAGACCGTAGCGCGCAACGATCCGCATTCTACGTCTGGTTTCCTAATGCCAACGGTGACCTTTGCTGACATGGGTAAGCCAGTCGATAAATATTTCAAGTCACCGCTCTCGGGCGGCCACCAGCAAACTATCGTAGGTGTGCTCAACGGTACGTACGATGGCGGTTTCACGTGGACAACGCGTGGGGATGGCTTTGGCGCTATTCGCAAGATGATCGACAAGAAGCTTCTAAAACGCGATCAGATCCGTGTTATCTGGACGTCTCCGTTGATTGCTACGCCTCCAGTAGTGATTCGCTCAGACTTGCCATTAGCGATGAAGGCGGACCTAGAAAAGATGTTTGTTCGTCTGATTACTCGGGACAAGAAGCTCGCCGAAGCTGTGGGTCAGGGTAAGAACTTGGGGCTTAAGCGTGTATACCACGAGGATTACGTCCCGATCATCAATGCCAAGCAATGGCTGAAGGATAACCGTAAAAAGAAGTAACAATAGGTGTAGTTTTTTGGTAGGAGGTGCCCGTCAGGCATCTCCTACCTCACTTTCTTAAAGATCTTCATTTTTTAGAGCATAGATTTAATGGCATCTGATTCAACTAAAATGGATATTGCCACGCACTTTGCGCTAGCTCGTTCAGACGATCTTGGCCGAAAGCGTATGTACCGTGTTATTTTTTGGCTTGGTTTTTTTGCGTTTCTCGCCACTGCAGTTTGGCATAGTGGGTTTGATATTATTTTGGTCATAGAAGGCCTACCCCGTACTACTGATTTTATCGTTAAAATGTACTCCGCCATTCGGTGGGAGCATTTCTGGGAAGATCTGGCAGAATGGTACTGGGGCTTCGGCGGATGGGTGGATGCGCTATATGTCAGTCTTTTGATGGCCTTCATGGCCACGGTACTGGGCACCACCTTCGGTGGCTTGCTTAGTTTTTTTGCGTCTCGTAACCTAGCCCGGCACTATGCCACTTACTTTGTTACCCGTCGCATGCTTGAGATTGCTCGCACGGTGCCTGACATTGTTTGGGCTTTGATATTTATTTATCCGTTCGGAATTGGACCGCTTGCCGGTATCCTCGCCTTGATCATCCATACCACGGGCGCTCAAGGGAAGCTTTTCGCTGAAGTTAATGAAAATGTTGATAGCAAACCCATTGAAGGTGTCCGTGCTGCGGGTGGTAACTGGTACGAGGAGATCCGGTTCGCTGTGGTCCCCCAGGTTATGCCTAATTTCATTTCTTATACCTTTTGGCGAATGGCGCTCAATGTACAGGCTGCAACGGTCATGGGCTTTGTCGGGGCAGGCGGTATTGGCCACGAGTTGATCACTGCAATCAAACTTATGTACTTTCTTGATGCGGGAGCGATTCTTCTAATGATTATTGGCACGGTATTTCTCATTGATATGGCTAGCGAGAAATTGCGGCATTACATTATCGGTAAAGAAACCCTGGGTGGGTCATAGAGAGAAGTAACCATGAATGCCAGATTGACTGATATTACAGCAGACTTGATTGCCGAAGACGAGGCACGGTTCCCAGAGGTATTTACCATGCCGTTGAGGGAAAAGTTGGTCCGCGTACTTGTTATCGGCGGTGGCGGCATGTTGCTGCTTTACGGCCTGATTCGATTTGGCTTTTTCTCCGAAAAATTCTGGGGGGCTTTTGGTCGTTTAGGTATAATGATTGGACAGATGTTTCCGCCTACTGGTTGGGATCAGATCGATATGTTTTCCCATGCTATTGGTGAGACACTTGCCATGGCTTTTATCGGCAGTCTAGTGGGGGGCATTCTTGCCATACCCTTCGCCTGCATGGCATCAAAAAACCTGATGCCAGTCCGCCCTGTGCAGTTTAGCTTTCGGCGTTTTGCCGACGTACTGAGGTCTGCCGACTATTTGATCTGGGGTCTAATTTTTGTCCGCGCTATGGGTTTGGGCCCAATTCCAGGGATTATGGCCATAATTATTGTGGATACCGGGATCTTGATTACTCTTTATTCGGAAGCGCTTGAAAACATTGATCGGAAGCCCATTGACGGTATAAAGGCGTCCGGTGGCGGACGGCTGCAAGTGTTACGTTTTGGTGTTATGCCTCAGGTTTTACCGGTTATTCTTTCTAATGCTCTATACATGTTCGAGTCGAATACGCGCGCGGCGACCATTCTTGGTATTGTTGGCGCCGGTGGTATCGGATTTCTGTTATCCGATAATCTACGAGCCTTCGAGTTTTCTAATGCTTGCACTATCATCCTCATGATTATCGCCGTTGTTTATATGATTGATTACATGTCGAAAAAACTACGAGAGCGGTTTATTCATGGTGACCGTGTTTCTCAGGGCCATGATCGGCCCATGGACCGGGTTGCAGGAAAGATGAGTGAGTAGGTGGCAGTTCCTTTTTTTGTCTTTCAGCCCGTACGACCCAGTCTCTCAGCATAATCAATTTCACGCGTTCCGGTCGTGAGCGGCCTGATCCACTTTTTAGTCCTTGGTTCAGCGGCGTTGCATACCCACCGAGAGTATTACATTAAGGGGGATGCAACGACGGAAGGCGTTACCCTTGCCGTCAATATCTGGTTCTGGGTGCTCGCAGGTGCCCACGTCTTTATAGCTGATATGGATCCTTGGACGGCCTTTGAGGTCTGGCCAATGATGGTAATTTCGGGTCTTAGTTTGCTATTATTTTACAGTTGCATCGTCGCAACGATGCGCTCTGGAGATCTCTCAATATACTATCCAATTACCCGCTCATCTCCCTTATTCGTAGTTGTGTTTAGTTTTTTTATTCTTGACCAATCCTATTCACTAATAATGCTCGGCGGTATAGGTATGGGCTTGGTTGGAGCTTTCCTTCTGCAGTATCGGCCGGGTTCGCGATTACTGAGTGAGCCCAGAACCCTGTTCCTTGCATTTTTCGCCATGTGTACTCATGGGATCTTAACCCTGGCCGATGCGGAAGCTATGCAAAAGGTAGAGCCGGCGGTGTACATGTTCGTCATGTATATTTTCGTTGTACCCGCTATGGCATTCGTTCTGTCGATTAGGCGCTCAGTAGATAGCAATATCTACGGGCATCTGTTCGTCGGCTGGGTGAAGACGCCCGTCCGCTTCGCCATCGCCGGTATCACGGCCTATGCCTCATATTATATGATCCTCGTTGCCTTTCAACAGGGAGCTAACGTCGCCGCGGTAAGCGCGGTTCGCCAGGTTTCGATTCCGTTTTCGGTGCTACTCGGGTGTTTAATCTATAAGGAGGCTCGAATGCCGGCGCGCTTGGCTTGGTCAGTGCTTTTGGCCTTAGGCGTCGTCGTGATCGTGTTTACAAAACAGTAGCGCCCTAAGCAAGTTCCGCTACCAGGTCGAGGAATGCTCGGATCAGCGGCGCATTTCTACGCTCCTTAAGGCAAACAACATGGGGATGCAGAACGATTTCGGTGCCAGAAACACGCAGTGATTTCAGGCGTTCGTGTGGTAGAGTTTCATCTTCTAGCGCTATCCCAACGCCGAGTCCATTTGCGACTGCCTCTCTCACGGCTTCGCGGCTGCCAATGGCAAGCACTGGTCGGATTGTAACGTTGTTTTGCGCAAGCGCATGTTCAAAAGCATACCTAGTTGCGGAGCCTTCTTCCCGGAGTACGAAACGCTCCCCTTCTAGATCACAGATGTCAATTATGTCCAGTGCCGCCCAAGCGTGATCGTCGCGAACTAGAAGTACGATCCGATTTTCACCGAATGGAACCGAATGTAAGCGGGTGTCGATTTCTTCAATTGGCAGAATACCGATGTCGCTACGAAAGTTCAGGACCCCGCTTAGTACGTCTTGCGAGTTGCCCAATGAAACGGACAGTTCAACCTCCGGATATCTTTGCCCAAAAGCCACAATCATAGCGGTCACCTGACTGGGCCCTATGGTGCCAATCCTGAGGTGACCGGAGCGCAAACCGCTGGCCTCGGTGAGCACACCAACAGCCTCTTCCTCGAGGCTGAAAATACGCTGGGTAATGCCTAAAAGAGAGTTCCCAACGTCGGTTAGCTCCACGTGGTGACCATGTCGAGCAAAAAGCTCCAACCCAAAATCCGCCTCTAGAGCCTTGATATGTGTGGTAATACTTGGTTGGCCTACGTGGAGAGAGAGGGCAGCTTCGGTAAAGCTACCTTCTGTTGCAACCGCATGGAAGCAGCGTAAACGTTTAAAATTTAGGGATTTTTTTGATGTTTTCATAGCTCATATATATTTTTAATTACTCTTATTCAAAAATCAAATGGATTCCATCTAAATAATGAATTGGTAATAATCTAACCGTAGACTTAGTTTGAGCCTGATGAAACACTTGTCCGGCATTTCCTTTTGGTTGTGTTACGTTCCAATGCTAGTAAACAGCTGTAATACAATAGATCCGCCGGAATAATGATACCATATCAATGCCTGTCGCTTTGAGGAAACAACCATGAACGAGATGAAAACCCCTGTTGATGCAAGCAAGAAAAACCTTCCCTATAGTGGGTACTATCAAAATCAAGTTCCCGCCCATGATCCGTTTTTGACGGAGACTGGGCCTGGCACAACGACCGGAGATT
>CAZAHE010000121.1:5314-6726 GCA_964484965.1 uncultured Acidiferrobacteraceae bacterium | reverse complement strand
GGTTTCTTACGTTTGACGGAGACTCGGTTCGGGTGTCGGATTTTCGCGGCCAGGGATATTGGCTGATCTTGATGATCTGGTCCCACGATTGCCCGCTCTGTCGCCGGGAAGCGCCGCGTTATCAGGCTTTCCACGCTCGCCACAGTGGCGGTGAAATCCGTATGCTTGGTTTGTCCCTCGATGGTGAGACCGAAGCAATGGAGGCGTGGGCTTTTACAGCCGAACACAATCTTCAATTTCGCAACCTTATAGGCGAGCCGCACGATGTCATCGACTTCTACCAGCGCGAAAGCGGACAATCGTTTCTGGGCACGCCGTCGTGGCTTATTTTTTCACCCCGTGGTGAATTGAAGGCAGCGCACGCTGGTGCTATAGATCCAAGCCAAATCGAGGCGTTCGTGCGCCAATTCTGATCGACATGCCTGACAGTCGTTACGCTGTTGCTGCCGTTTCCAACTGGTCAATTAATTGTGAAGCGCGCTCGCGTTTGTCAGGGTCAGGGTCTCTCTGGACGATTCGCATGAGGGCTGCGCGTGCACTCGTGTCCCCTTTTCCCGCCAGATCGAATGCCATCTGGTCGCGTCTCTCATAGTATTGCATGTCCATCTTTACGATGTTTGGTGACAATGCCCGCCAGTAATACTGGTATCGGGCGGATTGCCAGCCCGCATACACCTCATCCCAACGCATGATATCGGCGTAGGGACGAAGCGAAATCTCCATAACCGGGTCGCTGGCTCGCGAATAGCGACAATCAAGCGATTGACGCAAGTGATCCGTCTGGTTGGATAGACCACGATGCACAGCCAGGCTGTGGAAGATCAGTGCGTCGCCTGCAGAGAAGTCGCCAGCGACCCAATGCCCGTCAAAAGATTGACTGCATTCCAAACCGCCGGCGCCGGTGGACACTTTAAATGGGCGCACTCCGGCTTGATGCGACCCACTGGCTATGGAAAGACCACCCATCTCGAGTGGCACGTCCCCGATCGGCAGCCACACGGCGTAGGTCTCAGGTGTGCCCTGTATATGGACGTAGTCCTGATGCGGCGGTGTCGTGAATTCCTTGCGCTGAGGAAAGATATTGCGAGGAATCGCAAGCGCATGTACAAGGACGGTTTCACCAAATAGCCGTTCAAAAATTGAAACGATAGCGCGGTGGTGTTTTAGTGCATGCAAATCTTCGAGTACCAACTGCTGGCGCAGCACCTCAAGGTATTGTTGCTCAGGATCAACACACGCCGCATCTGGATCAGCGATTGCCATTGCAGCTGACGGCACCGTCTTCAGCCAACCGGCTGCTTGGGCAGGTTTCAGCAGTTGCTGCCGGACATTTTCAATCGCAGTTGCAGGGATGAGATTGCGAATGAACAAATATCCGTCCCGCGCAAGGCGGCTTTTTAGTGCCTCGGTAT
>CAZAHE010000121.1:0-5214 GCA_964484965.1 uncultured Acidiferrobacteraceae bacterium | reverse complement strand
TTGATTTCCCTAGCGGCGGACAAAGCCCTGTTTCCACGTCGGCATTTCGGACTTAACCCCTCTGGTGAGTCCGCAATTTACCGCTTGTCGGAAGACCCTGATCATCGATTTGCTCTGTATGGTTCGGTCGGCGCGGCGGGTAAATCGGTCCCGCCCCACAACCACACCACCTGGGCGGTCATCGTTGGTGTGCATGGCAACGAACTCAACCGTTTCTATCGCCGCACAGACGACGGCGCCGTTGAAGGATACGGATCAGTGGAAGAAACCGGTCGTCGCAACGTTGCTCATGGTACCGGCGTTGTGTTTTTGCCGGAAGATATTCATGCCATTTCGACGGATGATGGGGATTCGACTCTGCACCTGCATATGTACGGTCTTGCACTCGACCAGCTTACAGAACGACTGGTGTTCAATGTTGAAGAAGGTACGGTCAGGAAAATGGCACTGAGCACGGAGTTTTTAAGCGCGTGACGCAGATTGCAGCGGACGAGTTGAAGTCAAAGCTCCAGTCGCGAGATGAGTTGGCACTTGTCGACGTTCGTGAGGAGGGTGTCTTCGCAACTGAGCACCTTCTTTTTGCCGTGTCGATTCCACTTGTTAGGCTCGAGATTGATTTTGCCTGGTTGGTACCGCGAAAAGGGACACCGGTGGTACTGTGCGACGCGGGGGAGGGCGACACGTGTGCTCGCGAAGCGTCAGCTAAGTTAGCCCATTTTGGTTACGAAAATGTTGCTATTCTTGATAATGGCACAGCCGGATGGAGAACAGCCGGGTATGAGTTGTTCTCCGGTACCAACGTGCCAAGCAAGGCGTTTGGAGAATATGTTGAGCATCAATATGCTACCCCGCACATAACGGCCAATGAACTCAAGGCGCTACAGGAAGCGGCAACCGATCTGGTGGTACTTGACAGCCGTCCGATGGCGGAATTTCACAAGATGAGCATTCCAGGCGGTATCTGTTGCCCCGGTGCTGAGCTGGCCTATCGGATACACGATCTTGCACCTCAGCCTGATACGTTGGTAGTCGTTAACTGTGCAGGCCGAACCCGTAGCATCATTGGTAGTCAGGCCCTCATCAATGCACAGATTCCGAATCGAGTCGTTGCGTTGAAGGACGGTACCATGGGCTGGCATCTGGCTGGACACCCCCTTGAGCATGGTCAGAAGCGGGTCGCTCCGGAGGTCTCCGTAGACGGGCTAGCTCGGTCGAAGGAAGTCGCCGGGCGCGTCGCCACGCGCTTCGGTGTGCGCAAAATCAGCCCCGACCAACTGGCGGAATTTGAGCAACAATCGGATTCGCGCAGCCTGTTTGTGTTTGATGTGCGTTCTTTCTCAGAGTTCGATGCCGGTCACTTACCCGCATCGCGTTGGGCACCTGGTGGTCAATTGGTGCAGGCTACAGATGAGTTTGTCGGTGTCCGCAATGCGCGCCTGGTCCTGGTCGACGATACTGGTGTAAGAGCCACAATGACGGCCTCGTGGCTGATTCAGATGGGCTGGCCGGAGGTCTATGTTCTAGACCGCGCTGTGGATCAGCTTGACTGTGTTGCAGGTGCTGAGATGCGCACACAACTTGGCCCGAGTGCCGCACCTGCGCAGCAATGTTCGGTCGATGAGTTGGCTGGCCTACTCGCCGCAGGCACGAGCCAGCTGATTGACCTCGCCGACAGCCGCACTTATAGGCAAGGCCATCTTCCGGGCGCCCGTTTGGCGAGGCGTGGCGACTTGCCAGCGTTACTGGCGGCAGCGCCGGCTGGTGCGCACATCGTGCTGCTGTCTCCAGATGGACGCCTTGCCAGCGTCAGCATCGCAGAGCTTAAGAGCGACGAGTCGTACACTGTATTAGCACTCACAGGTGGTACTCGCGCCTGGCAGGCTGCCGGTGGTGAAATGGAAACAAGTCGGCGTACCCGACAGACGGATGAAGGAAAAGACGTCTGGTACAAACCCTACGAACGCAGTGAGGGTATTGATGCGGCGATGCGCGCTTACCTTGAGTGGGAAACCGGTCTGGTCGCGCAGATCGAGCGTGACGGATGTGCCTCGTTTCGACGTTTTGAGACGTGAGCTCATCGTCTTACAGTGTGATCGCAGAGCGCTGGAACGTGAGCCAGCTGAGTGAGCGCCTCGGTCTCAGGTATCCTATCATCCAGGCACCGATGGCAAGTGCAACGACTCCGGCACTGGCTGGCGCGGTCTCCAACGCGGGAGCCCTCGGTTCCTTGGGGCTCGCGTTTCACTCTGCCAATGCGGTGCGTGCGGACTGTCGATCGGTGCGTGAGGCGACCAATGGCAGCTTCAACATTAATTTTTTCGTCCACCAAGAGCCGGTGCCCGATGCGGCACGTGACCAACACGCGCGCGCTGTGCTGGCGCCGTATTTTCGGGAATTCGATCTTGCCGAAGTGCCTGCTGCGGTCGCTTCAGCCCCACCGTTCAACGCAGCTGTACTTGAAGCGGTGCTTGAGGCGAAGCCGCCAGTGGTTAGTTTCCATTTTGGTCTGCCGGCCGACGACTTATTTATTCCACTGCGCGACGCTGGCATATTCACGATGAGCTCTGCCACCAATGTTACAGAAGCGCGTGTGCTTGAATCACGTGGCGTTGATGCTGTGATCGCGCAAGGTTTTGAAGCCGGTGGACATCGAGGCACGTTCGAGGAGCCCTATACGGCTGGCGAGATTGGCACTTTGTCCCTGGTGCCACAGGTCGTTGATGCGGTCACGATCCCAGTCATTGCCGCCGGGGGCATCGCCGACGGCCGCGGTATCGCTGCTGCGTTCGCCCTGGGTGCAGATGGTGTGCAGATGGGAACCGCGTTTCTGAGTTGTCCCGAGTCTGCTGCGGACGAGCGTTACAAAGCAGTGCTCAATCAGGCCAGTGCTGACCAGGTACGTTTGACACGTGCCTTTTCCGGTCGTCCGGCGCGCGGCATCGAAAATCGTTATATGCGCGAGATGCGTGTCTTTGAGGAATCCGCACCGGACTTTCCAATACTCAACACGTTGACAGGACCGCTGCGTAAAGCCAGTGCCAAGGTAGGTAGCACTGAATTCATGTCATTGTGGGCAGGTCAGAGTGTTTCACTCTCACGCAGCCTGCCTGCGGCAGATTTGATCGAACAACTGGTCAAAGAAACTGAAGAGACGCTGCGCCGTCTTGGTGGTAAGTCGGCAAACGCTTAGGCGGAATCACCGCCGTCGATATAGATTGTCTGCCCGGTAATATAGTCGGCCTCGTTCGAAGCAAGAAAGAGCGCGGCATTCGCCACTTCCTGCGGGCTACCAGCGCGCCCCATAGGTACTTTCCCAGTTCGGTTCTTAAAAGTCTCTCCCTTTGGTACATCACGCAAAGTCCCTGACTGTTCATCAATAAGGACCCACATGTCGGTATCGATAATGCCGGGTGCCAGTGCATTGACGGTGACGCCAGTGTCCGCGAGTTCGAGCGCCATCGATCGAGTCACCGAGACCACACCACTTTTGCTCGCCGCGTAGGCAGCGAGTTCCGGGCGGCCGCGTTGCGCCGCGAGGGAAGCAGTATTGATGATTTTGCCGTGACCGCGATCTCGCATGTGCCTGGCGACTGCTTGGCAACAGAAGAAAACTGCTTTGAGATTAACATCCATGATTCGATCCCAGTCTTCTTCCTGGACGTCAAAAATTTCCTGGACTTTCAATGTGCCGGCATTGTTGAAAAAGATATCAATGCCGCCAAAAGAGGCAATGACGCTATTCAGCATCATTTCGATGCCGTCCTTAGCGGTAATATCGACCACAATCGGTAAGGCTTGCACACCGGCACTCTCGATGCTGGCAACCACCTCAGCCAGCAATTCCTCGCGGATGTCGGCCACTGCCACGTTGGCACCCTCACGGGCCAGGCGTTCAGCGATAGCTCTGCCGATTCCCCGGGCCGCACCGGTCACAAGGCTCGATTTTCCTGCTAGTTTCATCGCTGGAATTATTGGGCGACCATGCCGCCATCAATCACGAGTTCCGCGCCAGTAACAAACGACGCTTCATCGGATGCCAGGTAAACGCAGCCCCACGCGATATCGTCGGCAGTACCCATCCGCCCGATCGGTGTTTTGCCTACACGATTGGCATATTCTTCCGGTTGCGCGTGTAACTCCGCGGTCATTCCAGTATCAGCAAACCCCGGATGAATGGAATTGGCCCGAATGCCCTCCGGTGCGTATTGGATAGCCGCCGCCTTGGTGAGGTTTCGAACAGCACCTTTGGCCGAATGATAGGCAGAACTTCCGACACTGCCAACGAGGCCATAGATCGATGAGATATTGATCAGTGAACCGCCACCTGATTCGCGCATCGGCACAATCGAGTGCTTCATACCAAGGAACACGCCGGTCAGGTTGACCGCGTGCATCTGTTCCCACACGTCCATTGTGGTGTTCTCGATGCGCGTTCGTGCTGTGGTCAACGAAAGACCAGCGTTGTTGACCGTTACATCGAGCCGCCCATAGGTCGACACAGTTATTGCCACGGCCTCTTGCCAAGCCGACTCGATACGGACGTCCAGATGGATGAAAGTTGCCTGACCGCCGGCCTCTTCGATCGCCGAGGCGACGGCACGGCCGCCCTTCTCATTGATGTCTGCGACCATGACACCGGCGGCTCCTTCAGCCGCGAATAGGCGGCACGTAGCGGCACCAATGCCTGATGCACCGCCGGAAACAATCGCAACTTTGTCCTTGAGCCTCATGTTCCAATTCCTCCTGCTTGGCCCGCTAACCCCGATGAAATCATGGTTTATGCGTATTTTGCACGTCTGCGTATGCAATCTTTGCTGGTCATCATAGCGACTCGTCCCCTAAACTCAAACCAGAACTGAAGGGAGGAATCACGATGAGTCTGACTGAACAGAAATGCCGCAAGATGTATAAGGACATGTGGAGAATTCGTCTGTTTGAAGAAGAAGCAAACCGACAGACCAATCTCGGTAATGTCGTTGGTACTTTGCATATGTATTGCGGTGAGGAGGCGGTTGCTGTCGGCGTGTGTGCGAATTTGACCGACGATGACTATGTGCTTGGCACTCATCGCAGTCATGGCCATTGTCTTGCCAAGGGTGCGGAGTCGGACAAGATGATGGCAGAGCTTTTCGGCAAGGCCACCGGTACCTGTTCGGGTAAAGGTGGCTCCATGCACGTGGCTGATTTTTCGCTCAACATGCTTGGCGCAAACGG
>CAZAHE010000120.1:0-6735 GCA_964484965.1 uncultured Acidiferrobacteraceae bacterium | reverse complement strand
GCCCCTTGCTCGCCGAGGAAGGGGTGCTCGTTGCACTGCTGGTTGAGGCTACCGTGAGACCGCCAGCGCGAACCTTTAAAAGAACCTCGATGGGAACATCGTCGTCGTCATCATCACTACCTGCGGCATCGTCAAGATTCAAAATCCAATGCGCGCGTGCGACCCGTTCAACCACACTACCGCCAAAGCCCAGCGATTTATTGCGGTCTGAGAAAACCTCCGCGTCAGCAAAGGTTTCTCTAGAGGTGCCTAGATTCCTACTGGAAGCTCTGTAAACTGTCTTGGCGGTCGCACCCCAACCGTTGATGCGATGATAGAAGTGCAATCCGGTACCTGCTGGGAAATAACCCAAGTCAACACTGCCGCCCGCTATGTCACAGGACGTGCCTTTCATCGTAAAAGCATCTTTCATCTTGCCGTCGACATCAATGCCGAAAAGCGCATCGCTTGCCATTCGAAATCCGCACTTTCCCTTAGCAGGACGCAGAATCAAATTGCCGCCCTCAGGCAGAATGATGAGTGGTTTACCGGGAGACCAGGTGGAATAGCCCCCCGCTTGGCATGATTTAATAATCGGCTTTTCTGAGTCCGCGACGTAGTAGAGAGGAAGCCGGTCTGGATGAAGTTTGCCTTTAGTGGTCTTACCCCAGTCTTCAATATGATACGACCAGCATTCGGCGGTTGCTTTACCGTACTTTGCAACATGCCACTTTGTCACCTGAGGTAAAGACAAGAATTTCTTCAGATGAACAACGAGTTGATTCGAACCGGAGAAAGGCGCCAACTGCCACATCACAGGCGGATTAGATGGATTCTCATTGGCCAACTGTATGACCTTCTTCCAGGCATCTGCTTCTGTCTTGATCGTTGGAAAGCGGATGGAGACGCTCTTGTCGCCATCCGCATAGGCAGCACCAGCGCCGTGGTAAACCACACCACCTTTGCGCATCCGCCAGGTGCGCATCTTCGTTGACCCACTAGATGATGCGCCAAATACTTTCAGAGATGAAATCTTCGCCTTTCCCATCGAGAAAGGATCCCTTGGGGTTCCGCTTGTCTCTTTATATAGCCCCTTATATGGACCCCAACTCCTACCGGTCCCGCCTTTACCTTCATAAAACAGTACAGACACCGGCGGATTCACCGTAAACGACGCGATCGCCGTCGGACTTTTCAGGTTATGGAGGCCCCGCGGATATTTAGTCTCGGCACCAAGATACTCCGGCTGGCTGTATATTCGAACACACTCGACACAAAGTTTGTCAGCACTTGCTATCTGCGTGAAAAATGCGCTCGTGAGCAAACCGAGCACCGCAATCCAATGGAAATATGACTTAGTTGTTTTCATAGAGCTAAGGTTCCGACTAACTTGTCTGAAATAAGGTGAAACAGGCTTTAACGATCTACTCCTGCTTTGTAGGACACCGTGCCAAAATTCATTCTCTCCGTTCACTTCCAATGACACTTGGACAACCGGGCTCCGATGCCGCGTTCGCAACAGACGCGCAAGCTTGAGTAAACAGCACTATAGCGGTCAAAAACAACCCTGACGGAGGGGTTTGTGGACACCGCTTGCAATGCTGGTTGCACCTCTCCAACCGCTTCGTCCCCTATTCCTTTGGCTGAAAAACCCAGTATTGCACCATTATTGCCACTCACTAGCTGATCAAAGCGCGTTATGTGCAGTACCAAAGGACTCACTTAAGAAAAATGCCGGAGGTTGGCTACCCCGGCGTCTCATCCATTTTTATCACAAGAGCGATGGCGATTTTCGTCATCGATCGTTCGAATCCGAACCTTCAAAACAATGTTCTGGCACACCATATTTTCTGCGGCACCCCTTGGATGGTGTCATTCGACCTGGCGCCTCGAACCTGGCCACGCTTGCTAACGTACCAACGCGAGGAGCCGCGTACAGCCCTTCATTCTGGAGTCAATAGAGAGGCAGCGACGTAGGCTTTGTGCCGCTTGCAACGGCTCCCCCGCCACTAGCTGGGAATAACCCAAATAATAGTAACTATGCGGCTTTGTCGGTGCATCGCGCACGACCGTCTTGAATATCGCCTGGGCTGCTGGCAGATCGAACAATAAGTAAAGACGACCGAGCGACACCCTGAATTTTATATTTTTCGGATCACGCTGAATCTCCTCTCTTATCAGCTTGGCCAATGATTCAGCATAGAGTGACACGTCCAATTGTCCGTCCGATAGAACGGTCGATTCTAAGTCTGAAATCAAAAGCAGCTTCGGGGTGGCCGCATAGACCCCAGGGTCGGAGAAATATGCCTCGACAAGCACTTTCTTTTTGACCAATTCGCCGTAGTAACGAATGTCGTTAAAGCGGTGCAAACTGTCGTACTGTGCATACGACAAATGCCAAATGCCGTACAAGCATACGCCGACTGCGATCACCCGCAGTCCATGGGCCATCCGTTTGCTAGATAGGAAACCTCCGAGCGTAGGCCAACGGATAGGCGCTATGTCCTGCGTGAAGTAGGCAATCAGTCCAATCTGTAGAACGTGCTTAGAGATACTGTTGATGACAAACAATTGTTCGATAAAGCAAGTCATCAACGCGATAAAGATCCACTTGTCGGTCGGATAGTGCTGGATTCTTTTGAGTGCCACACAAAAAAGCACACCTAACAGCACCAGCAAGGGCACCGTACCAACCAATCCGGTCGTTCCCAATGTCTCGAAAAACAAAGAATGTGCGTTGTCTACCCATTCCTCTGTCGTCCCGCCCGGCACAAGATTCGTGGTGTAGAGGCCTGGATGATAGTGATTAGACACAAACAAAAAGTTTCCAAGCCCTGAACCAAAAAGAGGGGAATCAATAAACATGCGTACGGCGCTGCCCCACATATCAAGACGTGCCGCCATCGATGCAGTGCGAAATGACTGATCCCATGCTATTGCCGCATTGTGGAACCATGCTGCATGCTCAGTAACCCAATAGATAAGCAGCAAAACACCGACCGATACAGCCGATACCATGGTTGCCAAGGCTCTGCGTCGGCCCACAACCTTAATCAAGGAAGGAAACAAATGAAAAAACAACATTGCTGAAACGCAACCGACCATCGCCGAACGATTGTTTGTCAGCAGTGCGACAAAAATCTGTGTTGCGGCAACTGCATAGAGGAACCACTGGAGCGCTACAACCTTAACGCTTCTAGCAAGCCATAAACTCACAAGGGCGCAAAGAACCAGAAATCCCGCTAGATAAGCTTTGTTGCCCAACAACGAAGTTTCCGTCAATTCACGAACAAGGCCATTCTGAATTGCCAAGTGCACCACCAAGATCACCGACAGCGAAACCATAGTGCCCCAATACATTCGCCAGTCGATATTCGAGCTTCTCAGCACAACGAGATACAACAACAATACCAATTGCAGCGCGACACCATTACAACGCTCGAGAGTGGAATAAAAACTCAATCCTGGATTCCCGTTCGCCACACCGGTGAGCCATCCACACCCAATGCACAGCAGGAAAAGAATGTCGAACCGAGTAATGGTTATTGCAGCTCGACTGACTATCAGAACAATCGCCGCAATCAGAATTACAAGCGTTACCAGAATGGTTTTAGACGTGACATATGGGAAAGGCAGATCCGCTGACACCCACAACAATGTATACGGCACAGAATAGACGATCAGGCCCAGTAAGCTGCGGCTCGCCAGCGAACGCGACTTAACGGACTGCCATCCTCGCCTCACACAGTCGACCAAGCCCTTGAACTGAAGGCGCGACTCATACACCAGACCAATGCCCCCTCATCGACCGATGATGGTTGGTGGCCATATCAAGCCGCTGATCGCGCGCCCACCGAGTGAAGCTTTAGAGCAGCGGCCTGATCGAAAACCCGCGCCATGAGTGATCAGTGCCCGCAAGCCAACGCCTTTTATCGCATCAGCAACATTCTGCTACCACCGTATTTTGATTCACTCGGACTCCTGCAGCGATGTCCTCAAAAGTGCTTGGTCATTCGACGACAACTTCCATTGACTTGAGACCTTCTAAACTCTTGAGCGGTAATTTAATTCTCTCTACGGAACCATCGGTACGAGTGATCACCAGTTTAACGCCTCCTTCACGCAAAACCGTTAGCTCTTTACTCGCCTTTTCTGCGTCGGTTTTCGCTTCCGCATCGCTCTTTGGCCTTAAGCGACTGACTCGCGTGTCGATCTTAAAGGCAGTACCGCGATCTCCTAGCGCCACATAGTCTTCGACGAGATACATCTTCTTGTAAGTGTAGTAATCACTGATCTTCAGGTTTTCGGCTGTAATCTGAAAGGGCTTTGATTGCCATTCATGGCGAAAACCCGTTCGCCCATCTACATTGAACTCGAAAAGATAAAATGTGTCCGATACTGATAACTGCCGTCCGATGGCCTCGACCACCTCAGGTGCAGTTCGTTCACTCAAGGCTATAGTGCGGGTGTCGGCGGTCGTAAAATGCTTTTTGTCCACGGAGTCGTCGCGATAGTACATTTTCTGGTCGCCGTTGCTTCTTACAAACACCAGCAGCTGACCAATAACCAGGCCACCCGGATACTCTGTGCCCCGGATTTTGATCGCACCAGTGGCAGCAGAAAACTCCCACCCTGCCGTACTGGTCAGTTTATTGTCCGTCTCCTCAAACACGAGCCCTTTCAAATCTCCCTCAAGTGGACGAAACCGGTATATCAGCGGTGTGGTGCGGGGAATCTGCCAGGCGCCAGTCGTCAACGAAATAAGGAACTTTTCTCTTGCATCTTTCAAGGCGGTGCGCGGCAATTTTGCCTGGCTTTTGCCCCTTTTGAGCACAATGAAATTGTCCCTTTTGTCCATCGCCAGCAAATACGATGGCGTGATACGCGCCTCCAGGTAAACAGTACTACCGATCTTCAGCACGCCGGAAGCCACACCCCAAGCACTCAAGTCACGCAATTGGTTCTCTTTATCGAATTGCGTGCGCACGCCTTCTGTACTGGAAAACGTCCGTGTAAACGTTGTCTCACCAATTTTTGATGCATAGTTCGACCATATGAACCCGGTAAGGTCTTGAATAAACGCATCCGGATCTTTTTTCAGGTCAATCATCTGCTCGAGTTTTAATTCTGCGACTTTCTTATAGGTCTTTTTCGAATAGCTCGGCCCCCAAGTCAGGCTCTTACCATCCGCGGAGATATCGTAGGGAGAACTGCGATATCCAATCTTTAGTTCTTTTGAATCGGGCGTGGTACTCCATTTTCCGACGCCGCTGACGAGAAATTTCTCGTACAAAATCACTGCACCTGCGTTGGGCTTGAAGCCATCCAGAAAGTCGTATCGCGTGCCATCTTCGGATTGCCAACTGCCGAATAGGTTTTCGTCCGCGTTTGCTGTACTGATCAACAATACAAAAAGTAAACTTGAACATAGCTTTGTCATCGTTCCCTCCTACGCTTTGGCATCTATCTGGTTCGACTGGTCTGTGTGTGATATGTCTTTTCTTGAACTGACTATATCTACCGCGACATCTATTCACCAGCTAACCAAAAGGGGGGGGTACCGGTAGGCCGTGCAGAGATCGAACCTGCGACCCGCTGATTAAGAGTCACAGGACGAATGGCTTAAACAAAGCATTTATTTGCGATTCGTAAATTTTTAGGGCCACAGGTAGGGCCACTTATTTCTTACGCTTGTGGGGCTTCTGGCCTGTTGCTTACCGCAAACGCTCGACTAACACAGTGAACTGCTTGGCTTCGTCAAAAAGGTAATGTTTCACTTGACCAGACACATCATTATGAGCATGGGCCAGCCAAAATATTTCTCTGCGCGAGGATATTGCTTAGCAAATTCTCTGTCGGGAGCATATTCGTTAACTGCCGCGAGATAGAACTTTGCATTGACACCAGCCATGAGCATCTCACTCACTTGGTGAGACAGGCTACCAGGCTGAATCACCTCACCTGACTGAGGATCCGTAAATTGTGCTTGGCTATCACGCAAAAACATAGCCGGATGCATTGCAGAGACAACAGCACATCCGGACGGCTTTAACACTTGATATATCTTGACGAAAAACTCATTGAGATCAGTAAGGTGTTCCAACACTAATCCACTGACAACAAGATCAAACTCTCGCTGCTTAAATGGAAGCGGCTCATGAAGATTATGAATTACAAAACTAACCGCTTCTGCCTCTTCCTTACGACGAGCTTTTGACAACATTTCTTTTGAGAAATCTACAGAAGTGACGATAGCACCCCTACTAGCAAGCCACTACGTATGACGGCCAGTACCGCAACCCAGATCGAAGACTGTCAATCCGGCAACCTCACCACATGCATCCCGGAAACGAGGTTGCTCAAGTGCCTGAAGTGGATTTGCATCCTCATCGTATATCGCCGCCCAGCGGTCATATCCATGCTGCACACCGAGAACTACTTGGCTTTGTCACTGTTTCATACCAAAACTATATTCCAGACAGAACCCACCTCAAATAGTGCATCGACAGTTTCATGTGATGGTTTCCTATAGACCTCGCTACAACCGCTGATCCGGAGTCAGCTGCTCATGCATCAAAAAAAGCGCCAATCCTTTGTAGAGAGTTACAGAACGCTATACGGAAAACCTAGGGTAATTAGAAAACAAAAAACTCCGCGCAAAAGCGCGGAGTTTTACGGTGGGTTTGGTGTGAGAACGTCGGAAACACTAGGTTTTTACTGGTAGGCCGTGCAGGGATCGAACCTGCGACCCGCTGA
>CAZAHE010000119.1:2782-6736 GCA_964484965.1 uncultured Acidiferrobacteraceae bacterium | reverse complement strand
TCTGCTAATGGTTCTGGGACAGTGACCCCTCAAGATACTGATGGCGTAGACAACGATGGTGACACTAAGATCGATGAACCTGATGAAGTGGGGACGAACAGTTATACCGGTTTGGTCTCAGGCACAGCCAATCAGGCTATCCAATTTAACTACACCGCACCGGGGACTGGGGGGGCACCCGCTGACTTTCTGAACAACGGGACGCTAGAGATTGTCTTTCCCAGTGATCTAGAAGCACCGGTTCCTGGAGCAGCAAAAGATGGAGGTAACCTGATTGTCGCCACGGAAACTACTGATACTGGGCTAGCGACAGCTCACCCGTATGCTCAGTGGACGGTCAGTGGCTCTACCGTAGGTCTAAAAATTGCCGATATGGATGGTGGCGATGTGCTAAGCGTCATCTACACCCCGGCCACCTTGCCAGTAGTTACGGCCAATGCGACCAAGACCTTTACTTTCCGCGTTGGAGATGCGGCCGGTGCCACGCCGATAAATCTGGCTAGTGGTGCGACTCAGACCATCACTATTGTACCGGCGGCAGCTGGTAGTGGAAAGGTTACCTTCTCTGGTCTGGAGGCCGTGCCGGCCGGCAGTTCGGGACACGAAATCTTGATCACTTATGAAGCCGAAGGCACCATGGACGGTGGATTCGTGGAGATGATTCCGCCAACTGGTTGGACCACGCCGCAAGGAGTAGCTGGAGTCGCTGGCTACACAGTGGTTGAGGTGCCAGCCGGTAAAAATTACGCTGATGTTATCGAGTTGGTCTCTTTTGAAGATACTGACAACACAATTGGAAACTTTTCTGGCAATGGCGTTGGCGTTAAAATTAAGCAGCTCCGCCTGGGTGAAAGTTTTACCATTGCTTACGGTAAAACGGGAACCACCTCCGGTGCCGTGGCTCAAGCAAGCGCAGGACCAAACAACGAATTCACTTTTTATGCAGTGCCCAACGAAGGTGATAATACAGTTATTACCCCTGCTGACGACTATCTAGATCTTTTCCCGCACGGCTACGTCAATGTCGGTGCTGGGGATGGTGGCGATGACACTGACGGTTCGGCCACTGCCACACTGATTGGCATCAAGACAGCGGTAGGCGGTGCTCAAGTGACCTCGATTTCGGCTGGGCAAGAAGTGACATTCGCTTTCACCTACAAAACAGCTGGTCCTATCTATAATGGCGGTATGTTCTCGGTGACCATTCCGGGCAATTGGCCGGCCCCGGTGAAAGGAACTAATATCGACCTCGTCAATGAAACGGCCGACGCCGCCGCAGGCTCGATATCTAATAATGGTCTGGTCGATATTAGTCAAGGGACCTTCGACGCAGCTTATGTATATGCCGGTCGTGAGTTCCGAGTGCCCATTCGATCGATGTCGTCGGCCGGTAAAGTGGTAACCGTGGCCTATAAAGCTATTGCGCCTGCCTTTAAGGAAGATTCGCAGTTTATATTTAAGGCTAAAGGGACAGATGCTGGCACGCTGAGTGTTATAAAAAACAAGAAGGCCGCCACCGCCACCGAGGCGGCCCTCGATTTGTCGTACTTCCCAGTAGCAGTAGGAAAAGCTGCAGCCGGGTCAGGGAAAATTGGTGTTTTGGCTAGCCAAAACGTTGCCACTGCTGGGAGCACTGGTAATCTCTATTCTATTGTTTATGAAGCCGTGGGTGAAATGGATGGTGGAAAGTTGCAGTTAATCAGCCCGGCTGGTTGGACGGTGCTGAAAGATCATCTCTCCTTTGGTGTGACAGGTAGTGCCTCACTTACCGCTCAGACATTTGGTGCAACTGCAGCTGCCGACGACACTGTCCCCTATGACATCACTACCATGAGACGGGGAGACCGGGTCAACTTTACATATAGTGGTGTAACCGTACCTACGGATGTGACCACCACAGCTAGTTTCCAGGTCAAAGTTTCCAGTGGTGATGATGACACGGATACTTTGGCTGCGGTGACTGCTGATCTGGATGGTACGGCTGCTGATGAGATTGATAATGATGCTGATGGTACTGTAGATGAAGACGGTGAATGGAACACCTATATCGTTCCAACAAATGCTTTAATAGTCGATGAAATGGCTGATGGTAAAGGTACAGCCGTTATCGATACAACGACGCAAGATGCCTTGGCTACAGCCAGCTATACCATTACCTACACACCGCTAGCTCAGATGGTCGATGGTAAGGTTGAGTTGACCATCCCAGCGGACTGGACTACCCCCTCTCTTACGAATACTGATGCGGGTTTTATCACCGCAGCTACAGATGTTGATGGGAGCGGTGCTACAGCCCCTGTTACTGTCCCGACAGTAGCGATAGGTACTAAGCTGGATCTTAATGGCCGGGTGCTTACTGTGAGCGGTATAGATCTCGATGAAAACGGAACAGTGGTCTTCACCTATGGTGCCAGCACCGGAGCCACTCAGGCAGCGGCTCCGGTGGTGGCCGGCACTTATACTTTTGCCATCAGATCCCAAGGGTCTAGTACTGGAAGTGATGGCATAGACAATGATGGTGATACTAATGTAGATGAAGCCGATGAGGATGATGGGCGTGCTCTGTCTGCTATTGAGACCTCACCTACTGTCGTCGTTGGTCCAGTGGGCAAGGGTATAGGCTTCGCCTATTTGTCTAACAACTTGGTTGAGGATAAAGAGGGTGCTGAGGAAGACTTTGACGGCAATGAGATCAAGGGTCAAGTTTTGTCAGCCAGATGGAACCGGAACCAGCGATTTGTTAATGCCGGTAATAGTGGGCAAACGGCAGTGATTACTTTTGAAGCTGTTGGTACTATGGATGGTGGTGATGTCCGTTTTGAGATGCCTAACCTCTTGACAAATCCGCAAAACAGCAGCTCAATAGCTGACGGTTATGTGTCTGTGACTACCAGTAGTGGCGTGGGCATTGGTTCCATGTACTTTCCGACCTTGAACGCCCGAGCGGTGGATATTCCTATTACCAGCATGGGCAAAGGTGGGACTATCACCTTAACATATAGGTTGACCGATAGCCAAATTGCGGTCGAAAATACTAGCCCCGGCTATCAGTTTAGGGTTTACACCAAGTTCGGTGCGAGTGATACTTTCTCTCAAGGTGCGGGTGCTGCCGGTGAATTGTCGGCTACCACCAATACGGCAGCCAAGACCACTGCTGTCGATGGTTATGAGAGGTCAAACGCGATTTATAATGACCGGCTGGTGCTGAGGGTAAACTCAGTCGCTGGTACTGGTAGTGCTCAAATCGTTGGTAATAGCGTGTTCCGCAAAAGTGTTTTTGCTGGCAGTGACAGTGGCGCTGCCGTGAGCTTTGGTTCTGTCAACTTGGTTATCCGCTATCAGGCTGATAGCAAGGTTGGATCCATCCAGATCAAGGTTCCGACCGCGGCAGGAATAGGAGGAGGAGGAATTAGAGGGTGGACTAAACCTGTGAGCCCGGCCGCAGATGCTGACCCAATAGGAGAAGTGGCTTCTTCTCTAGGTGATGTCGTTGCCACTGGGGGTAATATTATAGTCACCAACTTGAACATGATTCCTGGGCAGACGATAGATGTTACCTATGCTCGAGCGAGTTACTTATACGGCGTCAATGATGGTACTGGTTATGTCAATATCAGTGGTGCGACAACTCTGGCTAATACGGTTACGGCTGGGGGAGAAGAGACTTTCGTCGTTCAATCCTCTGGCAATGCTGCAGGTGGTTCTTGGGCGGACATCGCCTCATCACCAACAGTAACCGTGATTAGTGATGATGGCGTGGGGAAGGTCAGTACAGCTTATCTGAACATAGCTCAAGATATAGGCAAAGAGACCAATACCACTGATGGCGTAGACAACGATGGTGATGGTTTTATAGATGAACTAGTAGATAATGTCAATATCACCATCGCTAGTACTGGAACTGATGGCGTAGACAACGACGGTGTTAATGGGTTAGATGATGCGGCTGAAGTT
>CAZAHE010000119.1:0-2772 GCA_964484965.1 uncultured Acidiferrobacteraceae bacterium | reverse complement strand
AGGTGGCGGTTGGATGCCCATCGCATCGTCACCAGTAGTGGCTGTTATCAGTGATGATGGCGTAGGGAAGGTCAGTACAGCTTATCTGGACGTAGCTCAAGATCAAGGCGATGCTGACGCTGCTACAATAGATAATGTCAATGTCACCGCAGCCGCAGATGGAAATGATGGCGTAGACAACAATGGTGTTGGTGGGATAGATGAAACCGCTGAAGCTACACTTGCAGCATCGCTGCCAGCAGGTGAAGTTAGGACCCTGCGTTTCATCTATAACTTGGATGATGCTACTGCCAATTATGAATACATCAAAGATGGGCGGTTGCAGATTGTCCTGCCTTCCAGCGGGATCGGGTGGAGTACGCCTAAGTTGGCAGACGGCGTTGTGGATGCTGAAGGTGAAGTCAGTGTTACTGTTAGAAACAAACTTGATAACACCAGCACTAACGTGACTAACGCTGCTAATGTAGCGGTGGCACTGGAGGATGGTACTGATGGTGTAGACAACGATGGTGATACGGAGATCGATGAGTCGCATGACCTGCCAACTCTCAGTTTCCCTGGTGGGCAGATTGTAGTCGATATTCCCAAACTGAGTTCTGATGGCAGTAGCACCGCTGCTACGCAAGCTTTAGTTGTTGAGTATCGAACCAAGTTGCCGGTCAGTAAAGCCGATTATAGCTTCCTAGTCCGTTCAAAATCAGGCGCTAGTGGTAGCCCGCTAATAATGATCAAGAACCGGTCGGTAGTATCAGGAAATCCGGTTACTGACTCGCAAGTAGTGGTTACCACTGCTTACGGTTCTTCATTAAGTGCGACGACTTCGACTACCATGCCAACAACAGTTGCAGGCGGTAGCCCAGATCAATCGTATGACTTTACCTATACAACGGCAGTTGATATCTCCAAGGAGGTCCAACTGAAATTGCGAATCCCTAACAATTGGCCGGCACCGAATATCCACGATGGCGTAGACAACGATGGTGATTCACTTATAGATGCAGCCGATAATGAAGCCGATGAGTGGCTCAATAAAGTGACCGTTAGTGGGCAAGGCACAGTGGTAGATACAGACCGTACATTATCGGTAGCAGGCCGAGATGTCACTGTAGACTTAGGTAATGCAGATCTGTTGGCCGGCCAAAGTGTAACTTTCACCTACGGTTCAGGTGTCGCTTACGATGTTGGTACCCCGCGAGTAACGTCACCGCAAGCCTACGATGCAACCGGTCAAAATTTCTTAATTTTCACCACGGATGGTAACTTGAATACTGACCGTGATGGCGATGGTGAGACCTCGGTCCAAGAAGATCGCGGGCAAGGCATATTCAATATTCTGATCGGTGCGGCTGTAGCGGGAACTGGATCGGCTACCCTAGATGCCAAGTACACTGGCGTTGGAGATACTACAGCAGACACTTCGGTTAGTGCTGCTAGTAGCGGCAATAACATGAGCTTCACTTTTACCCCTGCCGGTCAAATGAATGGCCAGCAAATTCGTTTCCAAGCCCCAACTGGTTGGAGCGCCCCACAAGGGACTCCAGGCACTAAAGGCTATGTTACCTCGACCGCTGTTGGGGTAACTGCTGCGAATACGACTTCACTGGGGTTCCCACAGTTTGATAGTAATGGGGTTTACTGGAATATCGTCTACTTGTCAGGCCAGGATGGGGCTGATGCTGACACGTTAGTTGATTCCCTAGTGATTGAATACCAGAATGCCGACGTCCAACCCGTTGCTGTTGCTGCTCCCGTTGATCCGAATCCGGATACTCGCCCCCAGTTCCTGATACAAACGCGGGCTGGTATTACTGGGGCCTGGACAACAGTTGACACGTTGAGTGTTACCGTGGCTGGAGCTGCGGCTGGGTCGGGGACGGCTACTATTTCTCCGGTTACAACCGGTGCTGGGCAGAAACAGGATTATATCATCGAGTATACTACCGCCGGGACACTTGACGGGGGTGGGGTCGAACTTACAATACCTACCGGTTGGTCTATAGATGCTCTGGCTGATGGTATAGACAACGACGGTGATGGTACTGTAGATGAAGACGGTGAGAATAATGCGGCATATAGTGCTGCGAATATTATTGTCACTACAAACGGTGTATTGGCCGAAGATACAGCCACGGCCGATCCTATTTCTTATGGTGTGAGTACTGATGTAGCGCTGAAAACATTGGCCCCAGGTCAAAAGGTCAAGTTTGTCCTGAAAAATGTTTCCGCTCCCACTACTGTGACTGGCAATGTCAGCTGGGTTATTAGGTCAGATGATGTGGCCATAGCTGCAACGGATGCTACTATCGTCCAGGCTGGAGCAGCGGCCCTCGCCCAAATACCTGATGCGGATGGCGTTGACAGGGATCAGCTGATAGTAAAGGTCAATGCGGCCTTGCCGGGTTCAGGAACGGCCAGCTTGCAAGCGGGATATTCCATCGTTGAAAGTGGTGGTAATCCGGCGGCAGATGTAGCGGTGGCAGCTAACAACAAAATAACCATTCGCTATGTAGCCGTTGGTGCCATGGCTGAAACTAACACTATTTCGGTTGAAGTGCCAAGTGGTTTCACTACGCCAGTGAAGGATGATGCGGATACGAACCCACCGGCTGAAGCTGGGGAAGTGACTGTCGATTTCAGAAATCTCGCTTCAGGTGCGGGAGCTAACAATGCAACATGGGCTGTGGCCGGTAATGTAATTACCGTCACACTTGGTACTGACGCACTGACTCATGGTGACGGATTTGATTTTAATATTTACGCCGTTACGGCCCC
>CAZAHE010000118.1:0-7121 GCA_964484965.1 uncultured Acidiferrobacteraceae bacterium | reverse complement strand
CCTCTGGCTGGGATTCAGTTGATTGCTGCGGAAGCAGATAAATGCATTTTTGATAGCGCCGGAATTGGGCATCTTCCCACTGCAGCAAAACTGTACGGTCCTGCGCGGCAACCTGTAACTGACGCCAAAGCTCATCCATCTGTTTTGAACCGGGCGCTCGATAGCCCTCTCGATCCAGCCAGCTACGCAACAGATTCTCACGTCTTGCTTCTGTCAACTTTGCCAGCTTGTCAATATTCATCCGGCCGTGGTTGCCCAGTCTACAATTGCTTGCTTCCTCCCAGATCGCTTCATAATCATCATTAGCGATTTCATCGAGCAGACTTAGTGTTTGTCGAAGATGTTGAGCCGTACGATAAATACTGGTACGACTCGAAGGCCAGCGCTCTTCAATATTGTGCAAAAGCTTATGACGAATAAAATTTCTGTCGAACGAACAATCTACATTAGTGGGATCCGTTATCCAGACCAAATTATTACTACGTGCATACGCATAGATTTCACTGCGACTAACGGTCAGTAGCGGCCTGACCAGGTCGCCTTGTCCATATGAGCGTTTTTCCCTAATCCCTACAAGGCCACGTAAGCCACTGCCTCGCGTGAGTCTGTAAATAATGGTTTCAACCTGATCATCGCGATGATGTGCTGTAACCAATACATCGTTCACTTTCACCTGTTTAGTAAACCATCGGTATCGGAGGTCACGGGCTTCCTGTTCACCAGCCTTCGTTGAACAATTCTGCACGGTCGTGTGAATCATAATTCCCAACTGCTGACATACCTGCGCACAATGATTGGCCCAGATTGAAGAGTTGTTGTTTAGTGAATGATCGACGTGAAGTGCTACCAGTTGCGCCGGTGAAACAATACGAGATAGCGCGTGCAGTAATACGGTTGAGTCTATCCCGCCGCTGTAAGCCATTAAAATCCTCCGATCCCCATGATCGTAGACAAAGCGCATCACAGCATTTTCTACTGGGTTTTCGGTGTCAGTCATAAGAACACCCACGTAACCACTAGCGAGCTTGTTTGAATTCACCGTATGACATTAATCGACTACTTCTCATTTCAAGAACTGTCTCGAGAGGAAGTGCATTCAGTTCGGACAAATGCTGTACGACCGCATCACGCACTGTTGCGGCCATTTGATTGATATCACGGTGAGCACCACCTGGTGGTTCGGCCAGTACCTCATCCACGAGCCCACGCTTGGTCAAGTCAGCAGATGTCAACTTCAGCGCTTCCGCTGCCTCCTTAGCTTTGTCTGCACTCTTCCACAAAATAGATGCACAACCTTCTGGCGAGATCACCGAATATGTCGCGTATTCCAGCATAAGCAGTCGGTCACAGACACCAACCGCCAAAGCCCCGCCTGAACCACCCTCCCCAATCACGACTGAAATCAAAGGCACCTTCAAGTCTGTCATTGTGGACAAGCTGCTGGCAATGGCCTCACTCTGACCTCGTTCCTCGGCGTCGACCCCAGGATAGGCGCCAGGTGTATCGATTAACGTCACTACGGGCAACTCAAATTGCTCTGCAAGTCGCATGATCCGTTGCGCTTTACGATAGCCTTCTGGCTTGGGCATGCCAAAATTACGGAAAAGTTTTTCGGTAGTGTCTCGCCCTTTCTGATGGCCGATTATAACGACGCCCCTACCATTCAGATTACCAAGTCCAGCAACGATTGCATGATCATCACCAAACATTCGATCACCATGTAGCTCGATGAAACCGTCTACGAGTCTGGCGACGTAATCTAATGTGTACGGTCGAGCTGGATGCCTTGCCAGTTGTGTGATTTGCCAGGCATTAAGTGAAGAAAAAATACTTTCTGTCAGCTTCTCTCTTTTGTTTTCAAGGCGTACGATTTCCTGATTGACGGCCTGATTTTCGTCTGAGCTGACGCGTTTGAGCTCATCCAATTGCTCCTGAAGCTCGCCAATCGGTCGCTCAAAATCAAGATAACGCCGATCTATAGGGACAGCTGTCGTGGCGGGCAAGTCAGTCACAGTCATAAGATCGCTAATCGACAATCATTAAAAAGACGTGCCACGACGAATTGACTTTTTGTCATAGACAAGCCCAATTGAATGTTCTGGCATTACATCATAAAGCGATTCGAGCAAATCATTAGAGACTCGTACACGCCAATTTGAATCGAGATCAATTGCAACTCGATCCCCGTGGCCATTCACATACTCAATAGACACCTGCGTTTTCCCGCCTAAATGGCGTTCAAGTAGATCGTGCAAGACACGAACAAACTTGTCTGGTTCACTATGTTTGGTAATGCACACGCTCAGCTTCGACAGCCGTTCCGATCGCACCTCGGTAATCGGGTTCACGATTGTGCCTTTAATTTGCAGGTCTCCTGTGCGGTCATCTAATAATGTCACGCCTTCGATCACAAGCAGTACACCACGATCAAGCATATGTCTGCTTGACTGCAAGAGATCACCATCCAGGATGACATCTATCTGCCCACTACGATCAGCGAGCGTAACGAACGCACCCTGTGCACCGTGGCGGGTCCTGAACTGCCGTGTTGCCACCGGTAATCCAGCAACAATGACTGAACGCTCAGGCCTTGCCGTAATCGTACCAATGGCACCGTCGGTAAGTTGTTTGAGATCATTCTTATATTCATCTACGGGATGTGCGGTCAGATAAAGCCCTAAGCTCTGATATTCCCGCTCCATTCGATGGATGCTTGACCAACGCACTTTATTTGCCGTTTCCGCCATCTGTGTCCGGTGGGTTTCAAGGCCAAACATATCGTCCTGGCCGAGACGTGAGTTTTCGTGCACCTGTTCCGCAGCGCTCTGAGCCTCCTGCAAAGCTGCGTCGAGTTGGCCCCGATCCTGGCCTATCGAGTCCATCGCACCAGATCCAATAAGCGCCTCACAAGCTCGATTATTTACCTTATGTGACTGCACCCGGCTACAAAAGTCATATAAATCATGAAACGGACCACGCTCTGAGCGTTCGTTGATGATGAATTCGATGGCCTTCTCACCGACTCCTTTAATAGCGCCTAGTCCATACAAGACCTCGTCAACTGCGGGGACCGCAAAATGATAGTTCGAAGAATTTATATCAGGTGGTCGTACAGCCAGTCCTTGTTTAACACTCTCAGAAACCAATATCTGAACTTTGTCAGTATGATCCATGTCGGCCGACAGAGAGGCAGCCATAAATTCCGCCGGATAATGCGTTTTTAAGAAAGCCGTTCGATACGACAATAGTGCATAAGCGGCCGAATGCGACTTGTTAAAACCATAACCCGCAAAGTGCTCCATTAAATCAAATATATGTCTAGCAGAGCGCAGATTTACGCCACGTTCAACAGCACCCGACAGAAACACTTCTCGCTGCTTCTCCATCTCTTCGGGCATTTTTTTACCCATAGCCCGACGAAGCAAGTCAGCAGCCCCAAGTGTATAACCGGCGAGTTCTTGTGCAATGCGCATGACCTGTTCTTGATAAAGAATCACGCCATAGGTGCTTTTAAGAATCGCTTCCAGATCAGGATGGGGATAACGCACAGCCTGACGTCCTTGCTTGCGATTAATAAAGTCGTCCACCATTCCCGACTGCAATGGTCCCGGTCGAAATAACGCCACCAAAGCTATAAGATCTTCGAAGCTGCCCGGCTGCAGTCTACGGATCAAATCCTGCATTCCCCTGGATTCCAACTGAAATAGACCCGTGGCACGCCCCGATCGAATCAGATCGAATGTTGATGCATCGTCAAGCGGGATATCTTCAATGTCGAGCAAGCCACCGCTATTGGTGCGCCGAAAATTTATCGTCTTAACTGCCCAGTCGATTACCGTCAATGTACGTAGGCCGAGAAAGTCAAACTTCACTAGACCAAGAGCCTCAAGATCATCTTTATCTAATTGGGTTACCGGCTGCGCCATCCCCGGCTCCCAATAAAGAGCGGTATAGTCAGTCAGAGGACGCGGCGCAATTACCAACCCACCAGCATGTTTGCCTGGATTACGCACTAAACCTTCAAGCAGTCTGGCGTTATCAATCAACTGTGTGACTTCCGCCTCTGTTTTATAGCGTTGTGCGAATTCCTGACTTTGGGCCAGCGCTTTATCCAATGTCATTCCCACTTCAAACGGCACCATTTTGGCGAGCACATCGCAATAGCCATAACTATGGCCCATCACTCGGCCCACGTCTCGGACCACTGCTCGGGCTGCGAGGGAATTGAAAGTAATAATCTGGGCAACACGTTCACGACCATAGCGTTCAGAGACAAATTCGATTACGTCGTCCCTGCGATTCATGCAGAAGTCAATATCGAAGTCTGGTAATGACACCCTTTCCGGGTTCAGGAATCGCTCAAATAAAAGACCATAACGGATAGGATCAATCTCAGTAATACCCAATGCCCAGGCCACCAGTGAGCCAGCGCCTGAGCCACGACCAGGGCCAACCGGGATATCCCTGTCCCGCGCCCAGCGGATGAATTCGGCTACTACGAGAAAGTAATCAGCAAAACCCATATCAATTATCGTTCCAATTTCACTGTTCAACCTGTTCTGATAGGTCGGGGCCACAACGGGCACTTGACCGTCAATAGCGCTATCAGAATCGGACAAACGCGTCATTAGGCCTTTGACTGAATCTTCTTCAAGCTGTCGGCCAATGTTTTTACCCGCCGCACCGCGGAATGTCGGCATATGCGTCTGCCCTAAATTGAAAAACACGTTACAACGCTTTGCTATTTCAACCGAATTTTCAAGCGCCCCCGGCAAATCCGAAAAAAGACTTTTCATCTCTAAAGCCGGCTTTAACCACTGTTGGGGTGCGAAACGACGCAGTCGCTTCGCATTATCAAGGGTGTCCCCGTCGTGGATACAAACCCGAATTTCGTGCGCGTCAAATTCACGTTCATGAAGAAAACGAACGCGATTGGTGGCGACTATTGGTAGTGCTTCTTTCGAAGCCAGCGCTAGAATTCCGTCCTCGCGCATTTCATTGCCGGGACGACTGACTCGAGCAACCTCCATATAAAAGTTGTTGTCTGTAAAGGCTTCCCGATACTGGCGAAGCAAGTCATGCGCCTTACCCAGTTGTTCACTTTGGATTAGTTGCCCGAGATGACTATCGTTTGCTCCACAAAGAGCTATAAGGTCATTCGCACCGTGCAACAACTCCTTGTACTCGACAGAGACAGTGCTGTGAATTTGACGCTTGAGATAAGCTCGAGTCAGTACCCCACACAGAAATGATAGCCGGCATTATTTCGGCACAATACAGTCAATCGTCCCTTATTATCATCAGCTTGGGATACCGACACTCTCACGTCGGCCCCAATAATCGGTTTAATACCAACTCCCGTACAGGCTTTATAAAACTTTACCGCCGCATATAGGTTCGAGTCATCGGTTAATGCCAGCGACTGCATGCCACCAGTTTTTGCTGCATCGACAAGTTGAGGCAAACGCACCAAGCTATCGCTGATCGAATATTGCGAGTGAACCTGCAAGTGGACGTAACTCATCGCATCATTCACCTACAGGATGCCCACCCAGCGTACACCAGAACGGAAACAGGTCAAGGAATCTAAGGGCAGTCATTTTCGACCATCCAATAGTGCAGCGACCGGTCGGTAACTAAGCCTGTGGCAAGCACTAATACCGTTAATAGACAATGCGGCCAAGTGTTTTTCGGTTGGATAACCTTTATGTTGTTGAAAGTGATAGCCGGGATAAGTTTTATCGAGCGCTGTCATCAATGCGTCCCGCGCAGTTTTTGCCAAAATAGATGCTGCCGAAATTTCAGAAACACGGTTGTCACCCTTGATCAATGCCCTGCCTGGTGTGCTGATTAACGGATAATGATTGCCGTCGACCAATACATAGTCGGGCTCGATACCCAATAGGTCGATTGCACGCTTCATAGCAAGCAGGCTGGCATGATGGATATTGAGATTGTCGATTTCCTCAACAGTTGCCAGCGCTATTGCCCACAATTTTGCCTGGCGCTGAATAACCTCAGCTTGTCGCGCTCGCTGTAACGCCGTCAACCTCTTCGAGTCCCGAACATCGGGATAATGTTTCGCATCCGGGAATATAACCGCAGCCGCCACCACAGGACCCGCTAGAGCGCCGCGGCCGGCTTCATCAACACCGGCCAGGCATAGAGCCATCGCTCACGGACCCCCTGTATTTACAGACTAAATCGGCTATTTCCCGGTTTGTATCGCGACTCAATGCCGGGCGAATTTCACGCAAATAAGACAGCAAAGACATTCGCTTAGGTTCATTATCAAGAAGTTCTATCACTTCTTGCCCGATTGCACTCGCTTTGGCTTTTTGCTGTAGGAACTCCGCCACAACGGGCTTTCCAATTAAAAAATTCGGCATCGAGACATATTGCAGTCGCGATACACATTTGACCATCAAATAGGTCGGCCACGATACCTTATAGGCCACCACTAAGGGCCGCTCTAAGAGGGCCGCCTCCAATGCCGCGGTACCTGAAGCGACTACCGCCACATCTGCAACTGACAGCACCTCCATCGAGCGTCCAAGAATCTCTATGAGATTGAGACCGGGAATACCATGCCCTATCTCTTCACGAAACAACGCCTGCATGCGACGGTTGACAAATGGAACAACAAACTGGATTCCTGTGCGTTGGGTCCGCAAACGCTGTGCAACCTCGACAAAAATCGGTGCAAGGCGGTGGATTTCACTGGCACGACTTCCCGGCAACAAAGCCACAATCTCGCGTTCTGGATCGAGACCTAGTTCAAGATACAAACCCGTATCAGGCCGCTCTGGCAATTGCGTTGCCGCTGGATGCCCGACGAAATGGGAGGCAATGCCGTATTTTTGAAAATACAATTGTTCAAAAGGATACAATACCAATAACGACTGCACCGCTTTGCGAATCTTAGAAATTCTATAGTGTCTCCATGCCCATACAGTCGGAGCAACGTAATGCATGGTTGGAATACCTGCTTTCTTTAGCCGGCGCTCAAGACTCAAGTTAAAATCCGGCACATCTACACCTATAAACAGATCCGGAGGATCGTTCAAGAAATAACGATATAGACGGCGACGAATTGATAAGATCCGCCATACATGGCGTAC
>CAZAHE010000117.1:3567-7245 GCA_964484965.1 uncultured Acidiferrobacteraceae bacterium | reverse complement strand
GTGCAGGAATTATGGAAATTATGCGTTTATTTTGCCACATTTTATATGTCTGAATTATAAAACACTTTTTCAAAAGAAAGAATTATCAATTTGATTTGTAGAAGAATTGTCGCAGTCCTGTCAGTTTTCTTCAATAGGGGAAATAAGTTGTAGAACAATGTTGAAAGGCAAATAACTTTGGTGGTTGTTTAGGAGGAAGGTGGGACCAAAACTAACGGAGACTTCCGAATAAATATCCCCAAAGTTGTAGTTACATGACTCGCGGAGGTTTTTGAATATGATTGTGGCTGAAATCGGGCTTAATCACCTTGGTGATTTAAACCTCTTAAATAGTTATTTTGAATATATTAGGGATTCTGAAGTTGATGCGGTAACGGTGCAAATACTCAAAGAATCCTTTTTTGATGACCTTAGATTTAGAAAATATAGGTTGGAAGATGAAAAACTGATAGATTTTCTTAAGAAAGTGAGGTCCGTTGGGAAAAAAATTGGGATAGCAATAGACGATATTGATAAAATTGGAAAATTTGAGGCACTAAAGGTAGATTTCTATAAGGTATTAAGTAAGGATATGCTGAATAGTGATCTAATAACTGAACTGTTTTGTTCGACTGTAAAGTATATTTATGTGTCAACTGGTATGAATACATATCAAGAAATCGATAATTTGATTAATAAATTCAATTCTGATGATGGTCGCTTGAAGCTGATACATACTCAATTGAGCCATGAAATTGATGATGTCAATATGAGAGCAATTGGAGTAATGCAGCAAAAATATGATTTACCTATTGCGTACGGGCACCATTGTAAAATTATGGATGTTATTTATCTATCTTTAGGGTTCAATCCAGAATCAATATTTTTCTATATCAAGGGGTCTATGGATTTGGAATTCCCGGATGATGTCCATGCGATTAGCTTGGATCGCGTTGGGGAAATTACCTCTAAGGTTAAGTTATTCCAACAGTCAGTTGGTGATGGCATTAAAATAAAAGTAAAAAATTAGACATTATGATATCTGTAATTTCTTTTATAGAAAATGTTTATCATTGGTGGGTGGGGTTGAAGAAATAAATGGTTAATTATGACTTTAAAGGTAAGGTTGTGCTAGTGACTGCTGCATCAAAAGGAATAGGCTTTGCGATAGCACAAGAATTTTATAGAGCCGGTGCAAATGTTGCAATATGCGCTCGCAATGAGAGTATTTTGGACAATGCTGTTAGAAAAATTAAAGAGAATAATGGCGGAAAAATTATTGGATATTCGACAGACCTAAAATTTCTTTCTCAATGTGAGTTAATGGTTGATAAGGCGGAATCATATTTTTCATCGTCAATTGATATCCTTATTAATAATTCTGGAGGACCTCCTCCAAAAAAAATAATGGATACCGATGATAATGACTGGAGCGATGCGATCAATGGTAATTTATTAAGTGCTATTTTTCTTTCCAAAAAAGTTTTAGGCAGCATGATGAAAAAAAAATGGGGTAGAATTGTCTTTCTAACCTCTGTCTTAGCTAAAGAGCCTAGCGAAGGAATGGCATTATCTAATGTTACTAGGTCTGGGGTTGCATCCTTCTCAAAAACCTTGTCGCGTGAGGTAGCTAATTATGGCATTACAGTAAACACGATATTGACAGGTGGATGTAAAACAGATCGTTTTTATTCATTAGTACAAGATCAGATTAAGCAAACTGGTGAAGCACTCGATGAAGCTGTAGAAAGATTGTCGCAAGCTGTGCCAGTTGGTTTTATCTCCTCTCCTATTGAATTTGCACAAGCCGTTCTATTTATTGCGACTGTAGAAGCTAGTTATATTAATGGAGTTTCTTTACCCTTGGATGGAGGGGCAACTCGAAGCATTTTTTGATACCTTTAGAAATGTTGGCTAGAGAAAATGCTGTTTAGCAGCCAATTAATTTTAAGATTGTCTGAAGACCTGAAAGCTGGGATGGAACAGCTTCAAGCACAGATAGTTGAAGCGAAAAAGCGTGAACGAGTAGAAGAACTGAAGAATGTGAAAGAACTATGCAAAGAGTTTAGCTTTACACTAGGGATTCTTAAAAGTGCGTTGGCTAAAGGTAGAAAGAAGAAATGAACATGACTCACTCAATCATGTTCCATCATTTCCACAACGAACATCATCTGCCAGCGCAAGGAAGCTTGAGTGCGGGCGATTTCGAAAAAATGTTAGACTGGTTAGCTCGACGACACACAATACTTAGTGCTTCTGATTATTTGGAAAAATTTGAGAGTAGCAACTTAAAGAACCAAGAAATATGTTTATCGTTTGATGATGCGCTATTATGTCAATGGGATATCGCAGTGCCAATTCTCCGGGAGCGAGAAATCCAAGCCTTTTTCTTTGTTTACTCTTCTGTCTTCACAGAAAAACCTGATTTCTTGGAGATTTTCAGGTACTTCAGAACAACAAGTTTTGAAAGTCTTGAGAATTTTTATGATCAATTTTTTGAAGAAGTTAGGGCTGCGGATGAGTCAATATATTGGAACGCTCAAGAAACGTATAAGAACATAGACTACTTAGCTGCATTCCCATTCTACACAAAATCGGACAAGTGGTTTAGGTATTTACGTGATCAAGTTTTGGGTGCTCAAAATTATAATAATTTGATGCTCAAATTCATGGACGCAAAAGAATTTAATGTTAAAGAAGCGTCAAAAAATCTTTGGATTAGCGAAAATCATTTGAAAGCATTGTACAAAGAAGGACACATGGTTGGATTACATTCAGTCACCCATCCAACGCAAATGAGTAAGCTTTCTCGCGAAGATCAACAGTTGGAATATTCAAAAAATATGCATCACTTAGAGAGTGTACTAGGTAAAGGCTCAGTCGTTTCTATGGCTCATCCATGTGGTGATTACAACCAAGACACGTTATCCATCCTAAATGATATGGGAATTAAAATTGGGTTTAGATCAAGCTTGAGCATAAAAGAGATTAAAAGCTCTTTAGAAGTTCCAAGAGATGATCATGCAAATATCTTTAGGGAGATGCAAAAATGAAGATAACACTTTTCAGTAGTAATCAGCCTAGACACATTAATCTCGCAAAAGAACTCTCTAATATTGCTGATACAGTTTATTTTGTAAGTGAGGTTAACACTGTCTTTCCAGGGCAAGTGAGTGATTTTTTCAAGAAATCAGCAATTATGCAGGAATACTTTAACTATGTAATTCAGGCGGAACGAAAAGTATTTGGAGATATTAAGTTTCTGCCGAGCAACGTCAGGACGCTAGCGTTGAAAAGTAATGACTTAAATATGCTTTCAGAGCGGCAACTCTCTGAAGCGCTGTTAGCAGATGTCTTTGTTGTGTTTGGTGCCAGCTATATCAAAGGTTGGTTGATTGATTTCTTAGTGGAGAGAAATGCATTGAACATTCACATGGGATTGTCACCATATTATAGGGGTTCTTCATGCAATTTTTGGGCTCTTTATGATGGTAATCCTGCATATGTTGGAGCAACGATTCATATGTTGAGTAAGGGTTTGGACAGTGGTGATATGTTGTTCCATTGTGTGCCTAAACTGGAAAAAAATGATTCGCCTTTTGATTTTACCATGCGCTCGGTGGCAGTAGCACACAAAGGCTTAGTTGGTGCAATTGAAAGTCAGGAAATTTTCAGTATGTCTTTAATCAAGCAAGATAA
>CAZAHE010000117.1:1720-3467 GCA_964484965.1 uncultured Acidiferrobacteraceae bacterium | reverse complement strand
GATTTTGTCGGTATAACCTCAACCATAATTTCCCACTCTTCATGTCAAGATATTGCTTATCGACTTCGTAACAGATTGGGCAAAAACCTAATAATCGTTTACGGCGGCCATCAAGTATCGGCCGTGTTCAGTGTCAGACAGGGCTCTAATAAACGAATTGGAGGTGGGTACTATAGTCAGGGTATCAGGTCTATGGAACTTAGCCGCCGCAAAAATATTTTGGGACGTTTTGACGGTATGGACTACGGTATTATCGGTGAAGGAGAAAAGCCCCTTCTAGATCTTATAACTCTTATAGAACGTCAAGAAGACCCGAGAATGATCCCCGGACTTGTCTGGCAAATTAGTGGGCAAGCTGCCCCTATTCCAAGCCACATCAAAGTCACGGAAATTGGCTGTGGTTATTACGTAACAAATCTTGGAGTTCCTTCTCGTGATCTAGATTTACTTGGCGGAAACAATGGACCAATTGTACCCGCCTACGATCTTTTGGCAGACCCAACAAATAATTATTGTCCTTCAGAAATTACCTATCGAAATAAACCATCTATCTCGGTGATTACCTCGCGGGGATGTCCACAACATTGCAAGTTTTGTGATATGTCGACCCATGGACACACACTCCGAATACATTCGCCAGAATATACCGTTAAACTTCTCTTATGGTTAGAAGAGCGATGGGGTTATCGAGACTTCCTCATTACGGATGACCAAGGTACCGCACACCCACGATTCCTTGACGGCTTTTGCGAAGAGTTAGAAAAGGTGGGACGCGGAGGGGGCTATAAAAATGGTGGATACAATTTCGCTGTCATTGGTAGGGTTCACCCCATATTTCCTGACCAATTGAAGAGACTTGCCAATAACGGTGGCCATCAAATTTCTTTCGGAATCGAATCCGCCTCCCCTGATATTTTAAATTTCTTCGATAAACGTACAGACCTCAGCAAAATACAGAATGGAGTACGCATTGCTCATGAGGCTGGATTGGAAGTCAAGGGACTCTTTATGGCAGGTAGCCCAACTGAAACAAGTAGAACACTTCAAGCAACTCAAGCGTTTATTGACGACTTAAAACTAGAATACGTCTCAAACTCTGCTCTTACTCCTATACCGGGGTCAGAATTATATGAATTGGCAATGAAAGAAATTACTAAAGTATCTTACAGAGGTACATCCTACCTCGGTAATGAATTGGGAATTTGGATCGTAGACCCAGATGATTGGGACCAATTTACATTATGGGAGTCAATATGGGTACCAAAAAGCTTGGCAGATGAATTTGGTAACCCAATAGCTGCTAAAGAGTATATTGAGCAAGTTGTCAGACGAAAGGGGCTAAAATCATTAAGTCGATCATCTGACTCCACTGAATTGGATTGGGGGTTGGCAGGTGCTGTCAGAGCAGGAGCAGTATGAAACGGGCAGAGTACTGGGATCGAGAATACGCAGACTATTGGGAAGCACGCACCAAAGAAGCTGAAAACTCAGAAGTTAAAAGTATTCTGTTTAATGACAAAAAGATCTCAGGCCTTTCAATTTACCGGATGCTTCTAAATCAGTTGGTCTTAAATCCAAATGAAAAGGTTCTTGAAGTTGGTAGTGGGTTGGGACGTAGCATTCCTATTTTAGTTGACAAACAACTTAATGTTTATGCCGCAGATATCTCCAATGAAATGGCTAGGATCGTAAATGACAATTACCGAAAAGTAATTGAGTTAGTTGTGGTCGCCGAGGCAGAGACATT
>CAZAHE010000117.1:0-1620 GCA_964484965.1 uncultured Acidiferrobacteraceae bacterium | reverse complement strand
GTTCATGCAATTGATGCAGAAGGTCCCTTGGTTGAAGACTTAGGCGCCACATTTGAACGTTTAAATTACATATTTGACGTCTCGATAGAAGAATCACTGGAAAACCTTATCAGTCTCCAAAATGGCGACATTGATCTCGGCGACAAGACAAGGCCAATACAATCATTACTTGCTGCTCAAAACCTATCTTACCTGGGGGATTGGGGTAGTATCGATGCAATGCTTGATAAAATTTTAACTCATGAATATCGGAATATTTTGCCTGACAGCGACGGCGCAAGCTGGATTTATAATTGGTTTTGTCTCGATCATGTTGGATTTGAAGATAATCCAAGATTGCGGGATCTAGGTCATCATAAAGTATTTGATCATTACCGTTCTTTACTTACTCATGAGAAAAACCAAAGGGATGCAGTCTATTTTCATTACCATCCCTTGCCCTATAACAAGAAGGCTCATTCCTGCGCCACATTTTATTTAAATTCAAATCATCTTTTTGAAATCATCGCCCGGAAAATTATTGAGCGACAATGGTTTCCTACCGTTTTCCGAGCTGGTTTCCACACTCTCCGGCCCGATAGTCACTGGTTTCTAGAACAGTGGATGCCATACGATTTTTCAAACCAGGCGACAGATGCAGTTGATGACCACCCTGACCTCGCTGACGGCAGGTTTGGCGACTGGCGCCGTGCACCGTCAAACTGGCTGGGATATCACCCTTCTCATAATGACTACCAATCTTCAGGGCAGTGCCGCAGATGGTTATTTCGCTCTCTTAACATGCAGGGCCGACTGCGCGTAATCACTCAAAATGATGTTGACCAAGCATTTATGGAGGCACACGAGCATGGCTCTTCCATTCTTGCGTTCACCAACCACGATTTCAGGCATCTAGCCCCGGATATTGCTCGTCTTAGAAATATGATTAAAATTGCGTCTCAAAAATGGGCCCACGTGCGCTTTAAATATTCCACAGCAAAGCAAGCCGCGCGCAGCCACACCAAATTCTCAAATACAAGCCCGTTAGGTTTAAAAATTGCAGTGGCACACAAATCGTCATCACTGGCCAGACTGACGGCAAAAACCGTCCAAGGTATTTTTGGCCCTCAGCCATTCCTTGCCATACGTGACAAACAGGGGAATTACTACTTCGATAATTTTGATTTCGATATTACCCCACATAGTTGGCATTACTCATTGGACTGGCAGACCTTTTCCTTGGATTCACTTGACTGCATTGCAGTAGCCGCCCCAACCGAGGGCGCCGATGCAGAAATTGGTATCTACGATGTCGTGAGCGGGCGAACCAGTTATTACATTGTCAGTTAAAGTTAACGATATGGCGAAAAAAAAACGATTATTATGTGTTGTCAACAAGCCACAGCGAGAGATTCCCGTTTTTGATCATCTTGAAGCCCACTTAGCCAGCGAGTTCAAAGATTGGGAAATTTTAGTTCTTTGGTTGTCTGGCGAACCACGATTCTTATATAAGGCACTGACATTTTTTCCAACAGTTGTAATCACCTATCCACTAACGGGCCGTGGTTTATCTTTATATTCATACATCATCAAATATTTAACAAAATCCGCACTTCTTTGTTATCGAACAGAACAGAATAT
>CAZAHE010000116.1:2095-7289 GCA_964484965.1 uncultured Acidiferrobacteraceae bacterium | reverse complement strand
CGGTCACCGACTAGATCACTACGCAAGTGTTTTGCTGGTCGTTCAACATCTCTGAGTATTTTATAGCGGTAACGATAAGCGGTGACAGTAATTACGAGCCGCTTTTCCAAGCCAAACCTATCAACCAATACGCTGTATGTACGAAATGATCGCCTCGACGACCAATTCTATTGGTGTTCAGCCGAGAAGATCGGTACATCTTCAACCCATCTGACGATCCGAACCTCATCTCCAACTGTTGGGGGGGGGTCGTGCTCCTGTAAGCGCCCTACAAGACGAAGACCTTCCTTGAGGTCAACGAGGGCCACGGCGTAAACCCCGAGATCTCGGAAGTTGGATGACGACCGGCGAATTACTGTCCAGCTGATCAAGTCTCCGACACCACGCGATGTCGTAGCGACAAATGATGTACCGCCGCAGATTGCGCAAGACCGTGTTCTTGGCAAATCGAGCTTTCCACAAGACTGACAGCAGACCAGACGGCTTGACTCAGGCATCGGCGCGCCGGAGCAAATTAACCGTGCAAGCCACGCCAGTGCCGCCAAGGTTATGGGTTAATCCCGTCGCAGCATCTTTGATCTGGTTGGGATGATTGCCGCGGAGCTGGCAGATTGCTTCGTAGATTTGACCGAGCCCGGTGGCACCGACGGGGTGCCCTTTGGCCAGGAGGCCGCCGGATGGATTGATCGGGATCTCACCATCAATGCCAGTTCGGCCCTCGTGTGCCCAATCGGCACCTCGACCTCTCGGGCAAACGCCTATGTCCTCGCTATCAAGCACTTCCGCTATAGAGAAACAGTCGTGCAGTTCAACAAAATCAAGATCTTTGGGTCCGATACCGGTCATTTCATAAATCTGCCGGGTGGCTTCAACCGTTGCTTCGAAACTACACAGGCTTGAATGACCGGATATAAATGGAGCACCTCGGGTCTGCGCAGAACCAAGCACCTCGACCAAGGGCTGATAGCCGCTTCTATGAGAGTGCTCTGCTATACATTCCTCCGAGACGAGAACCGCAGCAGCGGCACCATCGCTAATTGGACAGCAGTCATACAACCTCAATGGGTCAGCGATCAACATGGATTCTTCTACATCCATCGCTGACACGGCAGCGCCCATTTGTGCGAGAGGATTGCTTAAACCGTTATGTTTATTCTTGACCACAACGCTGCTCACTTTATTTCGAATATCTCCGTACTTGGACTCATACATACGGTAGGCCAAACCAAATAAGCCGGGGAAACTCAGACCACTTGTGCCGTCCCGCTCCATATCCATCGCACAGTTGAGCGCTTCCGTCACTTTAGAGGTCGTGGCGTGGGACATTTTCTCCACTCCGACTGCAATCGCAACGTCACAGCTCCCCGCGGCGACGTTCCGCCAAGCGTGTCTGAAAGCGATACCCCCGGCAGCGCACGCACCTTCAACTTTTGTGCTCGGGATAGATGGCAACCTCGCCCCGTCGGCAACCAGCCCAGCCAGCACCTCCTGGCCGGTCAATTGACCTCCGACAAAGTTTCCCAAATACAGTGCGCCCGTCCTATCGCGGTCTACACGCGCATCCGATATCGCGGCGTTTACTGCATCGACGGCAAGTTCCGTTATTGAACTGTCATGGTGTTCGCCAAATGACGTCGATCCGACACCTGCAACAAATACTTGCCTCATTCTGATTTTTCCTTGTTCTCTGAATCAAGCAGCTGACGTAGTTCAGTTTTCAATATCTTGCCATAGTTGTTCTTTGGGAGAACATCGACGAAGCGATATCTTTTGGGCCGTTTGAAGCGCGCGATATTGTCCAGGCATAAGCGATCCAATTCTTCTTCGCTAACCTTACTACCAGGACGTCGAGACACGAACGCGACCACCTCCTCTCCCCAGTCCGAGTGCGGTTGTCCAACGACCGATGTCTCTAATACTTCGTCATGCTTCAATAATACTTCCTCTACTTCCCGTGGATAGATATTTGTTCCTCCAGATATGATCACATCTTTCGTCCTATCCTTCAGTGTCAGATATCCATCATCGTCGATCACGCCCACATCACCGGTATGTAGCCAGCCTCCCTTCAGAGCTTTGGCCGTTGCATCCGGATTAGCCCAGTAGCCGTCCATTACAACACCACCACGGACGATGATCTCTCCGGGTTCCTGCACAGGCATTACCTGACCATCCTCGTCTACCACTCGCACCTCGACATCTGTCCGAGCAATGCCGACAGATGACAACATTTGGAGATACCTACCTGCATTCTTTTCAGCATGAGCCAGTTTTGACAGATACGTGATTGTCATTGGCGACTCGCCCTGCCCGTAGATTTGCACCAGCTTGTTTCCGAAAACATCAAGCGCCTTTATAAGATCCTCGGTATACATCGGGCCACCGCCATAGATTATGGTCCGCAAATTAGCCAGCGTAGCCTCTTCAATAACCTCTGTGGCAAGCAGCCTTACGATCATTGTCGGTGCGAAAAAGAATCCTGTTTTTTCATAGCTACTGATCAGTCCAGCGATTTCTTCAGGATCAAATCCCTGGCTTTCTGGAATTACCTGGTTGGCTGCTTTGGCAACATGTGGGATACCGTATAAACCCGAGCCATGAGAGAGCGGCGCGGCATGGATAAAACTATCAAGATGGCAAAGTGGCTCTATGTCTGCGAAGTAACTCAACGTCATCAACAGCAAGTTTCGGTGGGTCAACGTCGCCCCTTTTGGGCGTCCTGTGGTGCCGCTGGTGTAGAACAACCACGCAGGGCTTCTGTCCTCGACACCGCACAACTCCAAAGCTTCAGATTCGTACAACAACCGGTATTCATGACTGCCAGCACTGACAATATGCTGGAGATTCGTTAGGGAGGGAAAAAGCGGATTAATCTTCTCTTCGAGGTCATTATTCACAATACACAAACGTGCACCCGAGTTGTCCAGAATGTACTCGAATTCCCGCGAGTGCAGTTTTGCATTCATCGGCACGGCAACGAGACCCGCATGCCAGATTGCAAACAGGCTTTCTATGAACTCTGGACAGTTGGTCATGGCGATCGCCACGCGATCACCTTTTTGTAATCCCAACCGGTTTGTGAAGGCCCCAGCGAGCTTTTGTACCCGCGCGGCGAGCTCTCTGTATGACAGATAACACAGTGATCCCACTGAGACCGCAGGACGCTCCCCGTAAGAACGCGCTGCTTTTTCCAACAACGCGGCGATGTTCATCCTAACTCGTTCCAGATACGTAGGGAGGTGGCTTCAGCCGCGTAACAGTAGGTCTTGCACAGGCTCGCGAGCAAATCTATTCGGGCACAATTCAGCAGAGCTATGTCCTCGCTGCCTGAATTCCGTCTGATCCCGACAAAAGCCCGGCCTGCTTAAAACGACTTATGAATGCCTGCAAGCGCTCGGTTTCGGGATTAGCAAGAATCTCGGCCGGGTGGCCTGCCTCTACGATTCGACCCTCGTCAAGGAAAAGCAGCCAGTCTCCGACGTCGCGTGCGAAATGCATTTCATGACTGACGATCAACATCGTCATACCTTCTTCGGCCAACTGCCGCATAACCGCCAACACTTCACCGACTAATTCGGGATCGAGAGCCGAGGTCACTTCATCGAACAACATTACTTTGGGCTTCATCGCGAGCGCACGAGCAATTGCAACACGCTGCTGTTGCCCACCTGACAATTTAGAAGGATATTCGTCGATCTTGTCAGACAGGCCAACTTTCTCGAGCAGCTCAGCAGCGAGATCACGCGCCTCATTCTTAGACATATTCCGTACATTCACTGGCGCCATGATGATGTTGTCCAGAACAGAGCGATGTGGGAAGAGATTGAAGCTCTGAAAGACAATACCGCAATCTGCGCGCATACGAGCTATTTGACGTTCGGGTTGCCGTTTACGTGTACCGTTTTCTTCAAATGTGTAACCAACCGCTTCGCCATCAATCCAGATTTCTCCGCTGTCATATTCCTCAAGAAAATTGACACATCGGAGCATGGTTGATTTACCAGAACCACTTGGGCCAACAATCGTCAATACCTGTCCACGATCGAGCTCGAAACTGACCCCGTTGAGGACTTTCAGCGAGCCGAAGCTTTTTTCCAAATTCTTCACTTCAATCATGACAAAATTTCCATAAGACGCTGTAGTTAGCAGTATAGATGGTTCAACTAGTGGCTAAATGCGGTCTTCTTTTCCAGCCGCCGAGCAACAATAGCCATTGGATAGCAAACAGCGAAATAGATGATCATCGCACCGAAAAATACCTGAAATGGAGAGAGTGTTCGCTCTGCTACCTCCCGGGCAGCGTAACTGAGCTCCCATACACCGACTATAGAGACGTAGGCTGTTGATTTGACCATCATTATGCAGTTGTTGAGCATCGGTGGTATCGACATTCGGGCAGCCTGGGGAAAAATTACCAGCCGCAAATATTGAGTCAACCGCATGCCGACACCTTTAGCCGCATCGAACTGTGTTCTCGGTACGGCCAGAATGGCGCCACGAGTGATCTCGGTAACGTAGGCTCCACAGTAAATAACCAATGCTCCGCAGACAGTGACATAGTCTCCGATGTTTACCCCCAACGCCGGCAGTGCGTAATAAGTCAGGAACATCAGGACTAATATCGGGATTCCACGGATCACAAATACATAGCCCGTAATAAATCGACGTAGAAACGTCGGGCCATACACGATCAAGATGCCCAGAATTATTCCGAGCAGTGTACCCAAAATAATTGTTATGACTGACATCCACGCAGTGTGAACCGCGCCTTTCAACAGGTAAGGGAAACTGACAATGAGCTTCTCAAACATTCGATTAACTCACTTCAAAACCTGGCTCGGTAATGCATCTCTATAAAACGCATGAGCAAGCCAGCAATACTCGTAATCACCAGGAAAATTAAAGCAATAACAACAAATACTTCAATGGTTGTCGCGCTTTGTTCGGTCAGTTGCTTGCCAACCAGGGTCAATTCGGTGACACCGATAGCCGAAACAAGTGACGTGTCTTTTATCAGCAAGACGACCTGATTGCCCAGTGGTGGTAATACCTTAAGTATCGCCTGGGGAAGAATAACCAGGCGCATAATCGAGAACCGCGACATGCCAAGAGCTTTCGCGGCTTCGCGCTGCGTGTTGCTTATCGACTGAATCGTGCCGCGAAACACATCGGCCAAATAGCACCCGTGTTGTCC
>CAZAHE010000116.1:0-1995 GCA_964484965.1 uncultured Acidiferrobacteraceae bacterium | reverse complement strand
GTCCAGATCAGGCCAACCTGAAAATCAGGCAGACTCCGAATTATGTAATTGAGGTCGAAATATTGATGGATCGTTTCCATCAGTTAATTGCGGCTATCACGACCGTTGCAGCGGTTGACAGAAAAACGGCACGTGTCCACAACATAGAACACGTGCCGTTTCGTCTGATGGTAGATCACAACTGACAAATATTCGCCTTTAATAACTCAATTGCTTCGGACGAACGCCAAACCACTTTTCATATACGTCGGCATAGTCAGAAAATCGTGCACCACCACGCATCGTGGCTACTATCGTGTCTAAGGTCAGCCACCACTGAAAGTCATTTTTCCGCAGGAACACAGCATTGAACGTGCGGTCAGTGATGAGTTCCGGCAACACAACGACATCGTCATACTGAGTCGTATACCAGCCGGCCACCGGTAGATCGATCTGGAGAAACTGCGCTCTGCCTGTCCTTACTGCCGTCAATTGTGCGGCACCGCTGTCGAATACGGAACTCTTGGCATTAGGGAAATAGCGGTCGTGACGTTCTTTACTTTGTGGATTGGTCAGTATCGCAGCCGTGTAGTCACTCTTGTTTAATTCACTGATACTGGTAACACCGAGATCTTTTCTAGCCACGATTGCAATCCCAGAATCAATGTAAGGACGAGTAAATGCGACCTTTAGTGCGCGCTCCGGATAAACGGTGGTCACCTGAACTCCAAAGTCGATTTTGCCACTCTGAGTGTTGGCCCAGCGTGCAGCGAATCCCTGCTTTACAAACTCGATTTTTGTCGCATCGTTGAACAGTCCTTTTGCAATCAACCGAGCAACATCGACGTCAAAACCTGTAAGTTCGCCTTTCTCATTGATGAATCCGAACGGTGGTGTCTCACTGGTTACACCGACTTTTACGTAACCGCGCGCAAGCACCTCATCCAGCTTGGACTTTTCTTCCGCATTGGCGATACCGCCAAGGCCAATCACTGCAGTGGTAGCGAGCACCCAGCTTGCTCTTTTGATTATGCGTTTAAACATAGATTTCCTCCTTGAGATGGATGGTTATTGACGAGTTATTGATCTGCATGTGGCGAGGACAGAACCGGATATCATATCGAGGGTGCCTAACCTACCTGCTGAGTACTATCTTGTGTTGGTTAAGCGCGCTTGGTCGCGAATTTGCCCAACAATATCGACGCCGACGAGTTCGCTCCAGGCATCGAGCAAACGGCGAGTGACTGGACCTGGCGCAGGCTCATTCATCGAATGATTGTCTATGCGCCCGACTGGCATGACACAAAATGTTCCAGCAGTCAGGAAAGACTCATCGGCATTGTATACATCGTACGGTGTATATAAGCCCTCTTCGACAGGAATACCCAGCTTCTCAGCCAATTCGGTGACCGTCGTCATACTTTCTCCAACCAGTGCACCGCTACGATTGGGCATATGCAAAGTACCGTTAGAAACAAACATGAAGTTCGAACCTTGGCTCTCTGTCACATAACCGTTGACATCAAGCATTAGCGGTTGGGCATTTTCGTCCACATCCCGCGCCTCAAAAGCCGCTATGAAATTATTCATCTTGGCTGACACCTTTGCCTTGGGGGACAGGCACTGCGGCGGTGTTCGGCGTGTGCTTGGGATCACCAGCGGCATTCCGCTGTCGTCTTCATAATATCTCGCAAAAATTGCAAGATTGATTGGCATACAGAAGACAACAACCGTGGGAGGCATATCCCCGCCACGATGTACGCTGCCCTCGTCAGGCATCACACCGCGACTAACATGCATTCGACACAAGTAATCGCCACTCGCTTCTAAAAGCGTGGCATTGTGGCGAATGACCTCCAGTACTCTTTCATGAAACGCCTCAGCTGTCATGCCGATATCGAGACGTGCGTATTTCATCGATCGGTATAACCGTTGTACATGTTCCCAGATTCTGAAAGGTCTACCTTCGAAAGTGCGTCCCGCATCGTAGACCGCATCGCCCCAAATAAATCCACG
>CAZAHE010000115.1:0-7384 GCA_964484965.1 uncultured Acidiferrobacteraceae bacterium | reverse complement strand
TGACAACTTCATTCATGATCAAGCCCAGCGCAACACGTTTTTTAGCGGCCTCTCGATAGCGCGAGCGATCGATTTGCCCATCAGCAGGAAGACCTTGCTGTTGGAGCTGCGACCGGGTCATCTGTATAGCACGTTCGATCTCTTCCTCTATCAGCGTTTCGGGAACTGGAAAGTCATTGTCATCGAGCAGCGCGTCAAATACCGCCTGTCGCAACAACCCCCGCACTCTGTCGTCGCGCTCGCTCTCGAGGTTGGATTTGATTTCCGCTCGGAATGCATCGACGGTACCCTCTTCGACACCTAGCGCCTTGATCAGCTCTTCGTCGACATCAGGCAATACCGGCCGCCCGACCTCCCCCACCTTCACAGCAAAGTCAGCCGTTTTCCCGGCCAGCTCCGCGCTGGGGTAGTCTTCAGGAAAAGTAAGCGCCACACTGATCTCGTCACCGGCCTTGGCACCAGTCAACGCTTCCTCGAATTCAGGCAACAAGCCAGTGCTGCCGATGACTGCGGGGTAATTCTCGGCCTGGCCACCGTCAAACGCTTCACCGTCAATTTTCCCGCTGAAATCGATCACTACCCGGTAGCCGTCTTCGGCCGCATCGGTCACCGCGTCCCAGGTCGTGCGCCGTTGGCGGAGCGTTTCGATAGTCTTGTCGATATCACTGGCATCGACTTCACACTGTGGACGATCGACGCGCTTTCCTTTGATATCATGGCGCGGGATATCTGGAAACACTTCTACCGTTGCGGTGTATTCCAGCACCTCCCCCCGAGTCAGTTGCTTTGCTTCGATAGAGGGCATACCAACCGGCACGATCGATTGCTCTTGCAGTGCATCTCTGTAACTCGCGTCGATCAGTTCCTGGGCGGCTTCTTGCAGTGCCTGGCCGCCGAACTGGGCTTCTGCCACCTTGCGCGGCACTTTACCTGGACGAAATCCCGGCAGCTTGGCAGTGCGTGCAAAACGCACAATACGCGCCTCGACGCCTTTTTCCAGATCCGCTGCCGGCACTCTTATGGTCAGGCGGCGGACAATTTCACCGGGTGATTCGACAGATACTTCCACGGGCTACCCCCTGCTGCAGTGGTGTGTGGCCCTTCGGCCGTCTTGGTGCGAAAGGGGAGACTCGAACTCCCACGGGTTGCCCCACTGGTACCTAAAACCAGCGCGTCTACCAGTTCCGCCACTTTCGCGATGCTGCACCGCTTTAATCCTATATGATGCTGATCGTGCGCTTTTCAAGCGTGTCCCCGGGAACGCTCAAGACGCACCCCAACAGGGATCGGAGCTCCACACGATTTTCCAACAAAACTCATTTATCGTCAAATACTTACATGCGTTCAAGCCGCTTTCCTACAGCCATTTCCAGCCACTGTAGATGGGGATTTTCGTCTTCTTCAACATCTTTTTGGCCTGGAACTGCACCCGATCGACCACCTCGTCTTCGTCAATTGTCAGGACCTTCTTATGCTCCATAACGAAGTTCCCATCAATGATGACACTTTCGCAACTGCTGCCCTGCGCGGAATAAACAAGATTCTGCAACTCGTTATAGAGCGGCACCCAATCGGGACGATGCATATCGAAAATCGCGAGGTCGGCCTTCTTGCCCGCCTCAAGTGAGCCGATATCCTTTTCCATATTCAAGGCTTTCGCGCCGTTGATAGTTGCCATTTCCAACGCTTTCTCTGCCGATCCCGCCGCTGCATCGTATCGATAATCCTTTGGCGTGGCTGCTGCCAGGTACATCAATCGAACCATGTCATTAAAGTTAGAACAATCAGAAGCGTCCGTACCGATGGCGACGTTGACACCAGCGTGTGCCATCTCTGGGAAACGGCCGAATGCCGCCATCCCATAGGCAAGTTTCAACGCCGTGCTGGGGCAATGCACGACATTCGCCCTCGTGCTGGCAAGCATTTCGATCTCTTGCTGGTTTACATGAACCATGTGCACCATAACGACATTTGGCCCTAATGCCCCCAAGTTATAGAGATGCTCTATCGGCCTTTCGCCGTGCAGCGCAAGTGCTTCCTGGACATTCTCCAACATATTGGCCTGATGCATGTGAAGTACCGTACCGTACTCGTCAGCCATCTCCTTCGACCCACGATACAACGCGTCGCTGCAACGCCCCATCCCGACGAGCACAATACATGGTTTAACCAACCCGACGCCTTCACTATAGGATTGCATAAACCGCTCGTTTTCACGCAGACACTTGCGCGTCGAATCGACCAGCATATCGTGACCCTGACTGACGTGGTCAAACGATCGCCTACCCATAAGTCCACGCATACCTATGCGTGCAACACCCTCAATCGTCTCTTCAAGATTGTAGGATCCTGCTTCAAGAAACGTTGTTACGCCGGTCTTCAGTGTCTCGATCAGCGTGCCGAGCCCACCCCAGATCTCATCATCCGGATCAACCACCGTTGCCACGTGCCGGTGGACGAAATCAGACCATCCAAGCCCACTCAGATGCTCTGGGGACAACCCCCTGTGCATATGGTGGTAAAAATGAATATGGGAGTTGACCAATCCCGGCGTAATGAGTTTGTTGGTGGCTGGATATACACGCTTAGCCGAGTACTTCTGCTTGAGCGTCCGCGATTTACCCACTTCCTTAATTTTGTTTTTATGTATCGCAACTGCACCATTGCGTATCACGCGGCGTTCTTTATCAACGGTTACCACGGTGCCGTTGTCAATCAATAGATCGATATTTTTTTTCTCTGCCATGTTCGAGGATGCCCCAGAAAGTGTTGGTTTTCAGAATTAGCCGTTCGACCCGTGCCGTCGGCCGCATAAAAAAGCGGATCAGATCTGAGTGATTATACTGACTGCGTTATTCGAGCTTGAGTCCGACAAAGCAAGTCAATGGCAAGCAAGGACCCGCACATAACCATCTGTGTCGGCGCTATTCTTGCACCCTAGCGACAACCACCGTCGATCAAACCGCCTTCGGGCAGCACGCTAACGTGCCGCCCGAAAAATAGATGCTTATTCACGCAAGAACAACTGCTCGTACGACAGGCGCCCGGTAGGTTGGTCGCCAATGACACTCAATTTGGTGATCTGCAGTTTCGAAGCATCCGTCACTTCGGTGGTCGCCGTCCATCGCTTCCCAGCAAAAATCACCGGTCCCGCCGGCATCCCCTTACCTTGCACACGTCGGCCTGCCGGCACTTCGTCACCGTCTTTGACGACCGCGTCTTCAGCATCAACCACACCATCTTCGTTGATGTCATAACTGCCAACCCGCGGATTGCCACCATTGTACAAACTCACCGCCATCTCCCAACCATCGCCGCCAGACGAACAGATACTGATGTCCGGGACAATCGAGTTGAAGTAAATCACCGCTTGCCCCTCAGCCGTCCACGAAACAGACGCCTTCGATACCACCCGTTCACCCGCATTCGGTAATTTGACGTACCAACCAAGCTTCGGTGGATTGGCCGCATCATCACGCCCCTCATACACCACTGAGTTCGACCGGCCCATCAGACGAATCTTGCGGCTCACTCCCGACTTCGTCTTATAAGTCTTCTCCTTAAGCCGTTGCCGAACCAGCTGGCTGGCCACATCGTTGACCGTCACGCCACGATCGTAGATCGCATAAAAGGCGTTTGTGTTTGTAATGGCTTTGTGCCGGTCATGCAGAAATATCCCCGTACCAAACAACACCATCAATCCCGGAGACTCCCCACGCGGGCGTCCCATCCAGCGCAGATTCGGCTTGATCACCAACGGCGCAGCCGTAATCGGCTGCCGCCCCGACTGTCCGCCGCCTTTCAACAGCAGCGCCTTGGCCTGCCACTTCTTGCGCTTGCCCGCCAGATCAAACGCCCACATGTTGCCATACGCATCCCCCGCATAAGCACGGTCAACCGTACCGTCACCATCCACATCCACAATCGTCGGCGTGAACAAAGCGTTGGGATCATCAAGCGATCCCCGGCCCGTGCTGATGCGTACATAATCCCTACCTTCATCCCACTTGCCGTCAGCACCCGGTCCGTCTAGATACACCACAAACAACTGCGCCGTGCCTGAACCCGTATCCCGCGGCCCATTGCCAAATATCACCGCATAACGACCATTGTTCATGCGCCCCACACGAACCTCCGAATGGGTGTAACCCACATGCGGATCGTCCTCACTGGTGAACTCCCACATCACCACTTTCTTTGCATTGGCCTGATTAAATAATCTCGGCTGCGTCACATCCAATGCATAAATCCCTCGACCACCACCGCCCAAACCACCCACCAGTACCGTACGCCACTGCGATCGAGTCGATCCAGCGGTCTTCATATACGCATCAAATACCGCAGGCGGTGAATCAACATATTCCTTATGTATATAGTCCGGGCTACTCAACCGATGATAACCACCGCCTGCCTTGCGGCTGCCCGTTCTCGTCAAGGCATACAAAGCGGCCGGGAAATAAGCCAATACCTCTTTGCCTGATCGAGCATCAAACCCATGCAACGCACCATCGTTCGCACCCACATAAACAACCGGTGTCCGGCTGTGATGCCATTTCGCAAACGCGTGTTGTAGCTGGCATTCCTTCGCCCTCTGGCGCTTATTCTTCCCATGCACAAAAGGCCTCAATGCACCGCACTGCCTGGCATTGGCCGTCAGCGCTCCCGGAGCGCCCACATGCACCGGCCGCGAACGCCATATGTCTCCCAAGCGACTGCCACGAACACGGAACTTATGTCCCTTGCCTTCATGATCACGCTTACCGTGCAAGAACGACAATCGTGCCTCACCTTTCTTGTCCAAACCGCCCGTGTCATTGAGACGCAAGTCCGTGCGCTGCGTGTCGTTCAACGCGTTCCAGACAAACGGAACCCCACTGTGCATCTTCGTCTTGCCCTTTGGCGTCGTCTCGGTCGGTCGATAACTCATCATCACCCGGCTCGCCGCAGCGCCAGCATCCAGCTGCTTTGCTGCACTCCAGTTCTTGCCCCTGCCCACATCGACCGCTGCGGTCTTCGGATCGAGCGGCCATGCCTGTAAGTCACCAGACCAGTCAATCGGGTTCATGCTGCCGATATAAACCTGGCTTTCCTGGGTCAGGAAGCCCCCGTTGAAACTCACCGCCGAACCCACACCTGCGTTGGTAATCCCCGTCGCCGCCGCCTGCAATATGGTCTTGACCACCGCACTGCCGCCCGAGATCTCATGGTGCACGTCACCGTAGGTCAGCTGAGAGATCTTCGTCGCCTGTCCCAGTGGCGCTGGCTTCTTCAACAAACCACAGTCAAAGTCCTTGCGCCATTGCGTCGCACAAAACCCTTTCGTCTCGCAGGCAAATAATTTGCAATAGTAAGGGTGAAACCTGCACGTCTTGGTCGAACAATAATGCGGCAATAAGCCACCTTGCGGACCCACAGAATCCAGTCCCGTCGACTTCTTGCTCATGTTGATCGCTTCGACAACAATCTTCTTGTTCAGCAGCGCTGCCGTGACTTCTGCTTTGTCTACCGTCGTGTCGTGCGATGGCGCATCGCCCAGCCACACCACTATGCGGCCCGCATCATCCCGCCAGCCCACCTTATAGCCCGTCGCAAATCCCTTGTCTGACGAACCCTTACCATCGGTCAGTCCACCCTCCGTCGCCAGCTGGTGCAACGCGAAAAAGTTCGCTTCCGGCAAATCTCCACCACAACCGCCCGGCGTGCTGCATTGCTTCCAACGCTTCATCGCATTGACCGCCACATTCCTGGACCCCGTCAGCGGCTGCTCTACCTTGAACGCCTTGCGCGCACACGCTTGATAACCACTCGTCGTTGCTGCCTGCGCTGAGACCTTTGGACCGCCGGTCACCTTGATCGAGGCGATCTTGTCGTTCGGAAATACGCTGGAGTTGTAGGGCAAACTTTCTTCAGAATACGGACCCTTAACCGGACCGTACTTCTTGCCCGTAAAGTTTGGACCATCCCACGCTTCCAGCGTGAAGCCCTTGCTCACCTTGATCGAAGACACCCCGAACCAGCCCGGCTTATCGGGCGCCAAGCCACCGAGCGTTTTATATTCACCTGCACCGTATTGCTTCTCACGACCATCCTTGGGACCGGATGCAAACTTCTTCGTTCGTGAGTTGTAACCGGGATGCGAATAAAACATTACGCCGCCTGCACTCTTCGCAGAGGACGATGTGCTCGGAGTGCTCACCAGCGAACGGCTCGGTGCGCTCCATGGCTCCCGTTTGCAATCAGAACACTCCGCCCATTTGTAACATCCACCACCAGACAATCCTCCACCCCCATCACACGAATCCAATGCCTGACAACGCGCAAATCCTTCAAATGATCGCGTCCACAATGGCGTCTGCGAGGGCGGTACCCAACAATAATTACCACTGCGGTTCTCCATCCAGTAACACGCCTTGCCACGATAAGCCTTGCAGCCCGCCTTCGTCTTCGACGGCACACTCGAGCTCTTCACTACCTTGATCGAATGAATATGGTCATTCGGGATATGGGAATGCGGACATCCATCGCCCTTATGATTCGCAAGACAAGGAATATCCAACGGACCGTTATACGGGCCGTACTGAGTCCCCTTGCCGTTGGTCTTGGAGTACATGTAAAGACTCAGCCCCGAGGGCACCTTGTACGACGACACCCCCCAATAGCCATGGAACGTATTGGTAATGTTGTTATACGTGCCCGGCTTGAATGTCCTGTCAGCACCGTCATTTTTATAGTACCAGTGCTGATACAGCTTCACCGCACCCCCACTCTCGCACTCGTGCTCTTTGGGATCACCCCAGTACGTCGCGACACCAAACTTTACATCCAACCCTTTAAATCGCGGATCACCACCAGAGATGTTCGTTAGAATTTTTCCCGCACTCGCCTGGGCCGCCTTGATCACCGGCGACATCGAACCGGTGTTGTCCATCAGAAACACCACATCCGCTTTGCATTCCTTCTTCTGCTTCGCGGCCTTGGCTGCCTTCGCCTTTGCCTTCGCTACCGCTGCTTTCTTCTCCGCTTCCGCTTTCGCCTTGGCCTCCGCTGCCGCTTTCTTCCCCTCCTTCGTGGTCAAATCCACAACCTTTATCGAGGCGATGCTGCGCGGCATAAAACCGTGCGAACCGTCGACTCTCGTGCCTTCAAATGCCCCTTTAAAAAGACCGTAACTCCTGCCCGTTAGACCCCGGCCCTCATAAAACATCACTCCCAAACCACGCGGCACCTTGAATGACCCCATCGGCAGTGCATCACCAACCAGATCGTGCTGACCGACGACGTAATCTTTCGTCCTACCCTTAAAACCAAAGAGCTGAAAAAGCTTCACCTGCCCCTTGCTCGCCGAGGAAGGGGTGCTCGTTGCACTGCTGGTTGAGGCTACCGT
>CAZAHE010000114.1:0-7448 GCA_964484965.1 uncultured Acidiferrobacteraceae bacterium | reverse complement strand
CGCGCAGGAACTCCGCTCGTACCACCCCGACGAACCCCATCCATGAGAACAGCAGCAACAGGCCAAGCAACCACCAGAAATTGGGTTCCACCACACTGGCAAGAATGATCAGCAGGTACAGTGTGGGCAATCCCGACCAGATCTCGATGAAGCGCTGGAAGAATAGATCAATCCAACCGCCGAAAAAGCCTTGTATTGCGCCGGCAGCGATGCCGATGATGGCGCTGATCAAGGTCAGAGTAAAACCAAATAGCACCGATATTCTGAAACCGTAAATCACTCGAGCTAGGACGTCACGCGCCTGATCATCAGTGCCTAGCCAGTGATTCGCGTCCGGTGGTGCCGGAGCGGGCACCGGCAAGTCCCAGGCAACGGTGCGGTGGTGGTAGCGTATTGGCGGCCACAGTGCCCAGCCATGTTGCTCGATCAGCTCACTCAGGTAAGGGTCACGATAGTCCGCTTCGGTGAGCAAGTCACCACCAAAAACAGTTTCCGGGTATGCCTTGATGATGGGAAAGTAAACATCCCCTTTGAAATAAATGATGAAGGGTTTGTCGTTAGCAACGATCTCAGCGAGTAGCGTTGAAACGAACAGGATGATGAACAGCCACATTGACCACCAGCCACGGCGGTTGGCTCGAAAGCTGCGCAGTCGACGGTGGGTCAGCGGCGTCAGATTGAGCGTGGCCAAGTTATACCTCTCGATGCTCAAAGTCGATTCGAGGATCAACCAGCATGTACGTGAGGTCGCCGATGAGGTTCATCACAAGGCCGAGCAGCGAGAAGAAAAACAAAGTGCCAAACATGACGGGGTAATCGCGCGAGAAAGCCGCTTCAAAACCCAGCAGCCCCAGACCATCGAGCGAGAAGATGATCTCAATCAGCAGTGATCCAGTGAACAAAATACCGACAAACGCACCCGGAAAACCGGCGATGACAATCAGCATTGCGTTGCGAAACACGTGGCCGTACAGGACCCGGCCTTCGCTCAGCCCTTTGGCACGGGCTGTCAGCACGTACTGCTGGTTGATCTGGTCGAGGAATGAGTTCTTGGTCAGCATCGTTAAGGTTGCGAAACCGCCAATGGTCATCGCTAGCACGGGCAGCGCGATATGCCAGAAGTAATCCAAAATCTTGGCGGGCCAGGGCAGTTGGTTCCAGTTCTCTGATGTCAGCCCAGCCAATGGGAACCAGTCCAGATAGCTGCCACCGGCGAAGACGACGAGCAGAAAAACTGCGAACAGAAATGACGGGACGGCGGTGCCGAGGATGACAGCGCTGCTGGTCCAGATATCGAACCGGCTGCCATCGCGCACTGCTTTGCGAATGCCAAGCGGAATAGAGATCAGATAAACCAGTAAGGTCGTCCATACGCCGAGTGAGATAGACACCGGCATTTTTTCCAGCACCAGTTCAGTGACCTTGCGGTCACGAAAAAAACTCTCACCGAAATCGAACTGGATGTAGCGTTTCATCATGTCGATGAATCGCGCATGCAGGGGCTTGTCGAAGCCGAACTGCTGTTCGAGCTCCTTAATGAATTTGGGGTCCAATCCTTGTGCACCGCGATATTTGACACTGCCTTCAGTCGAGCGCCCGGTATCCAGGGTTTCGCTCGTTCCTGAGCGCGTCACGCGTTCGGTGATATCCGCACCAGTTCCGGTGAGTTGGGCGATGACTTGTTCTACCGGTCCACCGGGCGCTACCTGGATGACCACAAAATTGATCACCATGATGGCGAACAATGTGGGAATCACCAGCAGCAGACGGCGGATGATGTAGGTGCCCATCAGCGGATTGAAAGTCGGGTGAGCGGTCTGTTTACTGGCGCGCCTCTTCGAGCGCAGCAGCTTTAGTCGTGTCGTACCACCAGCGTGCTGTCATGACGCCGGAGCGGATCGGACGGTCCGGACGTGAGAATTTGTCCCAGTAGAGGATGCGGTCTGCCCGAATATGCCAGTGCGGCACGACATAAAAGTTCCACAAAAGAACCCGATCAAGAGCACGCGCCCGCTGGTTCAGTTGTGTTCGTGATTGTGACTTGATCAGAAGTTCGATCAGGTCATCGACCACTGGGTTGCGAATGCCAGCGAGGTTACGACTGCCATCCGTCTCGGCGGCGCTGCTGCTCCAGTAGTTGCGTTGTTCATTACCCGGAGTTTCACTCTGGCCCCAGACCCACACCAGCATATCGAAGTCGAACTGGCGAAAACGGTTGATGTATTGGCTTTCGTCTACTAGGCGCACACGCGCGTCAATGCCCAGGCGTTTGAGGTTGCGTACATAAGGCAGCACGATCCGTTCAAATGCTGAGCTCACGATCAGAATTTCGAAGCGCAGTGGTTCTCCGCTTTCTTCGTGGACACGTTTCAAATCCTTGACCACCCATCCTGCCTCGTTCAGGAGTCCGGTGGCCTGCCTCAGATTGTTGCGTGGCCAGCCGCTGGCGTCTGTAATGGGCAGCTCGAAAGCGGATGTAAAAAGTGCCGCGGGCAATTGCTCACGATAACGCTCTAGCAATGTTAATTCTTCTCCCCTTGGCAGATCGCTGGCGGCAAGGTCGGAATTAGAAAAGTAACTGGCGGTTCTCGTATATTGCCCGTTGAACAGATTTCGGTTGGTCCATTCAAAATCGAAGGCATAGCCGAGCGCTTGTCGGACACGGGCATCTGAGAACACAAGGCGGCGGGAGTTCATGACAAATGCCTGCATACCCGTGGGCATGCGGTGTTCAAACAGTTCTTTCTTAAGCCATCCTCGCTCTACCGGTTTCACATCATAAGATTCTGCCCAAGCTTTGGCCTGATTCTCCTGACGAAAATCAATGTCACCAGATTTAAGAGCCAGGCGGATGGGCGTTGCGTCCCGGTAGTAGTCGGTGCGGATAAAATCAAAGTTGTTAAGCCCGGAGCGCACTGGAAGATTCCTGCCCCAGTAGTCGCTAACGCGCTCTTGTTCAACAAAGCGCCCAGCCTCGAAGTGTTTGATGCGGTAGGGTCCGCTGCCGAGCGGTGGCTTCAGAGTGGTGCGGGTAAAGTCTCGTCCGTTCCAGTAGTGCTTTGGCAGAATTGGCAGTTGACCGACGATCAACGGTAGCTCGCGGTTGCCGGATTCTTTGAAAACAAAGCGTACCTGGTGGGTAGACAGTGCTTCAGCTTTGTCCACCGCCTGGTAGTAAAAGCGATAAAACGGTCGTCCTTTGTCCGTCAGAATGTCGAAAGACCAGATCACGTCTTCGGCAGTGATCGGCTTGCCATCGTGCCAGCGCGCCTCGGGCCGCAGGTTAAAGACGACCCATGAGCGGTCTTCCGGCCATTCCATGGACTGCGCAATCAGGCCATAGCCGGTAAATGGCTCATCTGCACTCGTCACCAGAAGGGTCTCAACCGATCCCGTGGAGACTGCGTTTCCTCGAGGGATGAACGGATGAAAACTGTCGAACGTTCCTTCGGTCGCGAGGCGCAGACGTCCGCCTTTGGGTGCGTTGGGATTGACGTATTCGAAATGCTCGAAGCTCGGTCCGTATTTCGGTATCTCGTTGTCAAACATGGTCATCGCATGGCCAGACAGCAACGAGTCCCCGCGGCTGGAAACGGTACAGACCAATAGCAGGAGTGCGGCCCACGAAGTTAAGCAGCGCATTACCAAATTATAAGGCAGCATCCCCCGCTAGCGGCTTGGCGCAGTACACTCTTGATCTGTCCCCGTGAAGGGCTGTGTTCGCCCGGGACGTCCCCACATAGCCGTGGAATGAGGTGATGACCGAGGTCGATCAATTTGCCCATTCGTTGCTCCGCTGGTACCGGCTTCACGGCCGACGTGGATTACCGTGGTTGGACGATCGTGACCCGTACCGCATTTGGGTATCGGAAATCATGCTGCAGCAGACCCAGGTGACGACGGTCGTTCCCTACTACCAGAAGTTCATCGAGCGCTTCCCTGATGTCAGGGCGCTGGCCGCAGCGAGCGTCGACAGTGTCCTTGGCTTGTGGAGCGGACTCGGTTATTACGCCCGTGCGCGCAATTTACACCGGGCGGCAGAAATCATCGCCACGCAGCATGGCGGTGTGTTTCCCGACGACTATGACCAAGTGCTGGCCTTGCCTGGTATAGGCCGATCCACAGCTGCAGCCATCTTAGCCTTCGCACACGGTCAGCGACGCGCCATTCTCGATGGCAACGTCAAGCGTGTGTTGGCACGTTATCACGCTGTTGAGGGATGGCCTGGACAGTCGGCTGTTGCTCGGCGATTGTGGGCACTAGCGGAAACGCACCTGCCGGCTAGCGACGTCCGTGCCTATACACAGGCGATTATGGATCTGGGCGCGATGGTGTGCCGTTTGAAACACCCAGACTGTGGGGTTTGCCCGCTCACCCGCCATTGTCAGGCAAGAATGACACAGCGGGTTGATCTGTATCCGGGTCGCAGGCCAAAGAAACGACGACCACGGCACAGCATCGTTTTTATCATGATTCGGGACCGCGCGGGACGTGTCCTGCTCGAGCGCCGGCTACCGCACGGCATCTGGGGAGGTTTATGGAGTTTTCCCGAATGTCCTGCGGATGTATCTTTGGCATCATGGAGCAAGGAGCGGTTCGGCACCGTCGTTCAATTCGCAGCGCCGTGGCCTCGAGTACGCCACGGATTCACCCATTTCGAACTCGACATTACTCCGCAGCCGGCAAGTGCCCCCAGGCGGTTGCCGGTGCGTATGCGTGGTAACGGAGTACTCTGGTATAAACCCGGAGCGCCGTTCAACGGCGGGCTGGCCGGTCCGGTGACGGCCCTTTTACAGCAGATGGAGGCGGACCAATGAGTAACACCGTGAAATGCGTGGTTCTCGGACACGAGGCACCAGCGCTCGATTTTGCGCCTTGGCCTGGCGAGCTTGGTCAACGTGTGTTGGCCAATGTCTCCAAACAGGGCTGGGAAAGGTGGTTGTCTCGTCAGACCATGCTACTCAATGAGAAACGGTTGAGTCCCATGAACCCCGAACATCGAGCCTATCTGGCTGAACAGATGGAGGCATTTTTCTTCGGTGACGGGGGCGACGAACCAGCCGGATGGATCCCGCCGGCATCATGACAGAGCGCCGCCCAGATACAGAGCAGGCACGGCAATTGGAAACCCGGTGGTACGGCAAGGGTCTCGCGCTCTGGATCTTGCTGGTGTAGGCTCAGCCCTCTTTGCAAAGTCAATTCACTTTGGTGACAGGTCAATGACAGCATGAGTGACAGGATTCGAACCGCCCTGGATGCACAGGGGCTGTGCGACCTGGGTAAGGTTCACTGGAATCTCCCGACCGCCGAACTTTACGAACACGCGCTGCGCCGCAGCGAGGGGAAGTTGGCGCGAGAAGGCTCGCTAGTTGTGTTGACCGGAGCCCATACTGGACGCTCGGCAAATGACAAGTTTGTTGTTTGTGACGATAGTACGCGTGACACCGTGTGGTGGGGTAAGGTCAACAAACCCTATGAACCCGCCCGCTTCGAAGCGCTTTTTGAACGGATGTGCACTTATCTTAGGGGCCGCGATATATTCGTCCAGGATTGCTATGTTGGCGCGGACCCGGAATACCGCATGCCTATTCGCGTGGTGACGGATTTTGCTTGGCATAGTTTGTTTGCCCGCAATATGTTCATCAAAGCGACTCGCGAAGAAGAACCCAACCACAGTCCAGAGTTCACCGTGGTCAACGCGCCAGGGTTCCGTGCTGATCCGACACTCGATGAGACACACTCCGAGACTTTCATCATTGTGAACTTCGATCGCAAACTGGTGATTGTTGGCGATACTTCGTATGCTGGAGAAACAAAAAAGTCTGTTTTTAGCGTTATGAATTACCTGCTGCCTTTCCGAGACGTATTGCCGATGCATGCCTCGGCTAACATCGGTCGTGATGGACGTAGTGCAATTTTTTTCGGTCTTTCGGGAACCGGAAAAACCACTCTGTCAGCCGATGCATCACGCACTTTGATCGGCGATGATGAACACGGCTGGAGCGCCAACGGCATATTTAATTTTGAAGGCGGATGTTATGCCAAAGTGATCAACCTATCGGCCGACCAGGAACCGGAAATTCACGCCACCACACGTACCTTCGGCACGATTCTCGAAAACGTCGTGATCGATGAAGACAGCCGAGAGATTGATCTCTTCGACGCCTCGCTGACGGAAAACACACGTGGGTCTTATCCGATATCTCAAATACCCAACGCCAGCCCGGAGGGGCGTGGCGGTCACCCTGCGAACATTGTTTTTCTCACCTGTGACGCGTTTGGTGTTTTGCCACCGGTGGCTAAATTGACCAAGGCACAGGCGATGTACCATTTTATTAATGGTTACACAGCCAAGGTTGCGGGTACCGAGAAGGGGGTGACGGAACCATCGCCAACTTTTTCACCATGCTATGGTGGTCCATTTTTGCCCTTACACCCCCGACGTTATGCTGAGATGCTGGGCGAGAAAATGGGGCGTTATGGTGTTAACGCATGGTTTATCAACACCGGTTGGACTGGCGGACCCTATGGTGTGGGCAAACGCATGCCGATACATCATACCCGCGCGATCGTGCATGCGGCCCTTGATGGCAAGCTTGATGATGTGGAGACGATGACCGATGCCGTATTCGGCCTACAAGTACCCATCAATTGCCCCGGCGTGCCTAGCGAGGTTTTAAATCCGAGAAATACATGGCAGGACAAGAGTGCCTACGACGCACAAGCCGCCAAACTCGCCCGACAGTTTGCGCAAAACTTTGCCCAGTACACAGATGACGTTGGCGACGATGTTCGCTCGGCGGGGCCGCGTATCGACTGAGTCTATATAGACTGTTGCCAGTCTGGCGCTCCACGATTGGGGAGCTACGGACCAGGTACTGAACGTTCTGTCCAATAAGTAACCAGCGCACCATGAAGAGTTCTCCAGAACATCTGAATATCAGTCAGCGGCTATGGTCGCGTGATGCGACTCTGTGGACCAATGATGCTCTTGAACAATCGGCGATTGCCGATCGTCTTGGGTGGTTGGATGCACCGGCGTGGTTGAGGTGCCAGCAGGAGCAGTTGGTGAATTTCGCAGACGAAGTGTGGGAAGCCGGATTCAAGAAGGTGGTACTCCTCGGTATGGGTGGCTCCAGTCTGGCGGCCGAAGTGTTGGCCCGTACGTTTGATATAGTCCCGCCGGGACTAGCGTTGGTGGTTCTGGATAACACACATCCCGATGCCGTAGGTGCCGTACTCGGCTCTGAAGACCTGGAGCGCACACTCTTTATCGTGGCATCGAAATCGGGCACCACGTTGGAGGCCAATGTTTTCCTTGCCACTTTTCTTGCCGCGTTGAGGCGGCGCGTCGGCGCCCGAGCTGGAAGGCACTTCGTTGCTATCACAGACGAAGATACACCGTTGGCACGACGAGCAGCCGAAGAAGGTTTTCGGTATTGCTTTAT
>CAZAHE010000113.1:0-7505 GCA_964484965.1 uncultured Acidiferrobacteraceae bacterium | reverse complement strand
CCGAACTGATTCACTTCAATACGTTGACGCCGTCTGATATTCGGCCGTGTTCGGCCGGGGGCACCGGCTGGATGATGTCGCTGCGCGCCAGCAGCGGCGGCCCGCCGGAGGACGCTGCCTTCGACTTTAATAACGACAATACACTCACCACAGCCGGCGACACCGCCGAAGTCAATACCTCGGTCAAGAACGAAAAGGTCGAAGTGGGCTATGCCGGCAAGAAATACGCTACCGACAAGGGTGTGCCGACGGCCGTGTCGATCATCGGCACACGGCGTTATTCGCCCGGCAGCGGCACCGACGAGGCCAGCAAAGTATCCAGCTCACTGCTCAAAGACGATCCCAGCGGACTAGGCCGTCTCTCCTGGCATGAATTATTGTTGCTGGGTACGTTCAAATAGGTGCTCAGTAATACCGCTTTCAGGCCACCCGCCTCAGGTTAAAAGCACGCGACTACCACTGTTGTTCTCACATCACATCTCGATTGATTAAATAACGCCGAGCTTTATTTGTGTTGCGCAAGAAATTGCAGCACACAGTCGTTAAATCGATCAGGCTGCTCCCATATCAGACCATGACTGGCGCCGGCAATCACTTCAATTCTGGCACCAGAGATACCTGCTTTCATTTGATTGGCATCCGCCATTGGATTAAGCCATTCCTGATCACCCAGCACGATCAACGTTGGGGCACGGATCTGTGAGAGCACGGCGGTCGTATCATGCTGCTCGATAGCCGCGACATGGCCCTTAACCGCATGTAGTGGCAGTGGCTCATGTGGTTCAACCCCCAGACGCTCCAACAGCGCAGGCAAGGTTTGCTCAAAGTGCTGGTGTGTGAAATCGATCAACGGTCCCACGGCAGCGGCCGCTGCAGGTCCATAGTTCTCATAAAGAAAAGTGCCGACTTTCAAACTGTAAAGATTAAGTGCATTCGGCCGCGCTGCTGTCGCGGCTAGAACCAGAGCACCGACCCGCTCGGGATAACGCGCGGCAACCGACTGCGCGACCCGCCCGCCCATCGAATAACCCACAAGGTGAGCGCGAGCGATTGAAAGATGATCGAGGACAGCCATACAGTCATCGGCGAATTGCTCGATGCTATATCCAGTTTGCGGTTTATCAGAAGCACCCGTCCCGCGATGGTCATAAATGATCGTTTGATAGTGTGCTGAAAATGCAGGCAATTGGGCATGCCAGTCTTTGCTGGTTGCACCAAAACCCATCAGCAACACAAGCGGATCCCCCGAGCCGTGCACTTCGTAATGAAGCACCACCTTCCCCGCTGCTAGCGATGGCAATTACATTTTCCTGAGTGCTGGAAACACTTCATTCGACAGCCGCTCCGCCATTTCGACTTTTTCCTTACGCAGCAAAAAAATATTCACGCGTGTGACCCCCAGGTTGGCAATCTGCTGCAGTCTCTCAATCCAGACTTCGGCAGGACCCGCAATAGTGAAGTCATCAACCATTTTGGTCGTCACATAACTGAACGCTTCGCCAGCCGCGTCAAAATGACCGCCGCTATAAGCAGCGCGTATGTTTTCGATCGTCTGTGGGGAAACCCCCGCGAGTTCCGCGTAATGGCGTGCGGTCTGCGGAAACCAGGCCGCAAGAGATTTGCATTCCTCGCGGGCGAGATCGACGTCATCGCGCAATGAACCATAGATAGTCCAACCCACATCCAAATCTTCGATCGTTCGACCACCCCTTTCGGCCCCCGCTCGAATCTGTTCCAGTGCGAACGCTATACACGCCGGATGGGTTCCACACAGAAACAAGACGCCATCACATAGTTCTCCGGCAAGATGCAGCATGCGAGGCCCAGAAGCGGCCATGTAAAGCGGCATCCGTGCTGGCAGATCGACGGCCAGCTGTGCGTCGTTCAACTGAACCGCTTTGCCAGCGAAACTCGCCTTGTCACCGCTTTCGAGTGCACGCATTGCACCGATCATCTCCCGCACCCGGGCTACCGGCGCAATCCGGTAGCCCAATTCCATGACTGGCCGGTCGCCGGCACCAACGGTTATCTTTGCGCGCCCACCAGAGATCTCATGCAGCGTCGCCATCGCGTTGTAATTGATTGCGGGATGGCGCGTATAAGGATGGGTACAGTTGGGTCCGAACAACAGGCGTTGCGACTCGCGGGCAACAATGCCCAGATAGACAAAGACGTCACGTGCATGCAGCGACGAATCACACACCCACAAATGCTCACAACCACTGTCCTCGACCACGGACACCAGATCGGCAAATCGAGCCGGCGCCTCTACGGCCATCGTCGTGATATCGAATGTGAGTGCCATGATGTTCGTATTCCGGGGTGGCAATCGCCGTGTCGCGCTAATTCAACCGGCCGCCTTCACCCGGCGTTGATCTCCGGAGCGACGACCATCGCGCTCGCCAGGCAATTGATTTGACAGGCACGCTGGATATCATCGATCTCGAGGCTCTCATTCGGCTGGTAAACCGGATCACCGCCTGGACCAAAGATCACGGTCTCTACAAACGGTGCCATGCTGGCCGTATCCGCCAGCCATGACCCACCCCCATAGACGGTTGCTCTTTGCATGACGTGCTCCCATGCCGCACTGACACAACGCACCACGGTCGCATCGCGGGGCACCATAAACGAATCCTTGCGGTCAGCAAGCACCACCTCCGTATGCACCTCGGGGTCGGTCGTTGTAGCACGTTTTATTGCGGCCTCCAGCAATGCTTGTACAGCGTCGGCCGTGACACCTGGCTGCGGCCTGGTGTCCACCCGAATCGTACAGCGATCAGGAATCATCGACGGTCCGCCCGGGAAAAGACCGCCATAGATCCGACCTACCGCGAGAATCAGCTCTGGACCGAGTAATTGTGCGATGTCATCAGAAACGCCCGGGATATGCGCAATGTTTGAAATTTCTTTAATCACAGGCAGCATTTTCTCGATTGCGTTGATCGCCTTCTCACGGTGGCAGGTGTGGGCTGACAACCCAATGGTAGAGATGTCGAAGTAGTAGCGACCACGATGCGCCACATACACTTCCATATCGGTTGGCTCTCCCAGGATGGCATGATCAAACTGGTGGTTTTGCACCAGGTGAACCGCACCTGACTGATCGCCCATATGGTCTGCAACGCCGGCGAAAACGAGCGATCCAACAAGGTCCACACCGGCATCCGCCAGCGCTTTGATTGCGGCAATCTGGCACGCGAGCCCGGCTTTCATATCCATGATCGCGTGGCCAAAAATTAACGATCCTTGCCGCTCACCGCCGTAAGGGTCGCGGCTCCAGCCTTCACAGACCGGTTTCGTATCGAGGTGTCCCGTGAGCAGAAAACGAGGACCCGGCGTGCCACTTTCAATCTGCCACAGGACATTGCCGCGCGTACCGTCAATATCCTCGTACCAGGCCTCCCCTATCGAGAGCTGCTGGAGCCATTGTGTTAATTCGCGTCCAAATGCCCCTTCGTCACCGACGACACTCGGTGTTCGGACCATCTTCTGGACCAGGTCAACGGCAAATTCGATGTCGATGTGCCCAAAAACGTGATTAACAAAATCATTGTTCACCATAGTGCTCCGTGCGAAAACTGCCCACCACTTGAGACACGATCATATGCTTCTCAACAGGTTCTGCAAAGTGGACCCGCGTGCGATTCGATCAGCAGACCAATGTAGCAAGCACATCAGGTCACCGATCAGATTGATGAGCGATGTTCTGCGTCCGTGTCATTTGCATCTGGCAAGCGCTGCAATGCGCTGTGCAGCAAGACACACAGCGGCAAGACCGTTAGTGTGACCAATACCATTAACCATACAGCAGCGCCGAGATTGAAAAAATCACCCACTAGTCCGAAAGCAAGCGGTCCGGCCACTGAAGCACCGCTCGACATCGTGTAGATCAAGGCAAAGCCTCGGGATCGTCGCGCTTCATGGACAAAACTGCTGACACTGCCATAGGTGATCGATGACGATCCTTGCAGGACCATACCGAGTAACGGTAGGAGAACAAACGCGATCGTAGCTGGTGCAACGAACACCGCCACGATACCAACGGCGGTCAGCGACTCGACGATAACCATTGACCGGATCACGCCGATTCGAGCCGCCAGATGGCCACAGGCAAGTTTCCCGCACACGCCACCCAACAGTGTTGCCACGACCGCGAACGCAGCCACCCCGGGAGCGACTCCTTTATCTATCATCAAGAATGCGACAAAAACCAGGAAGCCGTCCTGTACCGCGATGTCGAGAAATACCACAGCAGCGAGGACGGAGAAACCAAAACGATCCTGGATTCCCCAGCCCGCGACGTTGCTTGACTTGCGTGTTACCCGGGTCGATGCAGCCGTTGATTTAATCGCCGGAATGATCAGCCACAGCAGACCTGCAGAAAACAGAGCCAGTAGCCCATATCCCGCGGCGAGCCCGTGCCACGCGACGCCGAAACCAAACAGCAGACTCGCCATGCCGGTGAACGCCAGTTTGCCGCTATCGCCACTGGCGTTATAAGTGCCGAGTGCGACGCGCCGCGCCGAACCTTCAAAAGCGTTACTGATCAGAGACGAACACAACGAATGCTGGAACGCCGCACCACAACCGGCGATCAGCAGTGCCAACAAGACACCGTGATAGCCACTGGCAAGGGACAAGGTCAGAAACCCGATGCCGGCGCCAGCCAACCCAAGCACCAGAAGCCGCTGCTGTCCCAAACGTTCGGACAAAATGCCCGCTGGAATTTCCAATAACCACATCGAGCCACTGTGCACAGCACGTATTGCACCGATCTGGGCGTAACCGAGCCCGAAACTTTGTGCCAGAACGGGTAACAGCACATAAATGGACGCCGTCAATCCATCTTGCAGTCCATGCACTGTCGAACAAGCCGCCAGCGTTACTTTGTTCGACGCTTTCATACCGACACGGTCACCCGTCACCCTGTTATGTGCATCGCGACTTTGCAGCGCGATAGACGGCGGCGGGCTATGCCAGCTACGCCACGGGCCCGCCTGGCTGATCGCTGTGCAAGACAGTCAATCATTGATCTGCGGCACAGGAGCGCATCAGGCGCATGCCGCTCAAATAGGTGACAACGTTGCTGTAGTCATCCGCCGTCCAGTCTTTCAATAAATTGGCCATCATGGGGGCGACGCGCGTGCCGGTACTGAACTCGGCCAGTGCCGCGCTGAGAAACCCGGCCTTTTGTCCTATCAGACGCGGCGCATAGTGATGGAAACTCTCATGGCAGTGGCCACAATTCGATCGCTTGTACCGTTCGCGGCCGGCTACGAACGCCTGCTTGAACCCCTCACGACGGTAATCGATGGTGATGTTGAGATCGCATGGGTCCTGGCCTGCGAGATAACTCGCTACAGCCTGCATGTCGTCATCGGACAAGCCCTCTGCAATGGCGTTCATGCGCATCATGATGCGGTCGGTGCGGGTACCGTTCTTAAAAGCGGTCAGCGATTTGACGAGATAGGCAGGCTCTTGCCCATGCAATATGGGCGTGTCCATCAGCAGTCCGGCCGTGCCATGACATGCGGCGCATTGGTCGGCGAAAATACCAGCGCCGCGGTCGCCGGCCAACGCAGCACCGCAAAAGACGAGTAAAGCGACAGTGACGACCAGGCCCTTCATGATGTTATCTGGCACTCGTTCGATACAGACGTGTCGGTGCAACAATAGGCACCGTTGCGGAATATAAAGGTGCTATTGGGCTGAAGCACCATAGCACGGACGGAAACGATGTCCCAGGAGCGGCCTTAACCTTGACCATTTTGGACAACTACATGCAAAACCTCATTCTTCATCATTACGACCCTTCGCCATTCTCAGAAAAAATCCGCCTCGTGATGGGACTGAAAGAGCTGCACTGGCATTCGGTCATCGTACCCATGGTGGTGCCAAAACCAGACTTAATGCCCCTGACCGGCGGCAACCGACGAACCCCGGTACTACAGATTGGCGCCAATATTTATATAGGAACCGGTCTGATTGCTGCCGAGCTCGAGCGCCGATTTGCAGATCCAACACTCTATCCCGAGCGCAGTCAGGGCCTATGCGAGATGCTGTCTATTTGGGCTGACGAAGTATTGTTCTTTCCATCATCGCGCTACGCGATTCGCCACGACAACCATTTCTCACCGTCGTTTCACCAAGACCGTGCCGCGATGCGCGGTCACGCGCCAGTACCTGCAGAGACACTGCATCGCGAAGCCCCGCACCATCTCGAACAGTTACAACTGAATCTCGCTTACCTGGAAAAAACGCTCGCAAAGGGGCGCGATTTTCTACTTGGCGACAGCGCCAGTGTCGCTGATTTTGCTATTTACGCTCGTCTTTGGTGGGCACTACTTTACAGTCGCGATCAAGAGGAGCTGCGCGAGCTGCCGCAAGTGCGTTCGTGGGCAAAACGCATCAGCCTCATTGGCCACGGCGAACGCAAAGAAATGACCGCGGCGGCGGCCCTCGACATCGCCCAGCGTGCGACACCGGTTACACCTGACTCCACAGACCACTCGATTACCGCAATTATCGGCAACAAGATTTCGGCATCGGTCGAATCATACGGCCCAGACCCGGTGCAAGGCACCGTTGCGGCAGTCACCGACGATGCGCTGGTACTCAGCCGATGCGATGCGCGCGTCGGTGCGGTACTAATTCATTTACCGCGGCGTGGATACCAATGCGCTGTTATTACCTGAGGCACAAATATGAACTGTCATGCCGCGGCTCGGTGATCACCGTCTGCGATGGCTGACTTGACAAAGCGCCTGCCCAGTCGATAACGTTGTCACCAGCGCCGATTTGATAATCAGCTTGCGGGCGCGAATAGAAATACGGCTAAAGCGAGGTTGCTTCACAAACCCGCCGCAGGCCGACACTGTCGCGGGTTTTTTTGTGACAGGTCATCGCCTGCGAATAACAAGCGAGGACCATCGTACCAATGGAGAATTCAGAGTTATCGAGGACCACGCTCGCGATACGCGCCGGTCAGCAGCGCACCGTTGAGGGCGAACACAGCGATCCAATTTTCGCGACCTCCAGTTTTGTCTTCGAAGATGCCGCAACCGCCGCGGCGCGTTTCTCCGACGAAGTGCCGGGCAACGTCTATTCCCGATTCACCAATCCGACTGTGCGCTCTTTCGAGGGACGCCTCGCCGCACTGGAGGGTGCTGACTATTGCGTCGCTACGGCGTCCGGAATGTCTGCCATCCTGACTTTGTCCCTGGCTCTGCTCGAATCCGGCGATCATGTGGTCGCGTCGGCGGGTCTTTTCGGTTCGACGGTGTCCCTATTCTCCAAATTGCTGAATCGATTTGGCGTCAACACCACTTTTGTTCCGCTATCAGATTCTGATGCCTGGCAACACGCGCTCACTCCCCGGACCAGGCTGTTGTTCCTGGAAACACCGTCTAACCCGCTATCAGAGATTGCCGACTTGTCGGCACTGGCACAGATCGCCCAGCGGCACGGGTGTCTGCTGGTTGTCGACAACTGCTATTGCACCC
>CAZAHE010000112.1:0-7536 GCA_964484965.1 uncultured Acidiferrobacteraceae bacterium | reverse complement strand
CTGCGCCCCACGCGCTTGTATGTGATTGACTTGCGCCCAGGTCACCGGATGACAACTGCCGGCAATAATCAGCATGCGGCTGCTTCGGATGTCGAATGCCAGTGTCTCAGGTGCCGCCTGTGGCAGCGCGAGCAGCCGGAGCAATGACTCAAGCGCACCGGCCGGTCCAGCGAGATGTGCGCCACGCCGAAAGGCCGTTGCGACGGTACTTGTAACCTGCGCCTCGTTTGTGCCATCGCATACGACAATCGTTGGTGGACGACGGTTGCCCGTGGGCGTTTGTACGATCGGCAACTCACATTGCTGGGCCAACAGTTGAACCAGAGAACTGGTGGTGACGGGAGAACGCGGGTCGTTTGCGAAAGCTGTTTCCGCTACTGGTACACCATCGATAGATAAGACGCCGTCTGTGACGGTGCGGCCAAGACGTGGAAACGCCGGCACAAAAAAGACATCGCGTGCCGGTTCGAAGGTTGCGAGAGCGGCAAGCTCGGCGCCAATCGGGCCGCGCGCAGCGGAGTCGGTCTTCTTATAGAACACCCGGATACCGCTTGCATAGAGCCAGCGAGCAGCCGTATGTACTCGGCTGGCGGCTTGTTTTTTCGGCAGGTGGCGACTATCAGTTACCGCTACGATAACCGACGTGTGCGATGTTGCACTGAGTTCTTCCTCGGGAAGGTGCGGGAAAACTGCTGCGGAGTAACCGACGCGCCGGCAAAGCGCAGCACATTCAATTGCGCCGGAAAGATCGTCCGCAATGATTCCGAGCGTTTGTGGTCGATTATCCATCGATTTGCATGGCCATGCCGACCGCCCCGCGATAACGTTGGATGCGAAACAACCGCCGACATGGGTCAGCGGATATTCGTTGGTTTTTGTGTATTCGGTCAACAAGAGGCCCGTAATAGGGTTTCAGAACATAGCGCACAGTATTCATTAACATGAACGGCGTTGACGGAGGCTGATTCCAGATCGGCGAATCCGAGACAGCGATGTATCAGGGCACGAGATGGGGAGATCTTCCTTAATTCGTGCTGCTATGCTTAGGCATCGGAATGTTGTAAACCGTATTGTCGCTGGCTACGAATTGCATTACAAAGGGCCGCCGAAGTTGCATTGCTTTCATTGAGACGGACATTTAGCTATGGAGTGGGGTTTGAGGTGAAAGATCATTTTGAACGTTTCGTGGCATTTCTGAAGGAAAATCTGGTCGCGATTTCGTGGTTTCTAACTATTTCCTTATCTCTTTTCTACTATGTGATGCTGATGGTTGGCGGCGACTAACAGTGTTGCTGTTCCACTGATCATTGATGCAGCGGCATTATCTTTTTGCTCTGCTTGCACCAGCATTCTGGAGTATTTCGGGTGTCACGGTACGGTTGATGGAATCTGCCGACCACTGGCAGATCAATTGTTACCGGAGTGCAAGTCTTGCGTTGTTCGTGTTTGCCGTGCTCTTATTTCGCTATCGCCTGCGTTATGGCGATGTGCTTCGTTCAGCCGGGTGGTATGGATTGGCAGCTGGCAGTTTTGTCGGGTTGGCTATGGTTTGCAATATCTTTGCTCTGACACATACGACCGTGGCCAATGCCACTTTGTTGATGGCAACTGGGCCACTGGTTGCGGCATTAATTGGACGCTGGGTGCTCGCTGAGCGCCCCAGCCGAGGAACCTGGGCTGCCATTGCGCTGGCGGTTGTTGGTATCTTGATTATGGTCGGGGGTAATTGGCATGTTGGAAGTTGGGCAGGGGACCTAACAGCACTGGTGGGAGTCATATTTTTTGGTTGTTACGCTGTCACACTCCGATTGGGCGCTATGCGCAGCAATATGATACCGGCTATTTTTTACGCTGGTGTGTTCGGTATGATAGTGGGCGGCGGTATGAGCCTATGGACTGGCGCAGGGCTTGCCGTGCCGTTGGTTGACCTTGGGCTTTGTGTGATGTTGGGTGTGGTCCAGATTGGCGTTGGCGGTTTGTTGTTCGTTTCAGCCGCACAAACAGTGCCGGCAGTCGACCTGACCCTTTATGCGCTTATCGAGCCGGTGCTCGCACCTTTTTGGACGTGGATCGGTGTTGGTGAGGTGCCGACGGTCAGCACCTTCTTAGCGGGCGTGTTTCTGATCACTGCGCTCATTATTCACGCGCGCAGTGCGGCGTCGGTTCGCACATGAAGTCCGCAGACAGAAATTCTATCGGCTGGTCTGTAGGGATGGCTGATCATTGGCTGCGGCCGCTAGCGGCACACCGGGGGCAATGATGGCTGGTGCGTTCCAGCGTATCGCCACACGCATGGTCAGTGAGGAACGTGCTGGTCTCACCTTTGTGCTGTTTCTGCTGTTACATGCCGTGCTGTGGTCGTTGTTGCCGGGACTGACGCGTCATGAACTCGATAGTGACAGCATGATGCACTTTGCCTGGGGGCAGGAATGGCAGTGGTCGTACCGCTTGCACCCACCGTTGCAACCCTGGGTAGTGGCCGGGTTTCTGAATGTCTTTGGCATCAATAACGCCGCTTACGTGGTGTTGTCTCAGGTCAATATTGTGCTTGCCTTTATTGCAATCTGGTTTTTGGCACGACAATTTCTGTCAGCGCCAGCCGCACTCGCAGCGGTATGCGTACTGGAGTTTATTCCTTATTACAGTTTCTTCAGCCAGCGTTTCAATCACAGTGGATTGCTTATCTCGTTGTGGGCTTTCACCATATTATTTGCTTATTTTGCGTTGCATCGCCAGCGCTTACTGGACTGGATTTTGCTCGGGTTGTTCGCGGCAGCCTCAATGCTGTGTAAGTACTACTCGGTGACTTTACTGACAGCCATCGCACTTGTGTTTCTTTGCAATGCGCAAGGCCGTTCGACACTGAGGACTTGGGGTCCGTATATCGCACTGACGTTGTTCAGCGGGATGATGATCTTACATGTGCAGCTGGTGCTGACTGACCGTATAGGCACTATCCATCATATTGGCGATTACTTTGACATCGCCTCGCTTGCATGGCGTTGGCAACCGATAAAATTCTTTCTTGCGCAACTGCTGTATGTCGCGCCAGCGGTCATCGTGTTTCTTGTTGCGACACGCAATCATCAGGCGCGCTGCCCTTGGTATGTTTTGTTTAGCCGGGGCTCTTGGGATCACTCTAATAGGATGCTTTACGTCGTGACGTTTTTCCCGCTGCTGGTCACCGCGCTGCCCGGCATTGTTCTTGGAGTGGCCGTTTCTAGCCGCTGGGGCGCACCGCTGCTGGGTATGGCTGGTATTTTGCTAATCATGCAGTGCCCAGGGACACTGTCTGTGGAACATTACCGGCGTATCGTCGTGGCTGCATTTGCATGGGCAATATTTCTGCCGCTGTTGATTTTGACGGCCCACGGTTTTGGTTGGGTAACCAACGATGCGGTCGCTTTCCCTGGTAAGGAGCTGGCGGCAACGATCACCGAACGCTGGCATGCACATCATCAAACACCACTGCGTGTGGTTGGTGGCGGCCGAGTCACACCTGACAGCATTGCCTTCCACTCGCTAGACCATCCTTCTGCACTGCAAAACCTCAACTTTAGCTGGAGCCCTTGGGTAACACCCGGCAACATCCGGAGACACGGTATGGCTGTGGTCTGTCTGGCCAGCGACGATGGCTGTATCAAGCATGCGAATGAGTGGTTTCCGTCGAAGCAATGGATATCTCTCGCGGTTACCGGAGTTTCTTCACGCTTTGCGCGGGTTATTGAAGCGGATGTTCGTTACTTCTTTATCGCACCAGGGCAATACGAAATCACTCAATAGTCTACGGGCGTTGTCCAGCGCGTCTCGTCATGTGCTTCCCAGTAGCGTTGACGAAGGCGACGGGTCGCGCTGCCCGCTTTGCCATCCGCTACGGCATGCCCGTCAAGTGTCGTCACGGGGATGACGCCGCCAGCTGTGCTCGATAGAAAGACTTCGTCTGCGTGGCGCAGTTGATCGGCACTGATAGACGTTTCCTCGGCAGAAATACCTTGTTCTTCGGCTAGATCTAGCACTGTCTGGCGTGTGATGCCCCGCAGGACACCACTGGCCGGCGTCAGTAAGCGCCCCGATTGCATCATGAATACGTTGAAACCTGGCCCCTCTGTGATATTGCCTTGTTCATCGGGTAGTACGACCGTGTAGCCGTCGCGGGCATACGCTTCGTAAATACCTTGCGTCAGGTCGCCCCACTGAAAGTTTTTGATGGTGGGATCAAAGGCCATTGTCGGCGTACGGATTGTTCTTTGTGCGATAACAAGATGGATGCCCTGTTCCTGCTGATCGAAGGGGACTAGCCAGACGTAAGGGATAGCGAAGCCGTAGAAACGGTTGTGGAATTGTCTTGGGTCGCGGTTACCGTTTTCACTGATGCCGCGTGTCATGATCATGTCAACATACGCTTCCTTAAGTTGTGCTCGACGCACACAGCCGATGAGCGCATCGCGGATGCCCTGACGACTGATTTCCGGTGACATATTCAAACTGGTGCAGGAACGTTCGAAACGATCAAGGTGATCGTCCAAGCGGAAAAACTTTCCGTTCCACACGGCAACGACATCATAAGTGACATCTGAGCGTAAGAATCCCATGTCTAGTATAGGCACGCTGGCTTCGGCGATCGGAACGTACTCGCCGTTTACGAAGGCGCACCCCTGTGCGAATCGGTTGCTACTCATTGATCGTTCCCCGCGGTCATTATCATCACCGTACGGGCATTGTACAGGTGGTTGGCAGACCAGGCAGTCCGCTTGCTGCTGGTGTCAGTTGCCGGGTGGTAATGTTGCGCCCTCTCGATATTAAAGGAGCATTGAGCCATGACTCACAGCGTTCGTTTTGACACCACCGTTGGCGAGAGGTTTCTGCGTTATGCGGCGTTTGTAGCGGGGCGGGGCTACATTCACAACACCCTGGGAAATATGGCGCTGCGTGCACCGTGCGACGGTTACAGCCACGGGGTCGCCTATACCAAACATGCTGAGATTTCGCTTGAAGAGATGCACATAGAGAACATTGTGATTACAGATATTCCAAGTCCCGAAATTCTCTACGGTACGGCAATGACGAGCGTTGGGCATAATCTCAACCGTGAGATTCTGCGTCTGCGCTCCGACATCAATGCCGTTATCCATGTGCACGACAATGACACCATTGCGTTCTTCGCTAGCGGCGGCTTTTCTGAGGTCGGTGTTTTGTCGCTTGATTTTCCATTTATCCATGGCAAGCCAGCGTACTACCTGTCGGCTGAAGTCGACGTGGAGCAGGATGCGCAGTTGATTGAACCATTCATTGATCAGACCAACTGTCTGGTACTGATCGGTCACGGTGTGACCACCATGGGCCGCACGCTGTCGGAGGCCTATCATCGATTGACCGCGTTTACTTCCGAAGTCCGTCGAGTCATTCTCGCGGAGCAGTTGGCTGCGATCAAAGGTTCATCGGTTCAGTATCGTTCTGCCGAGGAAATTAATCAGATGTATCGCTTGGCCGAGCAGGGCATTTACCCGGATCGAGCAACCGACGTTATGGTGGAGGCAGAATGAAAAAAAGCACAGCTCTAGAGAGACGCGCCTTAGCGTCGGCCCGACAGTGTGCGCCACCATCGGCACAGCGTGTCACGAATGACCGACACAAATAATCTGCCTGCATCAAGTGGTGGGACACTTTGGGCGCTAGGGTCTGAATGAGGCGCTTCATCAATCTTCTGTGTGCGGTTGTTTGCGAGGTGTGCTTCGAAAGCCTCGACGAACTGTGCCGTAATCCGGTCCGCGACCTGTTGAATGATTGCCGCTTTCCCGAATTGCGCTAAGGCACCTGCGAGAGTCAGATCTGTCGTGATCTGTACTTCGCTATGGCCCTCTTGGGATGGCAGGATTTGGTAGTTTAAGCTAGCCTGCGCGCGCGAGCCGGAACGGCTGTCCGTGCCTTGGCCAGAGACACTGGCGGTATGATTTTCCGCGTTGTGCTCTATCTTCAGCTCGCCGTTGAACGTCGCGGCCAGTGGGCCCAATTTGACTGCGAAAGCCCCGCGGTAAACTGATTCCGAGAGCTTCTCGGAGACCGATGCGCCCGGCAGGCAGTCAGCAACAACATGAATGTCGGACAGTCCGGCCCAGACTTGTTCCGGGGAATGTTTAATTGCGAAATGGTTTTCTATCTGCATGACGACACGGGCCAAATTTCCGACCATAGGAACAGCAGTGAATCAGACGTAGAGTGCTGGGCGATGATGTGGGTGCTTCCTTCGAGGGTCAGACGGGCCGCGGGTGTCGCTCAATTCGATGCGCGCAAGCGCTCAATCTGGAGGTCGGCAAGAAAAGGAATCAGCGGGTGTACGCCAAGTGCGACCATCGCTGGCACGTCCATGCGCAGCAACAGCTCACGTTGTTCGCCGTCAAGCGAATACCGCGCTGCAAATGCGGCGCGGTCAGCGATAAAAGCCGCCCTTTGCTCACGATCGTGGGCGATTTGATGTAAAGCGGTCGTCAACGATACCAGCGCGGGATGGATATTGGGGTAGTGAAGAGTTTGTGTGGATTCTTTTTCCGTGAACCAGGCCAGCGATGCATAGTTGTGGTGCCAACTGGGCTCCAATGACAGGATATCTGGTTTGCGCTGGCCCAGCGCGCCTGCAGCACAAGCCCAGCAGCGCAGTTCAATGTTGCCCTTATCGTCGAGCTCCATTTCACTGCGGCCAAGCAGTGATTTCAGATTGCCGTTTTCAAGACGCGTAAGTGTTTCTTTGTCCCATTCGAGCGCGGGTTCCGCGTAACGCGCCGTACCGGGAAAGTGAGACATGCCACCGCTTGCCAGCACCACCGAACGCAGACCCATCGCAGTGAGGCTTTGCTCGATTGCCTGACCGAAAGCGTAGCAGCGTTCCATGGTGGGCTGCGGTGGTAGGTAGGCGTTGACGAAAATAGGCAGTATTGCTGCACTGTGCCTCAAGTGTGTCAGCGGGATACCAATAGCGTAGTCAATTTTTGCAGTGCTTGTGAAAGCCGGATCGAAGCCCGATCGGTAGAGTCGCTGCACGAGTTCAAGACCGATGTCACCGGGCACGGGCCAGTGAAACCGGTGTCCTGCGAATTCGCCGCTTGCTTCGGCGCCGACATGAATTGTGAATGCAGGTGCAACCTGGTGAAAAAACTGCTCGGCGTGGTCGTTGGAAAACATCACCCACAAGTCCGGTTCCAGCGCACGCAGGCGCTCGCCAATATCGGCCGCAGTTTGTTGTACGCGTGCGACCGTCGCCTTGTCTTCTGTATCGGGCAGTGTAAAGAACTGCGGCGCATGGGGCAGCATGGCTCCACCGAGGATGGATGAGCGCATAGCCAAGATTTATGTCCGTGGGTTAAATCTCGTTGAGGTCCTGTGCAGCTTGCAGCACAGCCCGGACGATGCCTTGATAGCCAGTGCAGCGACATAAGTTCCCACTCAATGCATCTCGCACGTCGCGTGCACTCGGAGACGGGTTGCGGGCCAGAAAATCGCGTGTGCTGATTAGCATGCCGGGAGTACAGAATCCGCATTGCC
>CAZAHE010000111.1:0-7553 GCA_964484965.1 uncultured Acidiferrobacteraceae bacterium | reverse complement strand
GTTCAGATTAGCAGCCAAAGGATTGATCGAGCAAGTTAAACGCCGCCGATGCTTCCTGCCGCGAGGAAGATGGTTCAACGGTGCGACGCTGTTTTTTCTTATCAATGGTTGTTGTCGGCAATCTGATATATCATCGTCAGCGACCATTTGCGTAGCTGCTGGTTAAGCTCAATTTGAACGGTAAATAAAAGGGGATATCGTGGATCGAAAACCTGATTGGAAATTTGTGCACAGTGTCGCGGACGAGGCCGAGTGGACCGGTGGTCTGCGAGAGATTTTTGATTATTGTGATGTTGGTCTTAAAGCAGGTACCAATGGTGATTACATTGCACAGATCATCAAATCGAATGGCAAGCGCCAGTCGGATGACGTGCAGCATTGGCATATACACGAATGTACATTTCAGTTTGTATATGTCATCAAAGGCTGGGCAAAATTTGAATATGAAGGGGTCGGCGTGCGTACTCTGCGAGCGGGTGATTGCATGAATCAAAGACCGATGATTGCTCACCGTGAACTCGAGTATTCAGACGACTATGAAGTTCTGGAAATTGTCGCGCCAGCGGATTTCAAGACACGGATCGTGGATGCACCGGTAGACGCTGCTGCCGATTGATTGCTTGTTGTTTGGGTGCATCTGAAAGAGCCGGAAGAATGCCGGCGGCGGCATCAAAGTGCCGTAGCGCCGGTGTGGGTCATGTTTGAACACTGCGTGGTTGTTCGCAATGGCCGTCTCCTCGGCGTGCTTTTTTGAGATGCGGTGATTAGTTGAAGGAAGGCTAAGGGGTCAGCACGTCTGGTGACAAGTCTCCGAAAGACCTCGCCAGCGTGTCGTCACCCACAGAGAGTCCCTCGGCAAGCGTCGGCACTATGGTGTCGTATTCATAGTCGGGGTTGGTTTTCTGGCGTCTCCAGGTGTCTCGCATTTCTCTCCATGCGCCGACGAGCGTACGAGGGGCGGGCATATCGGCGGCAATTTCCCGGTGAAGCTTCTTCAGGTTGTAGCAGGGTACTCCGGCATACATGTGGTGTTCTAAATGCCAATTCATTCGCCAGTAGAGAAATTCGGAGAAGGGATCCAGCGTGATCGTGCGGACACATTTTCTGAAATCAGGAACATTGCTGCGCAGGCCACAGTGCATCGGTAAGCCGACAAAGTATTTCAGTGCATTGGCCGTGAATTGCTGCAGTGTGAGCACCAGCAGCAGAACCCAAAACTGAAACACTATGGCAATGGCCAATACGCCCAGATGGAACAACAGGATGCAGCGAGCCCAGTTTATGGCTTTCCTCCTTTCCAGTGGATAGCTCTCATACAGCGCCTGGTTCCATTCTTCACTGTGGACAGCAGATCCGAATTGGCCACACGCCGTCTCGATGGTGCCTCGAATGATAGGAACGGCCCCTGAGGTGACCGGACCGCCGAACAGGTTGAATGAAAACAGCTGCAACAGATACAAGGGCTTGAGGCTTGGCACCATGGGCAGCACCACCTCACGGTCACCTTTTGGATAAAGCGTGTACTTGTGATGATAGGTATGGCTCATCGCGTACTCATGAAAATTGTGCCAGCTGATGATGCTAAAGATACGAAGAAAGAGCTGATTTAACCATTTCGACTTAAAGACTGTGCCGTGCCCAAGTTCGTGTGCGGCAATCCCCTTAAAGAAGGTAGCAACGGTACCGTGGATAAAGAGCGCCAGGGCGAAGCCGAACCAGAGTTCATGGGCGAATAGGTAACAAGTCATCGAACCGGTAAAAGCGAATAACACCAGGTGGCCCCCGGTTTGCAACCAGCCCTGAAAATCGTTTGGTTGCATCAGTTCAATTAATTTTGAACGTTCGATCGGGCAGCGGTACCAATCGACACGATCGTCTTTCCAGATTTGTTCCAGCGATTGATTAGCGGGATTCATTAAATCGTTTAGTGATCTTATTGAATGGCTATCAGGTTAGCAGATGTTGCGGCCTCGGAAACCGTGAAGTCGGCGGACGATTCGAAGCTGACAAACAGAGTTGTCATCCGTGGAACAAGAGTCCCATGATTACTATACTGTATGCAGCGCAGTTCGGCATCGGGGATAAGATATGAAAACAAGACGTTTGACTATGGCTCAGGCATTGATCAAGTTCCTGCAATGTCAATATGTTACCCGCGATGGCACTGAACAGACATTTTTTGCGGGTTGTTTCGGAATCTTTGGGCACGGAAACGTGGCTGGCATCGGACAGGCATTACAACAGAATCCAGAGTTCAGATATTTCCAGTGTCGAAACGAGCAGGCCATGGTACACACCGCAGCCGCATTCGCGAAGATGAACAACCGGCTGCGTACATTTGCATGTACCACGTCGATTGGCCCCGGTGCGACCAATATGATCACCGCCGCTGCGGGTGCGACGATCAACCGCCTGCCGGTATTAATGCTGCCTGGGGATGTGTTCGCCCGTCGAGATGTTTCGCCTGTGCTCCAGCAGTTGGAATCAGAGCGCAGCCAGGATATCTCGGTTAATGACTGTTTCAAGCCGATTTCACGTTATTGGGATCGAATCAATCGTCCTGACCAACTGGTGACATCGCTGCCCGAGGCTATGCGCGTGTTGACATCACCGGTGGAGACCGGTGCGGTAACACTGGCATTGCCACAAGATGTTCAGGTGGAGGCATTTGATTATCCGGATGAACTGTTCACGAAACGGGTCTGGAATGTGGCGCGGCCCTGCGCCGACGCCGACCTTCTGCGCCAAGCGGTAGACTGGATTCGCGACAGCAGGCAGCCGTTGATGATCGCCGGCGGCGGTGTGATCTATAGTGAAGCTGCAAATGTGTTGGCCGAACTGTCGCAATCGACTGGAATCCCTGTCGCTGAGACAATGGCCGGTAAAGGCGCGTTGCATTACCAGCATCCGCAGTCGCTTGGTGCAATCGGTGTAACAGGGACACACGCCGCCAATCTAATTGCTCGCGATGCGGACCTCATTATTGGTATTGGCACTCGCTACAGCGACTTTACAACGGCAAGCAAAACAGCATTTCAAAATCCAGCGGTACGTTTTATCAATATCAATCTTGCAGGATTCGACGCTTACAAACATCGCGCACTTCCATTAATCGCCGACGTAAGAGCGACTCTTAGCGGGTTGCTTGAAGCTCTCAGAGGATACCAGGTGAATGATCAACACAATGCGTTGGTAGCACGTTATCACACAGAATGGGATGCCGAAGTCGATCGAATATACGCAGTGCGTCACGGACCACCACTCAGTCAGGGCGAGGTGATCGGCGCAGTCAACACATTCTCAGATGCCAATGATGTGGTGCTCTGTGCTGCTGGGAGCCTTCCTGGAGATTTGCACAAGCTGTGGCGGACCCGCGACCCGAAGGGCTACCACTTGGAGTATGGCTATTCCTGTATGGGTTATGAAGTCGCTGGTGGACTTGGCGTCAAGATGGCTGATCCGACCCGCGAAGTTTATGTCATGGTTGGCGATGGTTCATATCTGATGATGTCTCAGGAAATCGTCACGTCTCTTCAGGAGCGCTACAAGTTGACGATTGTCGTTCTAGACAACCACGGCTATTCGAGTATCGGTGGTCTGTCGGAATCGGTGGGAAGCGGTGGTTTCGGTACCCAGTACAACTTTCGCGGTCAAGACGGGCAGCTTAGTGGCACCCCGGTGCCTGTTGATTTCGCAGCCAATGCGAAGAGCCTCGGTGCCCACACCATTTCGGTACGCACCTATGAAGATCTGTGGATAGCACTGGGAACGGCCAAAGCCCAGTCGGTGACCACCGTGATTTGTGTGGAGACGGATGCAACTGCTCGTGTTGGCGGTTATGAGGCCTGGTGGGATGTCCCAGTGGCGGAGGTTTCGGAAATCACATCGGTGCAAAAGGCGCGCGCCGAGTATGTTGCCGCCAAGGGCAATCAACGTAATCTATTTTGAGATGACGATTCGGGTCGCCAACGCACCTTGCTCATGGGGCATCCTGGAATTCGAAGGTATGGCTGACTCTCTACCGTGGTCGGTGGTGCTGGATGAAATGGCGGCTTCCGGATACGAAGGGACGGAGCTTGGTGACTGGGGATTTATGCCCACGGATCCCGGGGTACTGTCTAGTGAACTTGGTCGTCGCGATTTGTCGCTGCTCGGCGCTTTTGTACCCATTGCACTGATCAGTGAACAGGCCTTAGAAGCGGGCTTGCAAGAAGCGCTCAAGATTGCACGGCTACTGGCGACAGTGGGCGATCAACCCTGGATCGTGCTTGCTGATGAAAACGGCGTCGAAGCTGATCGCACTCGTTACGCAGGACGTATTAGAGCAGAGCATCGCCTTGAACAAAGCGCAATGCGTCGTTTCTGCATGCGAGCCAATAATGTCGCTCGTGTTGTTTACAACGAGACCGGGCTGAAAACTGTTTTTCACCATCACTGTGGCGGCTTCGTAGAAACACCAGACGAGATCGATGCGTTATTGGAATATTCGGAACCGGATTGGCTCGGCCTGTGTTTGGATACGGGCCATATTCACTATGGTGGTGGCGATGCATTGACGGCTCTGAAGCGTTATGGTTCGCGTGTTTGGCATGTTCATTTCAAAGATTGCGATCATCAAGTCGCACGGCAGGCACGAGCCGACCAGCTCAATTATTTTGAAGCAGTGCAAAATGGCGTCTTCTGCGAACTTGGAAAGGGTGAGGTAAATTTCAAAGAGATGTTATCGGACCTTAATGTACAGGGTTATCAAGGTTGGATTGTCGTTGAGCAGGACGTGTTGCCAGGTATGGGAACCCCGTTTGAAACCGCACAAAGAAACCGAAAGTATCTGGAAACCTTGGGGCTATAGAGAAGAAACGAGTATTTATTAAAACACCGCTTAAACGGCAGGCAGTTAGCTAAAAGGCCTGACCACGCCGATTAAGCCCATTGGGGATCATTCGATCATGCAAGGAATCAAGAAGGGTGCGCTATGGACGCCGGAACTCGAAACGTTGGTGCCAGCTATTTCTGCTGGCCTGCAAGATAATTACGATGTGGTGACAGTCGATGTCGTCAACTGCCCAGACCTTAGGAGTCTCGGTTGTGCGACAGAAGGCATGTCCGGCGCAGCGTGCCTGATCGAAGTGGGCGGAGAGCCTTATGCCCACGATCCGAAACACCGGGACGTCGAATTCGACAGCGCAGAAATAGTCAGGTCCTGCAGCGGTGATAACGCGGCAGTGCTGGGTGCAGGGATGGCCCATCGTCACCAGCTTGGTGGGCACTGTGGTGAATGGATTCCCAGCTTTCAGATGAACGGGGCAAATAGGTCTAAAGCGGCCTGGGTCGATAGCGATCAATCATGCATTGTCGAAGACTACTCGTCCTACATCCATACCGGACTGTCGAATCTCTTTGTTAGTGACGGTGTGCCGGGCCCCGTTTTGAAGGTTTCAGTAGAAACGAGAACAGGGGACGAGGGCTCGCTGCCTCAGGTGATTAGGAAAAGCCTCATGGGAATTACCGGAGCAGAGCGGCAGATTGGAATGGGCGGTGTGTTTGTGGTCGAAAGTGGCAAGGTGCGGTCACATATATCGCCGGATTATGAATGTGTCAGAAGCGACTATTACGACACCACGAGCAATCAGGTCGTGATTGATATTCTGCAATATTATGAGCACATGGGACCGGACTTGTTGTGTTTTTCAGTCTTATGGACGGGTGACCCTACAGGAGGCGGGTTACATCTGCGGGATTCTGGCGAACATACGCATTTCCTTCACCGTGGTGGAGAAAACCAGGCGGGCCACTATCACTATGATGTGACTCCAAACGATATAAAGTATACGGGTTACTTCAATACCGGATCAGTGGTGTACCGTGTTCATGACATATATGAAGCGCTTGAAAGCAATTAGAGTTTTTAACATAAACGCTTCATTTTTACTCTTGTGGCCGACAGCGTATTGACGGGATAAATTCCAACAAAGAGCCATCCAAAGTGCTTTGTGGTTTTTTAAAAGGTGGGTTAACAGGCACTGATAGAAGCCGTCTGCGCCATGAGATTCTCAGGCTGCCAGCACAAAGCTGATGACAATCACTGCGTCAATGCTGTACGACCTGGTGCAATGTCCACATCGCCCGACCATGGATCTATACGGCGATCCGGAAAAACGCGATGAGATCAATCCGTTTGTTCGATTACTTTGGGAAAAAGGCAATGCCTTTGAGGAGCAGACCGCCGAAAAATTTGAGTCTTGTGTTGCGGATTTCACCAATCACACCGCTGACGAAAAGGAAATATCAACTCTGGCGGCGATTGAGCGGCGTGAATCGCTGATTTACGGCGGGCGTATCCGGGCCGACGACCTGCTGGGAGAGCCTGATCTGCTCCGTCGTGAAGGCAGCGGCTATGTCGCCGGTGATATTAAGTCTGGTGCTGGTGAAGAAGGGCAGGACGGCAAGATGCGGTTGAAGAAGCACTATGGTGTGCAACTTGCTCTTTACACCGACATCCTTGAACGCCTCGGCTATGCGTCTTCTCGACGTCCGTTTATATGGGATGTCGATGGGAATGAGGTGACCTATGACCTGGAGGAGCCGCAGGGTCAGCGCAATCCGACCAGCTTATGGAGCACTTATCAGCGGATGCTTTCGATCGCACAGCGTATCGTTGCAATGCAACAAACCACACTGCCGGCCTATGGCGCACCGTGCAAAGTCTGTCATTGGAGATCCGCCTGTGTTGAACAACTTGAGGCACTGGACGACTTGACATTGATACCGGAGTTGGGGCGATCTAAACGCGATGCCATGGTTGGTCAAATTGCTACCATATCTGATCTTGCACAAGCCAATATTGATGATTTCCTAACCGAAGGTGGGACCGTGTTTAGAGGTATTGGAGAAGCTACGCTAAGAAAATTTCATGATCGTGCAGTGTTGAGCACGACCAAGGGAGCAAATCCGTATCTCACCACGCCCCTCATACTGCCATCTGCACCGACTGAACTTTTCTTCGATATTGAATTCGATCCAATGCGGAATTTATGTTATCTGCATGGATTTATCGAGCGTCTCGATGGGAATACCAGCAGCGAAAAGTACACGGCTTTCTTTGTCGACCAAGTCTGTGATGAGGAAGAAGAGCGAGTTTTTATTGAGGCGTTGGACTACATCAGAGGACATCAGCCATGTGTCCTGTATTACTTCTCAAAATACGAGCGATCAATCTGGCGCAAACTGCAACAGAAATACCCGCATGTTTGCAGCGCGATGGAAATTGAAACGTTGTTTGATGCGGATTATGCGGTGGACCTCTACTCCGATGTTGTAACGAAGATGACAGAGTGGCCAACTCGTGACTATTCGATTAAAACTCTCGCGGCATACCTGGGATTTACCTGGCGTGACAAATATCCATCGGGTGCGGCGTCAATCGAATGGTTCGATCAGTGGGTCGTTGCTGGAGACAAGATTGTTAAGCAGCGAATCCTCGACTACAACGAAGACGACTGTAGGGCCACCCGAGTGTTGCTGGACGGTATACGCGAGCTCTAGTTCACCTTATG
>CAZAHE010000110.1:0-7562 GCA_964484965.1 uncultured Acidiferrobacteraceae bacterium | reverse complement strand
AAAGTCGGTGTTTATGAACACGGACCAGATCATTGCATTTGTTATCTTTGCGGTCGTGGCCTGTTGGACACCAGGACCGAGTAACGTTCTGTTGACGGCAACCGGTACCAACGTAGGCGTTATTCGAGGACTTCCAGCACTGTTCGGTATCTCCTTTGGTATCGGCTTGATGATGTTTTTGGTCGTGTTTGGACTCGGCAAACTTATCCTCGACAATCCCCGTGCTCTCGAGATTCTCAAATGGTTGGGTGTTGCCTTTATTCTTGTTCTGGCATGGAAAATCGCGACATCAGGACGAGTAGAGAAGGGGAGCGGGGGAAAGCCCGTCGGATTCTTTGGAGCGGCGGCGTTTCAATGGGTTAACCCTAAATCCTGGGTTGTTTGTTCGAGCGCAGCGGCAACCTATCTCCAAGCCGGAACGTCCGAGGCAATCATTCAGGCGCTTTCACTTGGTACCATCTTCTTCTTGGTTTCTTTGCCGTGTTGTTTCCCGTGGCTCGCATTCGGGGCTGTTATGCAGAGATTTTTGAAAAGTGATCGAGCATTGCGTCTCTATAATATGTCGATGGGCAGTCTGTTGGTGGCTTCGTTGGCTTTGATTGTCGTTTGAGATGAAAAATAACTCAGCGGTTCTCAACATGATATTTCAAGGAAAGGCGCTTGCGCTTCAAAGGGCCCGCTCTTGGCAAACCTTTGCATTTTTTTTACGGCGAGGTTGTTGATTCTATGCTCGATTCACAGGCCGACCGGTTCTGGATGGCACAGGCGCTCGACGAGGCGCATGCCGCATGTCGAGAGGACGAAATTCCGGTCGGGGCTGTGCTGGTATCCGGTAAGCAACGGCTTGCGGTCGCCCACAACCGCAGTGTGGTGGATCAAGATCCAACGGCGCATGCAGAGATCTTGGTGCTCAGGCGCGCGGCGCACGAAACAGGTAACTATCGGTTGCCGGGCACCACCTTATACGTCACCCTCGAGCCTTGTTTTATGTGTGCCGGAGCCATCATTCAGGCGCGCGTCAGGCGGGTCGTGTTTGGTGCGCGTGATCCGCGCGGCGGTGCTGTCGGTTCTCTTGCCAATCTGCTTGATAATCCGTTGCTGAACCACAAGTGTCATGTGACAGCTGGCGTTCTTGAAGCGCCCTCTCGCACATTGTTGCAATCGTATTTCAGTGAGCGGCGGGGTGATTCACCTTAGTTAAGCAGAGCTGGCGGCGGCCTTTTGGGGCAACGGATCGCACTGCATGATGCGACGGCGTTCTTCGCGAGGGGGTTCTCCGAAAAAATCACGGTAGCACTTGCTGATGTGTGGCGCAGAGACAAAACCGCAGGAAAACGCAATGTCCACTATAGCTCTGGGGCTCGTCAGTAATAGTGCGCGCGCACGGCGCAGTCGTAACTCAAGGTAATAGCGCGTTGGCACGCACTGCAGGTTTTTCTGGAATATGCGTTCAAGTTGGCGTCTCGATATGCCCACATGCCCCGCTAATTCGTCTAAGCTCATAGGTTCTTCGATATTGGATTCCATCAACTCGACGGCTTCGATCAGTTTGGGTTGGTTGGCACCGAACTGATGGCGCAACGGAATGCGTTGGCGGTCGTGCTGTCCACGAATACGCTCGCAGATGAACTGCTCTGAAATGGCATTGGCCAGGGGTATGCCGTGTTGCTTTCCGATCAATGTAAGCATCATGTCGATCGGTGCCGTGCCACCGCTGCAGGTATAGCGATCACCGTCGAGCTCGAACAGCTCGGACGAGATGATGAGTTCAGGGAATTCATCGCGCATGTCGTACATGTTTTCCCAGTGGACTGTGCAGCGATAGCCATTGAGCACTCCTGCCTGGGCCAGAAGGTAACTGCCGGTACAAATGCCCCCGAGTGGAACTTTCTGCTGACGAAGTCGGGTAAACGCGGGTATCAGTTCCCCGACCCAGTCGGAATCAAGGCGCGTGCCGGCACAAACAAAAAGTGCGTCTGGGAAAATCGCGTCGTCGGCCTTCGAAACCGGACCGATGAATACGCCGTTACTGGCAGACACGGGATCGCCGCCCAGAGTCAATAACGAATGGTTGTATAGGGTTTTCCCGCTGATCCTGTTGGCCATGCGCAACGGTTCTATCGCGCTCGAGAAAGCCAGCATGCTGAAGTCCGGCACCAGTAAAAATGCATAACGAATCGCTTGCTGTCCGGTGCGGTGCTTGATGCCAGCATGCGCGAGTGGTGACAATTCGATTGGTGACATGGCGGCGCAATATAGCACACAGAATGTAACGTTTATTTCGTCCGTGGCCTTAAAGTCAGGACCTTTACGCAGCCGTGCTAAGCGAGCTATTTGTGAGTTGATCCGTCAGTTCGCTGATGCTTCTGATAGCATTCCCGTATTGGTTAGCAATTGCCCACTCGTCGGTCTGCGCGCAGACGCGTTTGGGAGCCGTTGAAGCACTGGGTGATAATGAGCGAATTAAGAGAAGTTTCTCTGGAAGATAAGTACCTGCTCGATTCGGGTCAGGTATTTATCACCGGTATTCAGGCACTGGTTCGATTACCCATGATTCAGCTGCGCCGAGACCAGGCCGCCGGCCTCAACACTGCTGGTTACATCACTGGCTACCGCGGCTCGCCGCTTGGTTCTCTTGATCAACAGTTAACTGCGGCACGCCCCTACCTCGAAGACCACAACATCGTCTTTCAGCCGGCTGTCAATGAAGATCTGGCAGCAACGGCGATCGGCGGTACACAGCAAGCCGAGTTGAGCGGTGACGGGCGTTATGACGGTGTGTTTGCTATGTGGTACGGCAAGGGGCCCGGAGTGGATCGCTCCGGTGATGCTTTGCGGCACGGCAATCTTGCCGGCTCATCTCCGAACGGCGGTGTACTCGTTTTAATGGGCGACGATCATGCGTGCGAGTCATCCACTACTGCGCACCAGAGTGAATTTGCGATGGTGGATGCCATGATCCCAATACTGAATCCAGCTGGCGTCCAGGATATTGTGGACTACGGCTTGTGGGGCTGGGCATTGTCGCGTTTTAGTGGTTGCTGGGTAGGGCTTAAAAGTGTCCACGACACGGTCGAAGCATCGGCATCTATATCGGTCGCAACGGATCGTTTGCAAATTGAGAATCCGCAAGATTTTGTGATGCCTTCCGGCGGGCTCAATATCCGCCGCCCAGATCCGTTTCTGGAGCAAGAGCGCCGTTTGCACGATGATAAGTTGTCCGCTGTGGCGGCTTTCGCGAGAAACAACCCGCTTGACCGTCGTGTGCTAGGCGAAGCCGGCGCGCGTATTGGTATCGTGACGACGGGTAAGTCTTACCTCGATGTCCAGCGGGCACTGCTGGAACTCGGAATCGATGATGCGGAATGTCACCGGCTTGGTGTGTCGCTCTACAAGGTCGGTATGCCCTGGCCACTTGAAGTCACGGGTTTCGTCGATTTCGCTGATGGCCTCGAACAAATTATTGTGGTCGAGGAAAAGCGCGGGTTGCTCGAAGAGCAGATCAAGTCGATTCTTTACGGCCGAGCTGATAGCCCGCTGGTTGTCGGAAAAAAGAGGGAAACCGGTGAGGTGCTTTTCCCTTCCACCGGTCGTCTCGAAGCCGCACAAATAGCACAGGTCCTCGGTCAGCGTCTGCTGGCGCAAGCACATGATGTCGTCCTCAGTCAGCGCCTGGCGAGGCTCGAGACACTGCTCACTGCGGGCGATGATCAACCGCCAGCCATGACCCGCACTCCTTATTTTTGTGCCGGTTGCCCCCATAATTCTTCAACCGTTGTGCCGCAGGGCAGTCGCGCCTTGGCAGGAATCGGCTGTCACTTTATGGCGCAATGGATGGACCGCAACACCGCTGGTTTTACCCAGATGGGGGGCGAGGGTGCCGGATGGCTCGGGGAAAGCCATTTCAGTAAGACCGGACACGTGTTTCAGAACATCGGAGATGGCACTTACTTTCACTCGGGGTTGTTGGCGATCCGAGCTTGTGTTGCTGCAGGAACCAATATTACCTTTAAGATTCTTTACAACGATGCGGTTGCGATGACTGGCGGTCAAGCGATGGATGGCCCACTCGATGCTGCCGCAATCAGTCGTCAGATTCGAGCTGAAGGTGTCGGGCGGATTACGGTCGTTACTGATCAGCCGAAGAAATATTCATCGGCGACCGAGTGGCCGCGCGGCGTTACTGTGCACCACCGTCGAGATTTGATCAGTGTTCAGGAATCATTGCGAGAAGAGACCGGTGTCAGTGCATTGATTTACGACCAAACCTGCGCTGCAGAAAAAAGGCGCCGCCGCCGCCGCGGATTAATGGAGGACCCGCCGCGCAGACTTTTTATCAACGACCTAGTCTGTGAAGGGTGTGGCGACTGCAGCGTAAAATCAAACTGCGTGGCGGTGTCGCCTAAGGAAACAGTCTTCGGTCGCAAGCGCCAAATCGACCAGTCCGCCTGCAACAAGGATTACTCGTGTCTCGAAGGTTTCTGCCCTAGTTTCGTAACGATTGAAGGCGGACGCTTGCGCGGTCAACGTGAGTTGTCCGAAACAAATTCTTTGCCACGTCATCCGCTGTCAGAACCAGACCGCCCCGTGATCGATGGCAACTACAGCATCGTACTGACCGGTGTTGGCGGCACCGGTGTGGTCACTGTCGGCGCAATTCTCGGTATGGCAGCGCATATCGCACGGATGGGTTGTTCGGTGCTTGATATGGCGGGACTTGCCCAGAAAGGCGGTGCAGTGACCAGTTACATCATCCTTAGTGATGCACCCGAAGACATCAATGCCACACACGTAGCTGACGGTGGAGCACACCTTTTGCTGGGATGTGATGTCGTGACATCAGCCTCGCCAGGCACGATGCGCAAACTACACTCCGGTACGAAGGCGGTACTGAATGAACACCAGATGATGACTGGGGAGTTTGTGCAGCAGCCAGATTTCAGTTTTCCGATGCAAGAATTGATTGCCGCACTGTCGGCGCGCTGTGGTCAATCGAATGTACACACGATACCGGCAACTACTGTCGCAAACGCGGTGTTCGGGGATTCGATTGCTGCCAATTTGTTTCTGCTTGGCTATGCATATCAACTGGGTGGTCTGCCAGTTCCTGCAACGGCGATCGAATCAGCTATCGCACTGAATGCGCGCGCAGTGGAAATGAATCGGGAGGCGTTTCGGCTGGGCCGTCAGGTGGCTGCGCGCCCCCAAGTCATGGAAGATCTGCTTCGGCAAAACCTGGGGGATGGCGATGTCACCACAACCGATCCGGAAGATCTGGCTTCGTTTATCGATTACCGATACCGATTTCTTAAGGCCTATCAGAATGAGGCCTACGCCGAGCGTTATCGCACACTGGTAGAGAGTGTCATCGCCAAAGAGCAATCGCTCACTTCAGATTGGGATGAGCTTTCAATGGCTGTGGCGCAGAGTTATTTCAAGTTGTTGGCACGCAAGGACGAATATGAAGTTGCCCGCCTACATTCACAGGCTGCGTTTCATCAAGAGCTGGCGAATCAATTTGAAGGGCCTTATCGCCTCAGATTTCACCTTGCGCCAGCCTTTATTGCAGGGAAGGACCCCGCAACTGGGTTGCCTGTCAAAAGAGAATTCGGCTCATGGATAATGGTTGTTTTTCGGGCATTGTCTGCTTGTCGCGGGCTGCGCGACACCATTTTCGATCCGTTTCGCTTTTCTTCGGAGCGGCGCCTCGAGCGCAAGTTGCTGAGCGACTATGAAACGCTGGTTGCGCAATTAATTGCGCACGTCGAATCACATAATTACGTCCACGCGGTCGATCTTGCGCGTCTGCCGCTAAAGGTCCGGGGTTACGGTTACGTCAAACTTCGCGCAGCTGAGGCGGTGGAGAAGGAACAGGTCCGTTTAATGACCGCTTTTTCGTCTGCTGTACTGCAGAGCAGGGCAGTCGGTTAGCAAATCTGCTCTTAATTGAGCTGGTGGAAGTAGGCCTTGAAAGAGCTGATTGCGTGATCTATCGCGCGCTGTTCGATATCAAGATGGGTCACCAGGCGAACCGGGTTGTACTCTGCGCTGATCATGACACCTTTTTCCTTTAGGAAGTCGGTAAGGTCGTTAATGTGTTGCTCGGGGATGTCGACAAACACCATGTTGGTTTGCACGGATTTCAGATCCACGTCGATTTCATCAATATTCTTGAGACCGCCGGCAAGTCTTTGTGCATTGTTGTGGTCATTCACCAGTCGCGTGATGTTGTTTTCCAACGCATAAATGCCTGCGGCAGCCAGGACACCTGCCTGACGCCATCCACCGCCGACCACCTTGCGCCAGCGCCGTGCTTCTTTAATGAAGTCGTGTCGTCCGCATAGTACGGTCCCAACGGGCGCACCGAGGCCTTTGGAAAGACAGGCAGAGACTGAGTCGAAGTAGCTACCGATCGTGGCAGGTGGCACGTCTTGTCTGACTGCTGCATTGAAAATACGTGCTCCATCGAGGTGGAACGCCAGGTCATGGCGGCGGGCAAGTTTGGCCGCATCGTCGATGTACTGTAATGACAATGGTCGTCCGAAGAATGTGTTCTCCAGACAAAAAAGGCGGGTGCGAGCAAAATGAAAATCATCTGGTTTGATCGCGGCTTGAACGGCGACCAGGTCTATCGTGCCATCGGACTGGTTGGGGATGGGTTGCGGCTGGATACTGGCGAGTACCGCACCGCCACCACCTTCCTCGAGATAACTGTGTGCCTTGTCGCCGGCGATGTACTCATCGCCACGCTGGCAGTGGGTCAGTAGCGCGATCAGATTGCTTTGCGTGCCGCTGCCCACAAAAAGTCCGGCCTCATGACCAAGCACATCGGCGGCACGTTGCTGCAGTTCCACAACAGTTGGGTCCTCACCGTAGACATCATCCCCCACTTCTGCGCTAAACATGGCCTGGCGCATTGCAGAATCTGGTCGTGTCGTGGTGTCGCTGCGTAAATCGACAGGTGCATTCATAACGGTCTTGTGGTGCCTACCCGTGGCGTTGCAGGGTTTGCACAGTCCTCATCTTGGGATATGGTCATTGCTCAAGAAGTTTACAGTGAATTTAGGGAGAACTGTATGACGATTGCGATTGGTCAAACGATACCTGATACAACCCTCAAGGTGATGGGCGATGAAGGGCCTGAAGACGTATCTACGACGTCTTTTTTTGCCGGTAGGCGGGTGGTCCTGTTTGCTGTGCCCGGTGCATTTACGCCCACTTGTTCCGCTCGGCATTTGCCCGGGTTTGTAGAACAAGCGGATCAGATTTTCGAGAAAGGGGTAGATGCAATTGCCTGCCTGTCGGTCAATGACGCTTGGGTGATGGATGCATGGGGTAAGGACCAGAACGTTGGTGACAAGATCATTATGTTGGCTGATGGGAACGGGACGCTGACACGGGCGCTAGGCCTTGAACTGGATCGAACGGATTCAGGGTTAGGAATACGTTCCAGTCGTTATGCAATGGTCGTTAACGATGGTGTCGTAACGCATTTGAACCAGGAGGCGGTCGGCAAGTTGGAGGTCAGCGATGCAAAGACGATGCTGTCCGCGTTGTAACGC
>CAZAHE010000109.1:0-7752 GCA_964484965.1 uncultured Acidiferrobacteraceae bacterium | reverse complement strand
CCCTGGCCGCGAAAATCCGACACCCGAACCGAGTCTCCGTCAAACGTAAGAAACCCCTCAGGTTCCTCTGCCGTGACACCGCCCACAGCCAAGCACAACACGAAAACCATCAGGCGAATTAAGTGATGCATTTTGACCGACCTCCAGATATTGATGCAATGATGCAGATGAAAGGGTAGTACCGGCAAGCCTATACCCTGTAGTGGTAGCGGCCGATTGCGTTATTATTCAATTAAGAGATCGACAGATGAACAACTATCTCTAAAGGCGGCCATCAGCACCATGGACGAAGCACCTCATATTACCGAAGTTAATACAACTACTTTCGAGGTCGAAGTCATCAAGCAATCCGCCGAGCGCCCTGTTCTAGTGGATTTCTGGGCACCGTGGTGCGGTCCGTGCAAGATGCTAACGCCTATCCTGGCCGAACTAGCGGAGGAATATGACGGCCGCTTTCATCTGGCCACAATAAACACCGACGAGCAACAACAACTGGCGCTGGATCACAGCGTACGCAGCTTGCCTACAGTCAAACTTTTCAAAGATGGTCAAGCTGTCGACCAGTTTATGGGTGCCTTGCCGGCAGCCGCCGTCAGGCAATTTCTCGATCGCCACGTCAAGAACGCGACTGACGACCTGATCGACGCCGCACGAAAACAGGCTGCAGCCGGGGAAGTGGCCAAAGCCCTTGCTATTCTTGATCAGGCTCAGCATGCTGACCCGGCATACGATCCGGTACAACTAGAAATTGCTGCACTGCAGCTTGAGCAAGCCGATACTGAGGCGGCTGATGCCGCACTGAGGAAAGTCAGTTTGACCGGGCAGCAGGACGCTACCCATAAGGCACTACTCGCACGCGTCAATTTAGCCGAGGCAGCCGCAGATGGCGATGACCTGAAGTCGCTAGAACAGCAGCTCGTGGATGATCCAAAAGACATCGATATCCGCCGTCAACTAGGTATTCAACTCTTTGCAACGGGCGATATCGAGGCAGCGATGATGCAGTTATTAGAAGTAATTCGACGCAGCAGCGGCGAGACCAAGGAATCCACCAGACTCGAATTGGTGCGGATATTTGAGGTGACGGGTGCACGTGACGAACGCGTCCTGCGGTATCGGCGCCTGCTGGCCGAGGCACTCAACTAGTGACCGTGCTGCCGCCGCCGCGAGGGTGGTGGCGAGCGTGCAACGATCGCAAACGGTCCTGCGCGACGTGGGTATAAATTTGTGTGGTCGATAAGTCGGTGTGACCGAGCAGCATTTGCACGCTGCGCAAGTCCGCACCGTGATTGAGTAGATGTGTGGCGAAAGCATGACGCAAGGTATGGGGGGTCACAGGTGATGTGATACCTGCTATCCGCGTGTAACGGCGGATCATTTGCCAAAATGCCTGGCGAGTCATCGCGCCACCTCGACGCGTCACGAAAACAGCATCAGACACCCGGCCTTCAAGAATCGGCGGACGCGACTCCTCAAGATAGCGGCGCAACCAATCTAGTGCCTCCTCGCCCAGCGGGACTATGCGCTCTCTTCCTCCCTTTCCAGTCACCCTGACTAAACCAGACGAGCGATGGTCGAGTTCGGACAAAGACAGGCCCACGAGTTCCGACACCCGCAGACCGGTCGCGTAGACGACCTCTAACATCGTGCGGTCGCGCAGTCCCAGTGCCGTACCAACATTCGGTGCATCAAGCAACCGTGTGACCCCTTCCTCGGACAATGTCACTGGCAAAGGTCGGCCGATAACAGGGGAGGCGACTTCCTCGGTTGGATCGACAGAAATCAATGCTTCACGCAATAGGTGACGGTAAAAGCGTCGCAAGGCAGACAACCGCCGGGCTGAGGAAGTCGCCGTCAGGCCCTGCTTTACTGCAGAGGCAAGGTACGCAAGGATGTCTGCTCGATTGGCTCGCAGCAGGTCCCCGTGCCTACCCGACAGCCACTTGGAAAATCTTTCGAGGTCGTTGTGATAGGCCTTCAGGGTGTTTTCCGTTAGACCAGCCTCCTGCCAGACACCATCGAGAAATCCATCGATGAGGTCATCATTACCCCGCACCAAACTCTTGGAGGTCACTCGCGTTCCCTCACCGCCGCTAATAGTTTGAGCTCCTGGAGCCGCTGACGAATCTGCAACTGTCGTTTTTCATTTGCTGTTGCCTTCAACAGGACAAGGTAGGTGATACGCGCATCATCGTACAGTCCACCGGCGGTCATCGCCTTGGCAGCCTGGAAACGTGCACTCATTCCCCAGGAGTCCCGCCCTTCATCCTTATAGTCAGCAGAGCGCAGGTAGAGTTCGGCGGCTCGTGCCGAGCGATTCTCAGCAGCATGTGATTGGGCCATCCAGAACAGAAGCTCGCGTCGCTGCCTGCCGCTGAGGTTGCGTTCGCCAACCGCTTCGAACAATCGTAGCGCAAGATCGTGCCCTTCAATAATCTGCAGATCAAAGGCTATTTGCAGAACGCGATCAAGTTCTGGAGCATCGATAGCGATGTCGCTATTGAGGTAGTCCAGCAGTGCGTTTGTGCCGCGCTCAGCGTGACCGGCAAATACATCAGTACGGACCCGTCGCAACAGCCATTCCAGATCACTCATGCCGCCGGGCGGTGAACGGATATACGTATTAAAACGGCTGGCAAGAGAGAACCGGTTCTGTCGCAAGGCATAAGCGGCCATCCGCAGTGCTATATCATCGGTCAAGACTGTATCGAATGTTCCCAACATATCCCTTTCATACAGCATCATTACAATCGGCTCTCGGTCATTCGTGGCCAGTGACCGTATCAGCCTGACCAATGCCTCTCCTGCGACTGGACTGTCGCGGTCGGTGGTGAGGATCAGCGCATACAATGCACGAGTTGCTGGACCCCGCTCTGCAGACAACCGACGCGCTAATTGCAGCCAGGACCGGCTATCCCCGAGTAACAAATGTTCACGATTACCCAAGTCACGTGCCAGATCCCGATACGCGGCCAACAGAACGTCTAACGACACGGGGTCAAGCAGCCCCAGCGTGCCTTCACCATCAGCCACCAACGATTCCAGTGCGCCAACGCGGATTTCAAGATCACCGGCCAATCGAGCACTTTCCGCAAGGATACCGAGGCGCAGCCGTTCCAGTGTCCTTTGTTCACGAGTTTTCGAAGCGAACGATGCCATCTGTTCCATCGTGGCCGCCGGCGAGACTTCCCCTTCCCGCAGACGAGCCAGAGCCATCAGTAACTCAACCTGCGGACCCTGTAAATCACTGAGTTCCATCACAGCATGCCCTGGCTCATTGTGCAGCAGCAAGATTCTCGCGCGCAGTAGCTTCCAGCGTGAATCGTCCGGGTAATATTCGAACTGGAACCGAATCGACGCCACATACGCGTCCTCGATTCGGTTGTCATTTAAGTAATTTTCAATCAGTAATCGACGTGCACGGATGGAGTGCAATGGATCGCCCGCGGCATCGATCAACACCTTTCGCAGAACCTGCCTGGCTGCCGCGGGTTTTCCCGCCGCGGCCAATGCGTGGCCGAGCAGCAGCTGCGCGTTACGCGCCTGCACAGCGGATAGTCGCGGCAACGTATGTTCGAGCCGCGCAATCAGTGTGTCCCAACGCTGTTGCTGGAGATAAAGTTCCCACAACTCACGCTCCCAAGCGTACCAGTCCGGGTCATCCGGACTCGGCTGCATGGAGAGGAGCAACGACTCGGTCACGAACAAAGCGCCTTGGCTTCGAAGTTCACGTGCTCTACTGAGGCTCACGCCATCGTTGAGCGGCCGAGTCTCCAACACGGAGGCTGTAGCACTGCTCGCTTCCTGTTGGGCAAAAGCAGGCAATACGAAACCACAAGTCAACAAGACCGCGAGCGGCAACATGCGAGCACAAAAGCTCGTGCAGAACCTAGATTGGTTGACTCGCCGCATGGTGCGCAGCACGAATCGCTTGGCTGACCTCGTGCAGACAGATCGGACCGGAGACGAGGCACTTCGACGCCGGCCAAGCCGGCGACACATCAGGAGATCTTTTCCTTGATTCTGGCAGATTTGCCCGTTCGCTCGCGCAGATAATAGAGTTTTGCCCGGCGCACGTCGCCTCTGCGTTTGCGTTCTATAGAAACTACAAGAGGACTGTGTGTCTGGAAAACCCTTTCTACGCCTTCACCATATGACACCTTGCGCACGGTGAATGAGGAGTTTATGCCGCGGTTTTTCTTTGCAATTACGACACCTTCGAACGCCTGTAAGCGGTCGCGGTTGCCTTCGGTAACCTTGATCTGTACCCGGACAGTATCACCAGGCCCGAACTCGGGCAGGTCTGTCTTGAGCTGCTCGCGTTCCAGTTCGTTAATCAGGTTGCTCATGTCAACTCTCCCGCGCAGCGCTCTCGCGCCTATAAAGATCGAGTAGTTGGTGCTGCTCGTCAGTCAATTCAAATTCTCTCAAAAGATCGGGACGCCTCTGCCATGTTCGTCCCAGCGCCTGTTTCATCCGCCAACGACGAATCTCGTCGTGGTGGCCACTTACCAGAACTTGCGGAACTGACCGACCTGCGTACACCTCCGGGCGTGTGTAATGGGGCCAATCCAGCAAGCCTGCGCTGAACGAGTCGACGCTAGCTGACTCCTGATTGCCGAGCACGCCAGGCAGGTATCTTACCAGAGCCTCGATCAAAACCATTGCTGGCAGCTCTCCTCCGGACAATACATAGTCCCCGATAGAAATTTCTTCATCAATTTCCGAGTCCAGCAGACGTTCATCGACACCCTCGTACCGCCCAGCCAAAAACACCAGCGACTTTTCGCACGCCAGTGTCTTTATGCGACTCTGTTCCAGGCGCTTACCCTGCGGAGACAGATAAATTACGGGGCCACCTGATATTTTCCGTGCGGACCGAATAGCCTGCGCCAATGGAGCCGCCATCATCACCATACCAGGTCCCCCGCCATAAGGCCGGTCGTCGACCTGACGATAATTGCCCTCCGCGAAATCTCTTGGATTAATCAACTCGAGCTGCAGGCCTTTCACATCCAGTGCGCGACGAGTCATCCCCACTCGCATAAAACTGTCAAAAAGCTCTGGAAAGATCGTGACGATGGAAATTTGCATTGGCGTGTCCGGTGTTGAAATACTGGGCCGGAAAAATCAGTAGTCCCGCTCCCAGTCGACCAGAATGATGCGTTTTTTGAGATCGACCTTATCGATCACAGCTGGCGTGTAAGGAATGAGCAGTTCGGGCATGCTGTCAACAACAAGTACGTCATTGGCCCCAGTCTCCAGCAATTCTTTCACTATACCGAGTGTTTCACCTGCTTTGTTCAGCACGGTCAAGCCGTGAAGATCTTGCCAGTAGTACTCACCTTCTGAAACTGGCGCCAACTGATCCTCTCGAATCGCAATATCCATGCCAACCAACAGACGAGCTGCTTCGCGATCCACATAGCCTGCCAGCTGAGCGACGACGGTCTTCGCCTGGACACGCCCATTGAGCAACCGCACCTCGTTCCAGTCCCCACCCTGGCCCAGTAGCCAAGTGTCATACGCAAGAATATCGCCCTTCTCACGACAGTAATCGAACACTCGGATCCAGCCTTGCACGCCATAGAGCCCGTTAATCCGACCCACGAGCACTGGATTGGTTCGGGAAACTGCCACAATCGCCTCTGGGCGCAGCGCACCCGCATTGATCAAGCTACGGCGGTTTCCTGACGGGCCTGTTTGAGAACACCAGCGACGCGCGGCGAGGGTTGCGCACCTTGGCTGATCCAGTAGTCGACCCGTGCTGTGTCCAGACGCAATCGCTCTTCCTTGCCTCGCGCCATCGGATTGTAGAAACCGACTCGCTCAATAAAACGCCCGCGTGGCTGCCGTCTTTGATCGGACACGACAATTGAATAGAACGGCCGCTTCTTGGAACCACCGCGAGCAAACCGAATCTTGACCATGAATTGCACCCCCGTGCACAGCGAGAAACCTAAACACCCGATAGTTTACCATGCACAAGCACAGCCACGGCCTCATCAGCGGCCGAAGGGGGGCATACCCGGTGGCGTGTGGCCTTTAATCTGGCCCATCATTTTGTCAAGACCACCTTTGCGTTTCGCTTTCTTTAGCATTTTTTGCATCTGGGCAAATTGCTTGAGTAAGCGATTAACCTCTTGCACCTGGGTCCCTGAGCCCGCTGCAATTCGCTTCTTGCGCGATCCCCTGATAGTGGCGGGAAATGCCCGCTCGCCCAGTGTCATTGAATTGATAATCGCCATCATACGGCGGCTTTCATGGTTGTTGGCGCGCGCGCGAACATTGGCTGGTAGATCTCCGACACCCGGTAATTTTTCAATGAGACTCGAAAGCCCGCCCATTTGTTCCATCTGTTCCAACTGATCCCGAAAATCAGTCAGGTCGAAGCCCTTGCCCTTTCTTAATTTCTTGGCGACTTTGGCGGCGCGGTCTCGATCGACCTTGCGCTCGACTTCTTCCACTAAACCAACTACATCGCCCATTCCAAGGATGCGCGACGCGATTCGATCAGGATAAAACGGCTCCAGTGCATCAGTGGATTCGCCGATGCCGATAAACTTGATTGGACAGCCAGTGACGTGTCGAACCGAAAGCGCGGCCCCGCCGCGCGCATCACTGTCTGCCTTAGTCAGCACCACCCCCGTCAGTGCAAGTGCCTGGTTGAAATGATCAGCGCTAGTAACCGCGTCTTGGCCAGTCATACTGTCGATTACAAACAATGTTTCTACCGGCTCGACGGCCTTATGTATCCTCTGCACTTCCTCCATCATGTCCTCATCAATGTGGAGCCGACCGGCAGTATCGATGATGACAACGTCGGCTGCTGTACGGCGGCCGTGTGTCAAAGCCTCGCTCGCAATGATCACTGGATCTGAACTCTCTGGTACAAAGCATTCGACACCCACTTCCTCGGCTAGGCGCGATAGTTGGTCCACTGCCGCCGGCCGATAAACGTCAGTACTCACAACCATCACCCGTCGAGACTCGCGCTCCTTAAGCAAACGTGCCAACTTCGCGACAGTCGTCGTTTTCCCCGCACCTTGTAATCCAACCATCATCAGGACGGCTGGCGGACGTACCGTAAGATCGAGTGCGTCATTGTGCGTGCCCATCAGTTCGACCAATTGATCGTGAACAACTTTGATGACAGCCTGCCCCGGGGTCAGGCTACGCAGGACTTCAGCGCCTACTGCGCGCTCTCGGACTCGCTCGATAAACGCCTTGACCGCTGGCAGGGCGACATCGGCTTCCAGCAGGGCAACGCGGATTTCACGCAGCGTGTCGGCCACATTGTCTTCGGTCAGGCGGGCGCTTCCGCGGATGTCGCGGAAGGTCTGTGTCAGCCGCCTCCCAAGTTGATCAAACATCAGTTCCTTTCCCTGCGGCCCGCGAAAGTCAGGCCGCTGTTTCCCTCAACGCGTCTAGGATTCTACACTTAGGCACCATGGTCACTTCGATCGCCGCCCTAGTTGCAATTGCCGGCTATCTGCTAGCCGCATTTCTTGTCTATCGAGACTTAGGCCTCAAATCACGGCTGGCGCGGCGGCCGAACTGGCAGATTACGATGACTATCGCCTTAGCGTTGGTATGCCATGCCAGTGTGCTTTTCCCCATCATTGACCAAACGCCGGGACCTAATCTCGCACTGGGATCGACTGTCTCGATGGTCGCCTTCGTGGTTGTCTTGGTCTTTCTTTTCAGTGCCGGGCAACAACCGATCCTGGCCCTGGCACTGATTCTGTTACC
>CAZAHE010000108.1:0-7761 GCA_964484965.1 uncultured Acidiferrobacteraceae bacterium | reverse complement strand
AATGGAAGATTAAGGCCCTTCCAATAACCCCCATCGACACGGTCGGTGCAGGCGATTCATTTGTGGGTGGTATAGCCGTTGGTTTGGCGCTCGATAGTTCGCTACCCGAAATGCTCCACCGAGCAAGCGTTGGAGCCGGCCTTTCCTGTCTCAGTGAAGGAGCCGCTCCAAGCATGCCAAATTCTGCAACAATAGATGACCACTTGGGAGATCTCTTACCTGCCCAAAAAATTTTTGGCTGATAAAATGAGGGCATTCAACCCAAATAAGAAACTCTGAAGGAGTGCATCAAATATAATCCGATGAGTGTCCCATAGCTTTAATGGGGTATTTTTCGGTCACCGCGACAGGGCCTTCTGGATTGTGACCGTACTCATCGGTACCACGCACCAAATACGTCTCAAATGTTGGCCACACAGACAAGTCACACTTTACTTCGGTAGGACAAAAACGGATCGTGATTCCACATCTTCGACGGTCGGATCTATTGGCCCCCGATCCATGAATAAGACGACTATCGTGAAGCGAAATTTCGCCCGCCCTCATATTTAGTGTAACAATATTTTCTGCAGCTATCTGATCTGAGTCCACTTCCTTTGATAAAACTAAATTAGGTGCATTATTGATGTGGTGTCCAAATCGACCCATCTTGTGACTGCCTCGAATTACTTGCATTGCCGCATTATCTGAATCCGTGTCATAAACGGCCAACCAAACAGTAACGGTACGTTTTGGTGAAAGCGGCCAATATTCAGAATCCTGATGCCATGGCACCTCAGAACCATCGTGTGGATATTTTACAAAAAATTGGCCACCCCATTGGTAAAAGTTCGGTCCAATAATATCTTCGACGTAATCCAGTATTACAGGTGTCCGACACAATTGGGCAAAAGAACGGCTGGCCTTGTGCCACATGTTCACCCGATTAATATCAATTTCTTTCGGGATCCTTCGGGACCATTCATCAAACTTTGTTTGGAGTTGGGCCACCCCTTTAGTAGAAAAAACAGGCAAATTTTTAATATATCCGTCACGATCAAACTGCGCTTTTTCGTCTGTGCTTAGTCTGTGTACTCTCGAATCAATTTCTAAGCCCATTTGATCAAGATTGTCTGGCATAGATACAGTCCTTTGGGTACTAGTGTCCCATCCCAAGTTTCGGACAAGCGCCCGAGAACTCTCTCAGCACATGGCCGGGAGCCAAAACATCTAGATAATCCTCTCCATTGAATACCCGAGCACCATTGATCCATGTTCCTCGAAGGCCGGGTGCCTTCCGGAGCAATCGTTCTCCATTAGCCGGGAGATCAAAGTGTTGGGTCATTTTAGTAATCGAAATAGTATCTGGATCAAACAAGATCATGTCTGCCCAGGCTCCGGGTGTTAGCTGGCCACGATCAATGATCCCATAGACTTCTGCCGGGTCGTGTGTGACTTTTCGAATAGCCGTTGGTAAATCAAACAATTCTTTATCCCTAGCCCAATGTCCAAAAAGATGCATGGCATAGCCTGCATCACAAAGCATGGAATTATGTGCCCCAGCATCAGATAAACTGATTAAAGTACCATCGTTAGCTATTATCTCCGCAACTCCTGCTTCCTCCATGTTCAGCATATAAAATGTGTATTTGGTGGCAAAATCCTCTTCTAGTGCAAGGTCGAAAAATAACTCTAGCGGATCAACCCCTCGTTGAGATGCTATCTCAGCGATATTTCGGCCTTCTAGATCGGCGTTCTTCTTGTGTCCGGCTACCGCTACAACGACCCAGTCCCAACGACCTGTAAAGAGATGTGAGCTATCAAAAGTCCGTAAAGCCTCTCGAAATTTGTTCCGGAAGACAGGATCCGAAAAGATAGTCCGTAGCTCGTCGTGATCTTCCGTATCCGGCCACAATGAGTAAGTTTTCAAGGAATACGCGCTATCGAGATAAAAACTTAGGCTCAGTGGTTGGCACGATCCTTGAGTAAACACTGGAAGGCCGCGGCGACGGGCATCCTCCGCCTGGTTCATAATCTGTACAGCTCTTTTAGGCTGATGCGGATGGTAAAAGTGTGGCGCGTAACAACTCGGCTTGCCACTAATCTCACATATCTCCTCTACGAATGGGATCCCATGCTTTTCTCCGAACGTCGCCATGAAAACCCCGTGATCATATTCGGATAATACTTGAGCAAAAGCGCGAAACTCTTCGTCACTGGAAAGACGAGAAGCAATGGGCGTACCGCCCGCACCACGATGGTTCTCGTTACTTGAGGAACCAAGCCCTACCGCTCCCGCATCCATTGCCTCACGAAATAAAGCCAACATCTGATCTAATTCGTTTTGGGTGGAGTTCCTGCGTGAGCCTTCGTCTCCCATTACAGCTGTTCGCATAACAGTATGGGACGCTAGAACCGCCACATTTGGATAGACCCCTTTTTCTTCTAATAACGACAAATATTCATCAAAACTCTCGTAATTGCTGTCCATACCAGCTTGCAGGGAAGCTAGGGACATTGCCTCCACCTCGGCAAGATTCGCAATAATACTGTCGCGGTGCTCAGCTGGAGCTGGAGCTACCCCAAAACCACAATTACCAATTACAACTGTTGTTACTCCAAGGGCAGGAGATGGCGACGCAGTCCGGTCCCAAGTTAGTTGGGCATCATAATGCGTATGAATATCTATTACTCCCGGTGCAAGCACATCGTTATTCGCATCAAAGGTTTCTCGAGCCGAACTCTCAATATTTCCTACTGCGGCCACTCGCCCATCCTTCACAGCAAGATCACCATTAACAAGAGCACTACCAAGCCCATCGGCTATGCGAGCATTCCGAATGATCAAGTCGTACACTTTTCAAGTCTCCAAGTCAGTTCGCGTTAGTAGATAGCTACTTACCATGCTAGACAAAAAGAATAATAGAAACGGACACAAATTCCAATTATAGATAAAAAAAACAGCTAAACTATCTGATGAAGTTTTCCAGTGTTTTTAGCTAATTTGGAGCCAATGCATCGTTTACAATGTCTATACCTGGGGCAACACTTAGGCCAGTTCCCTTGGCTGCCTCAATAATAGAGACTTGCACGTCCAACCAAACGCATTGCTGGCATTCCTTGTTTTTATGTCGAGAGAAATTCATTTTTATTACAAAAGTAGTTCACATGGGTTCGAAGTTACCCCAAAAATCACTGGGCAAGATAACCTCCATCTACAGGCACCTCAATGCCTGTGATATAGGACGATTCACTGCTGGCAAGGAAAAGATTTGCATAAGCAACCTCTTCAACTCGACCTTCTCGTCCCAATGGCACCGCTGAAAGCATTTTTTTACGAGTTTCTGGATCGGCTGTCGTCTGAGAACTTCTCATAGGGGGCATTACACCGGGGTGAACCGAGTTCACTCGGATACCATCCGCTGCGAACTGCACTGCGGCCCCTTTTGTAGCCAGACGCACGGCGCCCTTCGCAGCATTGTAACCCATGTGTACGTAGTCCTGCCCGACGAACCCAGACATTGAAGAAATATTGATAATAGAACCGCCGCCCATTTCACGCATCGTTGGTGCTACCGCGCGCATCCCAAGGAAGACTCCTTTGGCATTTACGCTCATTTGCTCATCCCATATATCTATACTCATCCGATCCGGACTTGCCCCACTAACGCCTGCATTATTTACGAGTATATCTATCTGTCCGTATGCAGAAACAGTATCTGCAACTACCCTCTCCCAATTAATTGGATCGGTTACATCTAGTAGCTGGAATTTCGCTGTGCCACCATTTTTCTCTATTTGAGAGGCTATTCCCTCACCCTCTGTTTTAAGTAAATCTGCCACTACTACTTTTGCGCCCTCTTGAGCGAAAATTTGTGCTGTCGATGCTCCCAGACCTGATGCAGCACCGGTAACTATGGCAACCTTATCTTCTAATCGCATACTCTGACTCCATTCTACTTATAGGAAAACACCAACAATGCAGTTCAAATTGTACTGATCACTACCCTGTAGGGCACTCGGAAAAATCAAGTATTATTCTCTCCCTTGTTTGGAATGTTTGCAGCTCTTCGACTATCCCAAACTATTGTCCGATCCATTTTGGCAGCTAACTCACACACCCATAATTGGAAAAATAGAAATGCCCCGATAGAAAACTCCAGATCTCGAATGGCCTCCGTTCAACTACTATGTCTAGCCAGTTGATGAGCAACAAGTTGAGTATATAGACCACGCTTGGCGAGCAATTCTTTGTGTGTCCCTGTCTCCAACACTTTGCCGTCTTTCAAAGCAATGATCATGTCGGCATTACGCACAGTTGAAAGGCGGTGTGCAATTACTATGGTCGTACGATTAACCATCAAATCCTCTAGTGCCTTACGAACAATTTTCTCATTTACCGCATCAAGATGGGAAGTTGCCTCATCAAGAATTAGGACAGGCGCATCTTTGAGAAACGCTCGTGCAATCGCCACTCGTTGGCGTTGACCTCCGGAAAGGCGCATTCCCCGCTCACCAACTTTAGTCTCTAATCCATCCGGAAGAACAGAAACAAAATCACTGAGTGCCGACCGGTCAAGCGCCTCTGTTAGCATCCTCTCTTCTGCTAGGGGGTTAGCAATCATGATATTGCCACGAAGAGTATCGTTAAAAAGATATGTGTCCTGAGCCACAAGAGCCAATCTCTGCCGCAAATCGTCGAGGACATAATCACGCACATCATAACCACCAAGTCGTACAACACCGTTTTTGGGATCCCAGAATCGCATTAACAAATGTGCAATTGTCGTTTTTCCGGCTCCGGAAGATCCTACCAAGGCTACCGTATATCCAGCAGGCACATTCAAATCCACACCCTGCAAAGCTGGCCGATTCGCCGACTCGTATTGGAAATCAACAGTATCCAACTCCACCTGCAATCCACCCAAAGCATCTGCCTTCTCTGGCACACCATTGCCGTCTGTCACGGATATAACTTCATTTTCGACAGCAAAGAGACGTCGGGTCGAACCAAGGGTGTCCGCAAGTTGTCGTCCAACATTAGAAATTTCAGAAATTGGAAGAAAGGCGGCCATCGAAAGCAACGTCAAGAGTGGCAACATGCTGCTATCAAGCTGACCCGAATCGACCAACATGGCTCCCGAAACGACGATTGCTAACCCACCTAATCCCGTGGCAACCTCTAACAACGTAGTTTGTAGGGTAAGATCCTTGAAAAATGGTAGACGAACCATGTGATGGTTCTTTGTCCGGGCAATTAACTGAGCACGACGCTCTGAAACACATTGAAACGCGAGTATCTCTCCCAGACCCTGAATCGTATCTACCGCATGTGCGTTTAGTTCGCCTAGAGCCTCCCGTGCCAGGGAACCTAACTTATCAATTCGCCTCCGCATCATGAAAGGACTAAGCGCAACCAGTCCGAGGAAGGGAATCAAGGCCGCCCCTAACTCCCAACCAAAATAGATCAACACTCCGATGGCCACGCTCGGGATCAGAACAGCTACGAAAGCAGGTGCCACCGTATGTGCAAAGAAATATTCCACAGTTTCCACATCATGTGTAGCCATCGCCACCATATCACCCGTCCGCCGACGCACCATATAGGCCGGCGCTAGTAGATCGAGTTTCCGGAAAAGTGCGATCCGCATCCTGGCCAGCAACCGAAAAGCCATATCGTGAGCTACCCAGGATTCGAACCAGTGAAAGATACCAGCAACTGGGGCTAGAATCGCCAAAACAATCAATAGATCAACAAAGGGCTCATTCATCTTTACTGCTCGAACTGTTAATGCGCTCACAGCACCGACACCGATAAACGCCACAACACGCGTCACACCAAATCCAAAGGTGAGTGCAAGTTTTCCCTTGTAGGCCCCGATATATTTCATTAATTCGCGTGTCGCCCCAACCCAACCAAGCCCTTCAGCCCGCACGATGGCATCCGTTGCATCGAATCGCGTGCTGTTACTATATGTGGGTTCTCTGTCTGAATCCTTCTGCAAAAGATTGGCAGAATTCAGTTGCAAATTATCTTGGGTCCCCTCTTCGACCTGTGCCGCCATCAAACCATAGTAGGTTTCACGTTGGAGCATCAACTCAGCATGAGTTCCTGTTTCCGCAATTTTCCCTTTGTCCAAAACAAGAATACGGTCAGAATCTATGATGCTGGATAGACGATGAGCAAAGATTAGTGTCGTTCGCCCTTCCATCAATCGATTGAGAGCTTCCTGGATAACTGATTCATTCTCCGCATCAACGGCTGAAAGGGCCTCATCCAGAACCAAAATCGGTGCATCTCGCAGAATTGCGCGTGCGATGGCAATGCGTTGACGCTGTCCACCCGACAATCGGATACCACGTTCACCAATCACCGTACCGTAGCCATTAGGAAGTTTTTGCACGAATTCATGGGCGTTTGCACTTCGACTAGCGCTTTCGATTTCCTCCAACGTTGCATCTGGTTTTCCAAATCGAAGGTTTTCCTCAACCGAACCATGGAAGAGGAAAGTGTCCTGATTCACGACGGCAATCTGAGAACGGATTTCGTTAAATGTAAGATCCCGAAGATTTTGGCCACCAATCTTCACAGATCCCTCATCGGGATCATAAAAACGCAATAATAGGCGAACAATCGAGGATTTCCCCGCCCCGCTTGACCCCACAAAACCGACACGTTCCCCGACGCTAATCTGAAAATCAAGGCCGCTATGGGTGGTCTGGCGACCACCAGGATAGGTAAATTTCACTTTCTCGAATGTCACGCTGGGCATCAGTTGTCCATCTACACTGGCATCCGTACTTTCAGTCACGCTCGCCTTGGAATCGAGAAGGTCAAAAATAGTCTGGGCCGAAGCCTGGGCTACCATGCCGTTATGCATTAATGACCGCATATCCCTAAGTGGGCGAAAGACCTCTACACCGAGCATCAAGACAATAAGTAGTGCAGTCAGGTCCATACTGCCGTCTACCACACGAAATGCACCAAACGCGAGCGTAACAACGGCACCAACCGCTATCCCAGTATCCGTAATCCCGCGCGCAAGAGAGTTGGTCGCTAATACCCACATGGTCGATCGAAACAGATTCTCGGATTTTTGAGAAAGAGTTTGGGCCCTTGCGCTGCTCTGCCCGAATGACTTCAACGTGGTGAGACCTTGCACGGAATCTAAAAACTCTGCTGCAAATTCCTTATAGGCACGGGAACGCCTTAGACTATTGCGCTTATCCCACTCGTGAAATATTTGCGGCGCTGCTAACGTCACCAAAGCGGCCGCAAGCAGAACCAGCGCTACCGGTATATCAATAAACGATACAACTCCAAATATTAGGAGCGGAGTGAGAGTCGAAATGATCAACTGTGGCAGATACTGCCCAAAATATATCTCCAGCTGCTCCACCCCGTCGATTAGCGCCAGTGTAGCATCACCCGTCCGCTCAAGTCCAAAATATGACGGGCCTAGTTCAGCAATCTTGTCAAAGATTCGGGTGCGCAGTGTAACCTGCACTTTCGCCGCTGTATTGTGGGCTTCCATGGTGCGCAAATATTCCAATCCCCCTCGGAAAACCATCACAAAAGCGACACCCAAAGCGGGGAGCACAAGTTCATGAAAAGGAACCCCACGGAAAATTAAAGATATCAGCCAACCGAGTAATGCCAACCGAGCTATCCCGAAAAGCACACCCAGAATGCCTATAGCAACAGCGCCAAAAATGCGATGCCGAACACCTTTAGTGTATCTCCACAACCGTAAGTTGAAGTACATACAATCCCTATTAATG
>CAZAHE010000107.1:0-7972 GCA_964484965.1 uncultured Acidiferrobacteraceae bacterium | reverse complement strand
GCTTTAAGCCGGGTCACCAATTCGACACTTAATTCGACCTGGGTCATGGCGGGAATATGGTAGAGAATGAACTGTCCCGGATTGGGGCCGGCCGATTCGATGGCTTCACTGAACCAGTGCAACAGGCCGTCGTCCTCAATGCCTTTGTAGTACGAAGGTGGTGCGAGTAAAACTTGTCCACAACCACTGTCGAAGGCTGCTCGTGCGTCTTCGCCCGCATCGACAGGCGACAATGCGAAGACACCACTGCCCAGCTGCTCAGCGCCGATGCCAGCCGCGTTGCATCTGCCTATGGCATCACATTTCTCCTCGCGCGAAAAGCTGGCGCCTTCACCGGTTGTACCGAACAGGGTCAACTGATCAATGCCACGGTCAAGCAATTGCGCACCATGAGCAACCAGGCAGGCATGATCTACTCTCAGATCTGACGTTAAAGGCGTGGCCACTGCTGCGCCAGCCACTCGTTCTTGATTCATCAGCCGGGCTCCATCTAGAGATTTGACACCAAATCGTGTCGGGTTTCAGCTGCATTAGCTGCTGATTTTAGATCGAAGTGATAGACAATCAACGCTAGTTTTAGAATAAGTTGTCGTGACATGGGTGCTTGTTCGCAATTGAGTATCAAAGCATCGCTGATTTTCGCGCCGTAACGTGCGCATAGTGTGATGTTTATTGAAGAGAAAATGATGACGCCAGCACAAATTGAAAAAGCCGCTCAAGTTCTAAAGAAGGCACGCCTCGAAAAAACAGTTATTGATGAGATTCCTGTTGAAATGCGGCCACAAAACCTCAGGGAAGCTTATGCGATACAAGACCGTTTGATAGAAATTTTAGGGTTGGAAACAGCTGGATGGTTTTGTGCTTGCACCAACAAACGAATACAAGAAATCTTACAGCTTAGAGAACCATACTATGCACGTCTGCTGAAAGATTATGTATTGATTCAGCCAGTAACACTAAATTCGACCGATTACCCTCCAATTGTGATCGAATGTGAATTTGGGTTCCGTCTTGCTCGTGACTTACCACGTCGCTCTGCCATTTACGAACGAGCGGAGATCGAAGATGCGATCTCAGAAGTTCATCCAACCATTGAAGTTGTGGCCGGACACTTGAGAGATTGGCCGAATCAGGATGTATGGTCTGTTATCGCAGACAACGGAACAGACGGTGCGCTCATTGTTGGTGCAGGCAATCGGAATTGGCGTGATATTGCTCTGGAGCAGGTATTCGTTACCCTGACGGTCAATGGTCGGCGCGTACGTAGCGGTTATGGCAACAATATTCTAGGTGATCCGGTTGTCGCGCTTGTTTGGTTGGCTAATGCGCGGTCACGCGACGGCGATGGCCTAAAGGCCGGTCATATTCATAACACAGGGACTGCAACGGACATTTATTGGGCCTCGCCGGGTGACGATATTATTGCGGACTTCAAGGGGCTTGGATCCGTGTCGTTGGCTTTACGGGACTAGATGGGCTTCAGATTTGTTTGACCAGTGCGCGGCGAATCTCTGTTGTTCTCCGGGCACGCTGGCTGTGGCATGGCAGTGTTTCAGCCGACGCGCATGCAACGTTTTTTACCGAGCTGTTTGTCGCACGCGGGAGGGAGCAGGAATTCAAAAAAGTCGGTTTCTTATGACCTCTTTCCCTACCGGTCTTGCGGAATTATATTGATGTCATGAAACATCAATTATTGCGCTTTTACGAAAATGTCAATGAGAGCAATGCGAGTGCGTCGTCGTTGCAGATATCTGGGGTAACTTAATGTGCGTATGAAGTTCCTTCGTGTCGCTGTTTTTCTTTGCGCGTTTTATGTTCCACTCGCGTACGCAGAGACGTTGACGATTGAATATGCAGGTGGCCATTACACGGGCGATGTGGTCAACGGTCTTCCACATGGCACTGGCATTGCTGTAGGACCCAGTGGTGAAAAGTATGTCGGCGAGTGGAAGGATGGCCTGCCAAATGGTCAGGGTGAGGTGACAATGCCTGACGGCGCATCGTATGCCGGTGCATGGCAGGGCGGCAGGATGCATGGCCACGGAGTGATGACTTGGCCTGATAGAGGTCGATACGAAGGGCAATTCGATCGCGGCAAGAGACACGGTTTGGGTATTCACAGGCGAACTGACGGTAGCCAGTACGTCGGCGAATACAAAGAAGGGCGTGAATGGAATGGGGTGGTTTATCTTGCATCTGGTGAGATAGATAAAACGGTTACCAACGGCACGTTCAAGTCTGCTGACTGAGCTGCTGCAAAGATGCTGCGACGCTTGTTATTGACTGGTTAATGGTTACCTGGACGCAGCTGACAAGGATTGAGTGCACGCTCGACGCTGTTTCTGTCGATTAAAACCGACCCATCGGGCTGGATTTTCTGTGCCTGGATCGCGAGCCAGCCGCTGTACTTTGCAGTGGATTTATTGGTACCTATAGTATCGATATCAAATATCTTTGACTTTCATGGGGACGCATCATGAAAAGAGCCATAATAGGTTTCAGTTGTTTGTTGTCGATAGCCCTGACGTCGAACGTCGCGGCATTCGACCAAGCTCATCTGCAGAAACTCAAGGCAACCAATCAATGTCAACAGTGCGACCTGGTGGGTGCCGACCTCACTAAAGCCAAATTGCAAGGCGCTGATTTAACGGGCGCTAATTTAGAAGGTGCCAGTTTCGAGGGCGCAAACCTGAGCAGGGCGAACTTAACCAGTGCCAGCCTCGTCAGAACAAAATTTGGCGGCGCCATACTAAGTGGGGCAAATCTAAACAAAGCAAGTTTTCTTAATGCGGACTGTCGTGGTGCGCATCTGAAGGGCGCAGATATGACAGAGGCCTATCTGGAAGATACTGATTTCTCAGGTGCGAACCTAGAGAATGCAAATATGACGAAGGCCTACCTGGAGGCAACCAACCTGGAACGGGTCAATTTGTCCGGTGTCAATCTGACTGGTGCTTATCTTGAGGGCATCAAGATGAAGGGGGCAAATCTGACGGGCGCTGATGTGTCTTCGGCAAGGGGCTTCGATGACTTGAATCTATGCGACACCATAATGCCGGATGGTGTTGTGAATAAATCAGATTGTTAAAAGGCTCGCACACGTCGGTGCAGCCGGAATAGTGAGAGAGAACTATTCTGGTTAGCCGGCGAGATAGACTTTTTGTACGAATTCGTCCTCGCTGAAATCGTCCGGATTACCTTCGTAGCGGATCGCGCCGTTTTGCAGAATGTAGACCTTGTCGGCGACGCCGAGCGCGATTGAGACGTTGTGCTCTACCAGGAGAATAGTCATCCCATCGCTGTGGATGTCGCGGATGATGCTGGCAATTTCCTTCACCATAATTGGACTTAAGCCTTGGCAGGGCTCATCCATCACCAGGAGCTTCGGCCGCGCCATCAGTCCGCGGGCAACAGCGACCATTTCCTGTTGTCCACCGCTCAGCAAGGCTGCCCGGTCGTTGGCTTTTTCCTTGAGGATCGGAAATCTCTCGAACATGTGCTCAAGATCAGCCGCAATACCATCTTTGTCGGTGCGTGAAAAAGCCCCCATCATGAGATTTTCCAGCACGCTCATGTAGGGAAACAGGCGGCGACCTTCCATCACACTGCCGATGCCCATGTGGACAATGTTTTCCGGCTTATCGCCATCAATCCGTTTGCCGGAAAAGGAGATTTCACCGCTTGTCGGTTGTATCAGTCCAGAGACCGCTTTCAAAATTGTGCTCTTGCCGGATCCGTTGGCACCGAGAAGACTCACCGTCTGGCCTTCCGGCACTTCCATGTCGAGATCATGAATGGCCTGAAAGACGCCGTAATGAACCACCAGACCTTTGATGCTCAGCACGACTTAGCCTCCGAGATAGGATTCGATGACGACTTTGTCCTGCGTCACCTGTTCCGGTAAACCGTCGGCCATCTTCTGACCAAAGTTTAAGGCCACGATCCGATCGCACAGATTCATCAGAAGATTGACATTGTGCTCGATCAAGCAAACGGTTGTACCACGCTCTCTCAGCGAGGTCACGAGCCCTGCTATTGCCTCCACACGGGTTGGCGAGATGCCGGTTAGTGGCTCGTCCAGCAGCAGAAGATCTGGTTTCGAAGCAATGCCAATTGCCAGCGTCAGCGTTTTCTGCCAGCCGTACGATAGTTGCCCGGCCAATTGATCACGGCGGTCCGACATGCCGGTTGCTTCGAGTACTTGTTCAGCCTGTGCGGTGATGTCACGTTCTTCGCGTCTCACCACAGGTGAATGGAAGAAGGCACCAAAGACAGTGCCGCGGCGTTGCAGGTGATAGGCGAAACGCACATTCTCAAGCACAGTCAGCGAACGCAAAAGCAGGTTCAGCTGGAAGGTCCGGATAATGCCGCGCCTCGCAATTCTGTGCGGGCTGAAATTGGTGATGCGTTCACCCCGGAAGAGTACGTCGCCGCCATTGGCTTTGAGGAAGCCGGTGACGACGTTAAAAAAAGTGGTCTTTCCCGAGCCATTGGGCCCGATCAGCCCGAGAATCTCTCCATTACGCACCTGCAGATCAAGCTCGTCAATGGCAGCTACTCCGCCAAATCGCTTGACCAGACCTCTGGTCTCCAAAAGCAGGTCATTGCGTTTGTCCGGCATTTGGGACTGCGATAGTTGCTCAGTCGCCATGGCCAATTACCGTATCTTTCGTCACCTTGCGCCTACTGAAGTAACGTCTGATCCGCCTTGGCAGGCCGGTCAAGCCTTCGGGGATAAATATCATTACCAGGATCATCATCAGACCGGAAAATATGACCTCATAAGCGCCAAAGCCCCGCACGCCCAGAGCAATCCCCTTGACTACAAAGGCACCCAATATTGGACCCCAGACCGTCGCAGCACCACCGATAATCACAAACGAAACGGTCTCTATCGACTGAATGATGGTAAAACTTTCAGGATGCAGAAATGTGTTGAATGAGCCGTAAACAGCGCCAGCGACGCCTGCGAAGAAGCACGCCGTAGCAAAAGCGAAGACTCGATAGTACATCGTCGCTACACCCAGTGATTCGCATAGATCTGGTGCATCGCTCAATGCACCGATTGTTTTGCCGATCCAGCTGTAGTCAATTCTCGTCATGATGATGACAGTCAGACATAACAGAAAAAAGGCCAGATAATACCAATGGGCCTTTTGTGAGAAATCGATCGTCACGATGCCGAACAAATCGATGGCGTCAGGCAGTGGAATTTTTCGAAATCCTTGCCATCCACCGAACACGGGTTTAAACAGGTAGAGAAACGAAAGCCGGATGATCTCACCGGTAGCCCAGGAAATCAGGAAGAAATAGGAGCTTTTAAGGCGCAGGATCGGAATGCCGAGGACAGTCGCGAAGGCTGCTGCGGCGAGTCCACCGAGTGGTAGTGAGAACCAGAAACTAATCCCGATGTCACGGGACAGATACCCCGCGATGTAACCACCGATGGCGATGAACCCCGCAGTACCGAACGACACCAATCCTGTGCGCCACAGCAGTCGCAGGCCTAGTGCCACCATTCCATGAGTAAAAATGTTAGCCAGGCTGTGAAGATAGTATTCCTCACGGCCGCCTAATCGCAGCCATAAAGGCAGCGTAATGAAGAACACGAACGCGAAAGCGATCGCGGCCCATGTCCACGTCCGATTTGAGCGGGTCGTTGTACCGTATGTGGTCATTCTTCTTTCGTGAAGATGTCGAACACGATACCGCCGAACAGGCCAGTGGGCTTAAAGATGATCACTACAATGACAAGGACGAGCAGTATGATTTGGGTGTAGTAACCGAAGAACACATTGCCGAAAGCGTCAATAAAACCGACCAGCAGGCCAGCCCATATCGCCCCGTGTACATTGCCCATGCCACCTAAGATGATCACCATGAACGCTTTGATGAGGTAGCCCTCCGCCATATAGGCGTGGACTGTGAAAACAGGTGCGATGATGGCAGCTGCAGCGGCGGCCATGGCGCAACCAATGAACATCGCAATGGTTGCGGTGCGAGGAATACTGACGCCTGATACTGCTGCTGCGTCACTGTCCTGGGCAACAGCGCGCATCGCCAAGCCTGACTTTGTGTAACGCAGAAGTAGAAGCAGTCCAACGGTCAGCACGATCGCGACGACGATGATCATCATGCGTTCCAACGGAAAGCGTGCACCAAAGATGTTTAGCATGCCCTCGAAATAAGTCGGTAAACTTTTGGTGTGGATGCCGAAAGTCACAAATGCGCCTTGCTGCATGACCTGAGTCAAGCCGACAGCGACGATCAGGCAAGGCAGGACCTTGAGCCAAAAACGTTGGTAAAGAAAGCGGTTGACCAGCGCACCCAAAATGCCGATGCCGATCACTGCGATCAGTGCTGCCAAAGGATAGGGCAGTTCAATTAAGCGCAGCCACTCGGGTATGTTTTCAATGGCCGTTGTCTCTTTTTCGACCAATATCCAGACAAAGTAAGCACCGAACATCAAAAAGGCGCCGTGGGCAAAGTTGATGATGTGCAGAACACCAAGGACGAGACTGAGTCCTGTCGCGGTCATGACATAAAGACCCGCCAACATCAGGGCGTTAAGAAGGGTCTGCAAAAAAAGCACCGTATTCATCAGATGTCCTTGCTTGCCACTGCCTGTGCAGGTTTTAGGCGATCCATGATTGGAAAGATGAGAATCCCTAACCGGAGGGGAACTTCAGCGCCTGAGCAGTACCACAGAGCGTCTGGCAGCGTGTCGCCCATCCGCCGGCCCTCATTGCGAGGGCCGGCAGGCGGGCTACTACTTCAGACGGGTCTGGAAGTTCAGACTCGATCACGGTACTTCAGGCATACCAAAGGCGATCGTGATGATCTCGCCGCCTTTGAACACATTGATTGGCAGAGCATGAATCATCTGGCGTTTGATGCCGTATGTTTTCTCTCCACCCCAAGCCGTCATTTGTCCGGACAAGGTCTTCCAGCTGTAATTTACGAAAAAATCCCGTAATTCGGTCGGATCTAAGCACTGACAGGCCTCGATCGCGCCAAACACGCCGTTGGCCGCATCGTACATCTTCTCGCTGTGAAAGGTGACGAATTTCTCGCTGTACTTTTCTTGATATCTTTTGGCGTAGGCCTTTTGATCTGCCGAGACATCGGGTGAGTCGTAGGAGATAGCCTGCAATAGATACATCCCCTCCATGGCCTTGGCACCTGCGATCTTATGGGTCTCGTCAGGGTTGGTGCCAGCACTCACGATGGTGCCTTGATAACCAAGTTCGTATAACTGTTTGACGATCAGACCTTCGTGACCGGGGCGCGTCGCCGACATCTCGATCAGATCCGGACCGGCTGCCATCATCGCCGTAATAGGTGCATAAAAATCCGTTGCCGTCTCATCAGTGTAGTCCTCGTGCACGACATCGAAGCCGAGGGCCTCTGCATGACCTTTCATCAGGGCGCCCGAGGCCATTCCGGCCGAAGTCGCGCCCTCGAAGATGGCAATTTTCTTCTTGTCTGGGAAGTTCTTGATCCACCACTTTAGAAAGCTCGCGCCAAACTCATTTCCCGTTCCCCAGACTCTGTAGGTATAGGTCTTGTCGGCTCCAATAGCTTTCGGGTTCCAGCCCGTGGTGGTATTAAAGATCTTGTTCTTCTCCAAGACCGCTTCGGTCGCGGCAATCGTCGGACCGGAGCCAGAGTTGGTGACCAGGATTTTGATCTTGTCGTCGAAAACGAGCTTTGTGGCAGTCTCTACCGCCAGCTCGCCAGAGTATTTATGATCATAAACCTTGTATTTGATTTCATAGGCCTTGCCTTTGATTTTGATCCCACCCTTGTTATTCCAATCATCGATAGCCAGGCCAACGCCGCGCGAGGCGCCGATGCCCAGCGCCGCACCGGGGCCACTCATCGGTTCGTAGGCGCCAATCCAAAGGACTTCATCGAACGCTTGTGCTTGTGGGAGAGCGGCGCCGAACAGCGCCAATGCAGCAACAGTAGC
>CAZAHE010000106.1:0-7979 GCA_964484965.1 uncultured Acidiferrobacteraceae bacterium | reverse complement strand
AACGGGTCTGTCGCGATGTCATGTACCGGCCCCGTTGTACCTAACCCGGTTTGTCCCGTAATAACCCTAATAGTGGCTTCATTAGCACGAACTTCTCGTGGCACTTGACGCGCAGGGAATTCCTGATAAGCAGGTGATATCATTTTTTGAGATGCGGGAAGATTCACCCAGAGTTGGAATCCGGCCAGTCGGCCGGATTCCTGTTCCGGCATTTCTGAGTGAATGATGCCGCGACCCGCGGTCATCCATTGAATGTCCCCGGCTTCGATCACACCGGCGTGTCCAACGTTGTCTTCGTGCCGGACGCGCCCCGCCAGCATATACGTTACTGTTTCGAAACCCCGGTGGGGGTGGGATGGAAAGCCGGCGATGTAATCATCGGGGTCATCCGATTCAAAGAAATCCAACATCAAAAAGGGGTCGAGCGTATCGAGTTGTGGTGACCCAATGTAGCGATTTAATCGTACTCCGGCTCCATCCGAGGTTGGAGTGCCCGAATGAATCGAGGTAATGCATCGATACGAGTCGGACATTAGTTAGGTTGATGAGAGACCGATGCCACAGTGAGTTTGCAGGTTGTATTGTAAACTACGGTTGTTACGGTGCTATCCAAAGAGAGATTAGATAATCTATCTTTTTTTCTTACAGATCGTCCATTTGACGGATCAATGTTAGGTGTTAGTTAAAAAATCGCGAGCTGGGTTAGTGACCGGTACGGTATGTTTTGTAGTGCTGTCCTTGGTTTTAGTTGTTGGTTTGTTCGAGTTTGTCGCCTATAAATTTGCAGACCGACCGATTGACTCAATCGTAAATCATCCTAGGTTGCACCATATTTGGCGGCCTAATGGTCGACAGGATCATTTTGAGTGGACGCGTAGTGATCCACGGTATTCGAAACCGTATATGCATGTCTACAACGGTCAAGGTTGGATAGAGCGCTATGATGTCGCGAAGGAAAAACCTAGTGATGTTTACCGGATCTTTTATCTGGGAGATTCCTTTACTGAAGGAACGGTCTCGATGGAGAAATCGGTACCGAGCATTGTCGAGGATGCTCTAAACAAGCGGAAAAGGCGTAATGCATGGCAATTTGAAGTGATTAATACAGGCACATCAAGTTACTCTCCGCTGATTCTTTATGTTTTAGCCAGGTATTATCTTGCTGATTACTCCCCGGATCTATTGGTAGTTAACGTAGATATGACTGATGTCTATGACGATTCACGTTACCGAAAGAATCTGAGTCTCGATGACGCTGGGAAACCGTGGGCAATTCTTCCTGGGAATGTTAGTGAAAGTGACTACGTGTGGGCGGGCGATCGACTGGCAAAAGCGAGCTTAATGTTGAAATTTCGTATTTTTCTCTATAAGCACACGTATTCATATCATCTTCTTGGACAATTAAAGAGGAAATTTCTTCACAACATTAGTCGGTTGAGAGGTCATTCAGTCAGTGAAAAACCTATAGAGAAGCCAAAGAATGCGATCGATGAGACAAATAATCAAGGCGTTGAAACAACCGTTACATCAAGTAGAAGCGCTGACTACAGATCGATTCAGATAGCATCCGATCCGTGGGGATGGTGTCGTTTGGAGTGGACGAATAAGACCAAAAAGGATGTTCGATTCACAAAAGAAATTCTTAGAGAGCTGATCCAATGGGCTGATGAGCAAAAGATAAAAATCGTCATTACTACGGTTCCCCACTATCTGCAGTATCCAAGCGTTTTAGGGGGGAAGTCAGTATGGTCCAGCCAACCCCACCGCGAAATCAAACACCTCACGGAGTCGCTTGGTGCCATTTACCTTGATTCGTACAACGGTTTGAAATCAGCGCTTGTGGGTTCACAGCAAGACGAGTTTTATTACAGAAATGATATGCATTTTAATCCCCGAGGCTACGGTTTGTGGGCAAAATTGCACCTAGATCTACTCGAAGATCCTTCAAATAAGCTAATTCCACATTAAAGCATTAAGGCCATTGATTCACAATCATTAGCTGCCTGGCATCGCAAAGCATTGGACTAGTTACTAGTGTAGTGATGATGTTCTTTGTGCTGTTGAGTTCGGCGCTTGGTTTGCTGGAGTTTCTAGTTTATTCTTTTGATGTTCGCCTCATCGACTCTTTAGCAAATCATCAAAGGGTAAATCATACGCCGCCGTAATGGTCGAAAAAGTGATTTGGCATGATTCAAGATATGCCGAGCGATATATTCATGTGTACAACAGTCAAGGTTGGTTAGAATATTATGACGTCGAACAACGCTGCTAATGTTTGCCGGCTCGTTTATCTGGAAGCATCGTTTACGGAAGGTCTTGTTTGATGAAACAATCCGTTCCCAGCGTTGTTCAACAGACATTTCATCCGAGACGTGATGTATTACCATGAAGGTAACTCGAGGTATATGTCGAGGGCTTCTCGTTTGAATGAGATGTATTATGGAGTTATTCATCTGTTAGCGAAATCAATGTAAGTACCGGTAATATGTTGCATAAAGACTATCTAAATGCGGTTAGCTGCAAAAGATCTCGCACTAATGAATCATTAGCTGCGGCGCGATTGAAATGGAATGAATCAAATCCCTACTTGCTGAGTCAGATGGGGGAGTGTATTAGCCATGTAGTTAAAGCGAACTCCAATTTATTGCATGTTCACTGTGGCGTTGGATCTTTTCTGAGACTTCTCAAACCAAGCGAGGGGATTGGGATTGAAGACAGTCATATAACGGCAGCTATAGCGCAATCTGCAGTGCCCAATATGACTATTTTGACGCAAGAGTTTGATGAATTGATTCTAGATGAGGGTATGTCTCTTGATTATGTACTGATCACGGATCCTGAGGATTTGGTCGATATTCAGGCGATCCTCAATCAGATCAAGCGTTACTGCCAGCCCTACACGCGCGTGGTGTTTGGGTACTACAACTTTCTATGGTCGCCTGCGGTTAAGTTCGCGCGACGACTCATGTATGGCAAGTCTTCTCAGCCGTCCAATTGGATTGGTGAAGGTGACGTGGCAGCATTTCTGGATTTATCGGGTTTTGAAACACTCTCGACCGATAGAGTTATCTTATGTCCAATACGGATTCCTCTATTAGGTCGGTTTCTTAACAGCTATTTGGCGAGATTCCCAGGCCTTGATTTGTTGACCGTTTACCGTATTACGAGTGCGCGGCCGTTTCAGATAAGTAGGAGGCACTATGGTGTATCGATAATTATTCCTTGTAAGGATGAAGCCGGCAATGTCTTGCCAGCCGTTATGCGGATGCCTAAGTTAGGGCTACAAACGGAAATAATATTTTGTGATGATCAATCAATCGATGGTACAGCGGAAGCCGTGTCGCAACTAATTCAAGATCATCCTGATCGAGAGATTCGTCTTATAAATGGTCCAGGAATTGATAAGGCAGAAAATGTTTGGGCAGGACTTGATGCGGCGAGATATGAAATTCTTATGATTTTAGACGGAGATTTAGCAGTTGCACCAGAAGAGCTGGATTACTTCTACGATGCGATCCAGCAAGGAAAGGGGGAGTTTATCAATGGATCGAGATTGGTTTACCCGATGGAGAACAATGCGATGCGTTTTGCGAATACCATAGGTAACAAGTTCTTCAGCCTGTTCTTTTCCTACATTATCGGCAGCAGAATTAAAGATACATTATGTGGAACCAAAGTATTTTGGAGGCGCGACTATCAAAGAATGCGCGAGTACCGGAACACTTGGGGGGTGAAGGATAAATGGGGTGATTACGAGTTGTTATTGAGTGCTGCTAGTCTGGGCCTAAAGATTATTGACCTTCCAGTGCATTACCGCGACCGTCTATACGGTCAATCGAAAATGACCAACAGGTTAAGTAATGGCTGGCGGATGCTTCGGTTATGCTTTTCCGGCTTAAGGAAAATAAAATTTAGGTAACAACTACGACCCACAGTATGTGACTAAAATAACCGTTATACAGGTGGTGAAGCGTCCTTTTGTGTTTGGATTCCTGACAAAGAGAGACCAATGGTTAATGCGTGGCATTGTTAGCGTAAAGAGGTGGAGAGAATAGTTGAAGGCAACATTCTTTTGCCTCATTGCGATATCGGGTGCGGCGTATAGTGTGATTAATATCCCAATACAGTGGATCGTTGCGGTTATCTATTTAACCGTAAGTCTGTTGGGCTATACACCAGAAGCGGTAGAGCGAAGTATCGATTTGTCGGACGCAGTGCTGGTTTTGAGAGGACTGTTCTTTTTGTTTGCGGTGTTCTTGGCGGTCGTGATGATTTATCGGAACAAACTCATCCGTTATCTTATGACGCTGGGTGCAGACATAACGCAGGCTCGTTCCGTATGTTGTAGCTTCGCGAGAGCGGAATGTCAGACCAATAAATTCGAATATGTGGTGTTGTTAATGATTGTTCTTCTCGGGGCAATTGTTAGGACAATTTATCTCAATGATCCAATCCGAGGCGATGAAGCATATACCTTCAGTCAGTTTTCCAATCGATCATTATTCCTCGGACTATCGCAATACTATACTGTCAATAATCATCTCCTTAACACCTTTTTAATACATATTTTTGTTGCCCTTTTCGGCAATGAAGAGTGGGTGATTAGGCTCCCGGCATTTGTGGCTGGAATGTGTGTGGTGCCCGCGACATACGTTGTTTATAGATGTTTATATAACTCAAGTATTGGCTTGATTGCGGCTGCGCTGGTTGGCAGCTCTTCCGCTCTTATTGAATTTTCTGTTAACGGCCGAGGCTATTCGCTCCTTTGCTTGAGTTTTTTGGTGTTGTTGTGGGCAGTGATATTAGCGAGGAGGACAGATAACCGTTTGGTGTGGATAATGTATACGTTAGCTGTAGTCGCCGGTTGTTACACCCTGCCTATAATGGTGATCCCGTGTGGCATAGCGGGAGTTTTTCTTCTCATGTCACTTGTCTTGAAAGATTCTCACGTGCCCCAATTAAGGATCATGCGACACTTCGTGGGTTATTCTGGAATTGCGGGGGTGCTATTACTCGCCATGTATTGGCCGACAATAATCATGGGGGGGGTTGTAGAAGAAATAGCCGGTTGGACGCCAAGCCGTGACAAATGGGAGTTTTTCCGTCAACTACCGGGCAAGATGAGTTTGTTAGGTGCACATTGGATAAGGGACTGGCCAGAGGGCATACAGTATGTTGTGTTTGTCAGTGTTATTGGTTCCATTTTCCTTGCGGGAAAATTACGAGAGCCTAAAACATCATTACTAGTTTCCGTTATTGTCGTAGTCGTGGTGCTTTTTTTGTTTAGGCCGCTGTTTTATGCAGAAAGATTTTGGCTATTCTTGATTCCTATTGTCCTGGGGGAAAGTGTTGCAGGAGCTGCCGCAATTCTGATCAAGTTGAAGTTGCATCGCAGATTTAGAACGCAAAAATATATCTCGGGGTGTGCCATGTTGCTTGCCGTGATGCTGTCGTTGTCGGTGTTGCAGGCAGAAGGTGTTCGCTACTCGACGGACACAGGGACGTTTTTAGGAGGAAGGGCAGTAGCTAATTATCTAGCTCGGTCGATGAGGGCTGATGACGTTGCCACTAGCAGTAACTATTCTAGTGCGAATCTTCGTTATTACCTCGACAAGAATCGTGTGGCAGCCACACTAACGTGGGATTATGGGGATATGGTCAAGTCATCCCGTATTTTCTTGATTGTTAATCAGCTGTACCATGAACTGCCAGAAGACTTGGTCGAGGATATTTTGTTTTCCGAGGGTGGTTTTTCGAAACCAGTAAAGATAGCGACTTTTGAGGCATCTGATGTTTATGTAATGATGAAACTGCGTGAAAATTGATGATTAGGTGATGAAGTCGTCCAATGCACAGATTAACGCTGCTCGCCGTCGAGAGTTCACATCAAGGATAGAAAAGTTGATTACTCCTCCGACTAACGACAAATAAAGGATGCGTATTGATTGTTTCCACTCGGAGTAAAGAACAATATGCTAGCAAGGGTTGGCAACAGAAGGCTAAGGATTCGATGTTGAGCAGGGGCCAATGAGTTTCTTTGCCAAGCTTCGTCACGAGGCAAGATGTCGCCTATTGCATATGCATTATGAGGCCGGAGTGGGTCACATCGGTGGGAATTTATCTGCGCTCGATGCCATGTTGTATTTGCATCATTACGTAATGTCCAGCGAGGATCAGTTTGTTTTGTCCAAGGGCCATGCAGCAGGTGCCTTGTATGTCACTCTATGGAGTCGTGGGATACTGCAAGAGTCAGATCTTCGGTCGTTTCATAGTGACGGTACGCTCCTCTCAGGGCACCCACCGCCGGGCCGTCTTGAGGGTATTCCGGTGGCAACCGGTAGTTTGGGGCATGGTTTGCCTATGGCGTGTGGGATGGCATTGGCCCGCAAGCTGAAAAGTCGGCCGGGAAGGATTTTCTGCCTTTGTTCTGATGGAGAATGGCAGGAAGGCTCTAACTGGGAAGCACTTATTTTTGCCCGTCACCATAATCTCTCAAATCTCGTCGTGTTGGTTGATGTTAATGGCCTGCAGGGCTTTGGGAGTACTCGGGCAGTGGCGTCGATGAACGACCTTGGAAAACATATGGAAGCCTTTGGCCTTCGAACGCGTGAATTGGATGGTCATCTCGAAGCGTCTCTTGAGCAGATAAATACCCGATCCGTCGAAGATCGGTGGTGTTATCTACTGCAGACGGTTAAAGGTAAAGGTATTTCCTTCATGGAAAATCGTCTTGAATGGCACTACCTTCCATTAGATGAAGCGTCTTATTGTCAAGCGTTAACCGAGCTAACCCCGTGAGAGCGGCTGCCTGCAACGCATGGGTCACCTGCGCAACTGATGTTGAGTTCTTATTCTTAACTGGTGATCTTGGATATAACGCGCTCGAACCTCTGCGGGAGCGATTGGGAGATCGCTTCATTAACGCCGGGGTGGCGGAACAGAATATGGTGTCGGTTGGCGCAGGTCTTGCGATAGAAGGTATGAATGTATGGATCTATAGTATTGCGCCTTTTTGTTATGCAAGGCCCTATGAACAGATTCGAAACGATATCTGTCAACACCGATTGCCCGTTAAATTGGTCGGCAACGGGGGCGGTTATGGTTATGGGGCTCAGGGCGCTAGCCACCATGCTTTGGAAGACTATGGTGCGTTGTTGGCGTTACCCGGAATGAGGGCATTTGTCCCCGCGTTTTCTGTTGATGTACAAGAGGTCGTTGATAGAATGCATCAAATTGATCATCCCGGTTATCTGCGTCTCGGTCGCTGTGAGCAGCCGCTAGGCCAGGAAGTTGAGGCATTCTCTCCCTGGAGGCGGTTGGTGCGCGGTGGGGGTATCTCAGTGATTGTAGTGGGCCCATTGGCTGGACCGTTTTGGCAACACATTTTATCTATGACTGAATCTACGCGGCCGGATCTTTGGGTATTGGGGGAATTGCCCGTGACTGATATGTCCAATATGCCCTCGGATCTCTTGAACAATATAGAGGCCAACGGGTTATGTGTCGTTGAGGAGCACGGATTGCAGGGTAGCGCCGGGCAGCAGCTTGCTGCCCTACTGATGGGGGACGGCGTTATGCCACCCCAGTTCTTGCATTGTTATGCCAAGGGATACCCGTCCGGCACCTACGGGTCACAATCATTTCATCGACGTGAGTCCGGTCTAGAGCCTGGCCAAGTGATGGAGGCTTTGGGCATCGCACCGTGACACTGTTGTCGAACAAGATTGCGATGCTGCCTGGACCTATATTGGTACTCGGTGCCAGTGGATTTATTGGTGCTAATCTATTTCGACACTTAATTGAAAGTCGTGACGATGTCTTTGGGACAACTAGTAGATCGAATGCGTGGCGTTTACAAGGTGTTAATGACAACGCGATAAAGACAGTTAATCTGCTTGCTGAATTTGAAGTAAAACAGCTGTTGGATAGCGTGAAGCCTCGCACCATTTTTAATTGCGTAGCGTATGGCGCTTATTCTT
>CAZAHE010000105.1:0-8022 GCA_964484965.1 uncultured Acidiferrobacteraceae bacterium | reverse complement strand
GATATTGCAGAACGGTTGATTCGGCGAGATTTTCCAGGCAAGGCGGGCTTGGAAATTTAATTTTGGTGTTTTAGCCGGTTGGCTTCGTGTAGTTTCTGCAGAATTAAGGAGGGATATTCTAATGATCGTTTCCGATGTGCGCACCCATTTGCTTTCTGTCCCCTATAGTGATCCACCAAAGACAGGTGTGGTTTCGTTCTCATCACTTGAAAGCAATATAAATTTGTTGGTGGTGGAAATTGAGACCAAATCAGGTGTAGTGGGCACCGGCCATCTCCATCCTGTAGCTGGTGGCATGCGAACACTGGACACCTGTATTCATGAAATGTTGAAACCACTCCTATTGGGAGAAGACGCGACCCAGGTTGAGAGTTTATGGCAAAAGATGTGGTCGGCCACGTATATACAAGGGCGAATGGGCATCACAGTAATGGCTATGTCAGCGTTGGATGTTGCTCTCTGGGATGCGTTGGGGAGGTCAGAGAGCAAGCCACTTTGGCAGCTATGGGGAGGGAGTCCAGATCCACTTCCAATCTACGGGTCCGGTTGTTTCAGAGGGCTCGGTCATGACGGTATGATTGAAAAGGCTAAGCGATATGTCCAACGGGGTTTTAAAACAGTCAAAATGCAGGTTGGTCACGTGTTTACGCATCAGGAAGACGTTGTAAACGTGCGGGATATGCGGGAAGAACTGGGCGGAGAGATTGGTATTATGTTGGACGTAAACCAAGGTTGGGACTCCGACGAGGCAATAAAGGTAGGTCGAGAATTAGATGAATTTAATTTAGAGTGGATTGAAGAGCCCGTATTAGCAGATGATTTCGAAGGGTATCACCGAATTGCGGATGCTCTTACAACGCCCATCGTTGGTGGTGAAAACCATTTCACGCATCATGATTTTAAACCGTTTTTTGCTAGCCAAAAAATTCCAATTCTCCAGCCGGATATTATGCGTGGTGGATACACGGAGTTAAAAGTTATTGCCGAGCATGCTCATGCTGCAGGCATTAAGATGGCACCACATTTATTTCCGGAATTAAACTCCCATCTCAATGCCTGCATTCCGAATGCGATTTGGTTGGAGTACATGGGTTGGTTTGATCATCTGTGGGTTAATCCGTTAATGCCGGAGAACGGAATGCTGACCCCGCCTGACGCTCCAGGACATGGTCTGGACTTCAGGCCTGAGCTGTTTTCAGAATTCCCTTATAAGGATTAGGGCACAGAGCATTTGTCTCGCTTTATTTGTTTAACCAAGAGGACTTATATGGTTTTCAATGCTCCGAGTTGCTCGGGGAAATCCCAGGGTAAGAACATCTATTTATGAAACCTTTTAACTTGCGTACATGGACCAACGTATCTGGGATTCCTTGGTATGTAGCCGGAATGATTCTATTTGCCGGCATGGATGTAGTTTCCAAGACCCTCATCCAGACGCTCCCCCTCGTTGGCATCCTTTGGGTACGGTATGTCTTTTACGCGACATTTGGTCTGCTGGTAGTGCTTAAACTCTCTGGGCCAAAGGGATTACGCAGCCGAGCGTTAGGGGTCCAATGCTGGCGTGGCTTTGCCATGTTAGGTGACGTCGCTTTATTTATTTTTGCCTTTCGTTTTATGCAACTAGCCGAAGCACATTCGATTGCAGCCGTGGCTCCTTTGATGGTCACTGCGTTGGCGATCCCCATTTTGGGAGAGCGGGTGGGCAGGCATAGATGGTCAGCAATTATATTTGGTTTTATGGGCGTCCTCATAATTCTCAGGCCAGGATCAGAAATCTTTCAGCCGGTTGCTATTCTCCCACTTCTCGCCACAGCGAGTTTTTCATTTTATCTTGTCTTAACCAGGATAGTCGCTCGTTATGACAGTCTAGGAACATCTATTTTTTACCCTGGACTGATAGGGTTAATTGTTCTCAGTATTATCGTGCCATTCCATTGGCAAAGTCCAACGAGTCAAGAATGGGGCCTTTTGGTTCTGGCTAGCCTTCTAGCAGTTGGCGCACACATCTGTGTTATCCGGGGTCTTTCTCTTTCGGAAGCAAGCCTTCTCCAGCCATTCAATTATATACTACTACTTACCGCCATCATTCTGGGATTTTTGGTTTTTGACCATTTCCCGGATTGGCTAACCATTTTTGGTGCAAGCGTCGTTGTTGCTAGTGGTCTATATGCCTGGCATCGAGAGCGGTCACGGTCCAAAAAATGAAGCGATGATGCTTTCCCGGCACCATTTAGAAGTTGCGTACTAGGATAGAGTGCGGTCACAAAGGATGATATGAATGCAGTGCGGAACTAAGCTCATAACTCTTGGGTACATAGTGAAAAAGGATTGCAGGTTCTAAAGGTGTCACCAGTCAAGCAATTTGTTACTTTATTTAAGCCGGTCAGAAGGAAAATAGATAATGAAAACTCGTATTACAGAACTCTTTGGCATCGAGCATCCAATCATTCAGGGTGGAATGCATTATGTAGGCTTTGCCGAACTGGCAGCAGCCGTTTCGAATGCAGGAGGGTTGGGTATAATTACGGGTTTGACCCAAAAAACCCCAGATGACTTAGCTCGGGAAATAAAACGTTGTCACGAGATGACAGACAAACCGTTCGGCGTAAACTTAACCTTTCTGCCTACCGTGACGGCGCCGGACTATCCGGGATATATTAGTGCCATCATAGACGGAGGGATAAAGATTGTTGAGACAGCCGGTCGTAATCCGCAGGATCACTTGCCTCGATTAAAAGAAGCGGGAGTAAAAATTATTCACAAATGCACTTCTGTGCGACATTCTCTGAAGGCAGAATCAATTGGCTGTGATGCGGTCTCGGTTGACGGATTTGAATGCGGCGGACATCCAGGAGAAGATGATATTCCCAATATGATCCTGCTTCCACGGGCGGCCGAAGAACTCAAAATTCCGTTTGTAGCATCAGGAGGAATGGCAGATGCTCGCAGTTTAGTCGCCTCACTGGCTATGGGAGCAGACGGTATGAATATGGGTACGCGTTTTATGGTTACCAAGGAAGCTCCCATTCATGAGAACGTAAAGAAGGCGATCTTGGAAGCCTCAGAGTTAGATACCAGATTAGTTATGCGTCCTCTGCGGAATACGGAACGCGTTCTGAAAAATGGTGCGACCGATCGTCTGCTCGAAAAAGAAGATCGTCTTGGGAAAGATCTCAAAATCGATGACATTATGGATGAGGTTGCGGGCGTGTATCCAAAAATCATGTTGGATGGGGAAATGGATGCGGGGGTTTGGTCGTGTGGGATGGTGGCCGGATTAATTCACGACATACCAACCTGTCAGGAGCTTATTGCGACGATTATGACTGAGGCTGAGTCATTGGTTCGGGAACGTCTGGAAGGCATGGTAGCCGCTTGAAATTTGGTTAGAACTGGCGGCTAGTTCTTTAACAGAACTGGCCGCCTTAATTCTTAAAGATCCCACCTTAGTTCAATAGCACAGCTTTACAGTAACTAAACGGGCTGCCAATTTCCCGAATTACCTATTAACTATCGGGGTGCTTTTAGCGCTCCCCATGTCGTAGTAATCGTTTTGGTTAGAATCCGACGGGATGAAGTCAGCCGCAAGCTCATCGCGACCAGTTGGAACGAGCTCCGACTCGTTCTCGCCAGCAACCCTGGTATGTCTTAGCACACGGACTTCCCCGTAATCGTACGGCATTGCTCTGTGAAGAACGCAGCGGTTGTCCCACATTAAAACATCTCCGGGTTGCCATTTATGGCTGTATGTGCGCGGAGCCTGGCAGGCAAAATCGACCAATTCGTTCAAAAGCTTTTGCCCTTCTTCCCTTTCCATACCAACTATTTCATAGGCATGCCTCCCGATAAAGAGCGACTTGCGTCCGGTCACTGGATGTACCTTCACGAGAGGACGGCGGGGGGCACCTTTGCTATGGTATCCGTAGGCAGATCCTGTTTCTATCTTATACCCTTTCTTAGACTGGGATTGGTATAAGGAGTGATACGCTTCAAGGTCGCTTATTTTATCCTTCATTTCCTGGCTTAACTCATCATAAGCTGCCCTCATGTCGGCTACCTCTGTCTCACCGCCTTCCGGGGGCACAACCTGTGCGGACAAGATAGAAGCCTTGGCTGCCAACGGCATATACGAACTATCTGTATGCCAGCCTTCATTGCCTCGCAGTGTTTTATATCGAAAATCGTCAGCCTTAAGCACTGAGCCATCATCAGTTTTGTTGCTGATCGCCACAGCAGCCGGCTTTCCATCAGCAGTAACGGTGTCGAGGTTGCCAAAACGCTTCGCAAAATCTACCTGTGCATCAGACTCTATGTGCTGTCCCGGAAAAACCAGCGCCCCATACTCATGAAAGGCATCTTCAACTACTTTCCAAGCGGCATCGTCCATGTTACTGAGATCAACATCTGTGATTCGTGCGCCTAGCGTTGCGTCAAGTGGTGTTACGGTTGGTTGCATGTTCTTCTCCTATTCCGATGCAGTTCGGTAAGTTGCCGTTTCTGATCCCCGGGTTTTGGGGCTCATTTCACCAAGAATTTGGTTTGTAGTGTGCACATAGCCTTTGTTTGGATCGCCGGTTCGACCGTAGGCATTCCAAATCTTGAATCCAAGTCGTGCGAGTAATTCCGGTGATGCTTGCTCCACCACGGCTGGATCAAGGCCTAATGTATAGTTCTCCTGCGTGCGAAATTGGGGAGCGCAATAGGTAGCAAGTAAGCCCAATCGGTTTCCGTTGGATCTGTTAGCGCCTGTACCATGCCAAAGGCGTCCTTCAAAAACTATTGCCGAACCAGCCTTAGCTTCAGCAGCTATCGAGTCGACAGTGTGTGGAATACCTGGAGGTGGCTGCAACCCAGTAAGGTGGCTCTTAGGAACTATTCGGGTGGCTCCATTAATTTCAGTAAAATCATTAAGACAATACATAACGTTGCAAGCGCAGGGTGGACTTATACTTTCATTTGGGTCGCCGTTAGAGGCACCGTAGTACTCGCCTCTTTTAACGCTACCGGCTGCAATGTGAGGATCCTTCCGTGGTGAAGAACGCGGTATCCACCACTGGTCTGTGTGGAGGCCCATTTCCACTCCCCCTGGTATGGCGATATTTGCAGAAAGAGTAGAGAGAAGAAAATCCTCCCCCAACAAAAATTCAATTAGTGGCGTCATAAAACTATCTGTCACTAGGTCCCGGAACACTTCTCCTTTATTCACTAGCATCCATACGCGTTGGTTGATCCCTCCTGACTCACCAGAGAAGGCGTTCTCTGGAATTTCCGCATATTTCATGCCGGGATTTGTAATATCCGTTGTCATACGATCGATTTGTTTGGGGCCTTGATCCTCAAATGCGACTCCTGCCTCAATCTCAGCCTCGGCTTGCTCAACTAACCGATTGCGGACCGATTCCAGAGTTCGTTCATCCAATGCATCCGCAACGACGCAATATCCGAACTCTTTCAAATCCGAAACAGCCTGCTTTTGATCTTTCGTGGGCTTCGGAGTTTTGTCTCCTAGGCTCCACCCTGGCACGACATCTGCCATTATGTTAACTCCTAAGTGTCATGTTCAGTTTATCGAGCCTGTTTCATTAAAGAGTCGGTCGGTACTCGCCCTCGCTAGGTTGTTTTTCCGCATCTTTATAGACGATTTGTCGTACGGTATCGCTAGCACGTTTATGAAATGCGACCGTCTCTGGATCAAAGTCTCTGGTCGGCCTTGGAGCATGGACGAAATTCTTATGGTGATCCGTTCCTCGCACTAAGGCTGCGCTATCCCATTCGGAATTCATTTGTTTCGTATACGTTGGCATATAATGCAACGATAGGCCAATCCGACGATCGTCCGTTTTGTTCGGACCGGAACCATGAGCGCATTTTACGTTGTGCAAGGATACTTGGCCCGGGTTAAGGGGCATGGGCACCGTTTTTTGATCGCCCACTACTACGTCTATTTCCTGTCCGCGGGTTAGCATATTGTTTTCGTGATACGTTTCTCGATGCCCAAGTTGTTGTTTATGGCTTCCAGGGATCACGTTCATGCAGCCACTATCGATGGTAGCCGGGGAGAGTGCAAACCAAACGCTGACCAATTCATTGTTATCAAGGCCCCAGTATTGAAGATCTTGGTGCCATCCTACATAGGAAGGGCTATTGGCTTCTTTGATCCAAAATACTGTGTTCCAGCAGAGTATATTTTCCCCAATTAGGTCTTCCACGGCGTCTAGTAGTGTTGGATTCCGCATCAGTTCATCAATCCACTTAAAAAGTAGATGATTTTTCGTTCGCTGGAATCCCTCTATCGGATGCCCTTGGCTAGTTTCAAACTTTTCTAGTTGGCTTCTCAATTCTGCAGTTTCATCAGTAGACATTATCTGCACAGGCGAAAAATAGCCTTCTTGACGGTACTGCGATATAGACTCGGTCGACAAAACTTTGGGCATGTCACCAATCTCCCCCCTTAAGCCTAAGCTAAAATAACCCTGAAATGCCCATTTGAGAAGGGCCCTTGAAATAAAATTGGGCTAAGGCTCCCTCACCTAGAGGTTGGAGCTACGCAGCCAAGCAACTTGTTGATGAGCTGCGGTCAGCGCCTCTGATTGCGTGGGGAACTTAAGTTTTGGGAGGCTCCCGATTGGTCGCCAATCGGTTTTATCTTCAAAGTCCTTTCGATATTCTGCCGCCCCGAAGGACCCATCTGCTCGGATAAAGATATCCACGCATCGCAGGCCATCGTCTGATTCGATGCTTTGCAAGACCGTGAGTTCCCGGGATGTAGGCACCAATATTATTGTTCAAATTGAAAGCGTGCCATTGTACGCATTCCATGCTCTATGCGAAGGCGATGGTGTAAAGGTGGGTAGGCGCGTTGTGTGCAATCCATACGTTCGCAGACACGGCAACTGACGCCAACTGGTACCCTTGACTTTGTGTTTTTTAGATCAAGGCCGTCCGAGTAGATAATGTTTTTGGCATCTTTCATCTCACAACCTAGGCCAATAGCGTATTGGGCGGTTCCGCCATATTGCCAACTACCAATGGGATCTAGGGTTCTGGCAAACGTAAAAAATGTTGTGTCGTCTGGCATGGTTGATATTTGAGTTAAAATACGGCCGGGGGAGGAGAAAGTATCATGCAAAATCCAACGAGGGCACGTTCCGCCAAATCTTGCGAATTTAAATCCGCCCGCAGTTTCTCTTTGTCCCCAGGAAGGAATGAGGCGCTTTGAAACATTTCCCGCTTTGTCTACTCGAATGAAAAAGAATGAAATGCCTCTATCATCCGGCCGCTGGAGTGTTGTGAGTCGGTGGCAAACCTGTTCCAAACTGGCCATAAAACGTTGTTGTAGTAGTTCCAAATCATGTTTGAATTCCTGTGCGGCTTTTCGAAACTCGACATACGGCATCATTAGTGCGCCTGCAAAGTAATTCGCCAGGCTGCTCCGAAGAATTCCGGGTCCGTCAGGGGCCTTTAGTTTAGCGCTTTCGACTGCCCGATCTAATAACTCGGCCTGTTCGACCAACGCTGTTTGTACCCCTAGTTGGAAGGTTCTCCCTGATACTGGCAACATTTCTGAGAGCAAAAGGCGTCGTTGGTGTGATTGAAATTGTCTCAAGGTATCCTGCATTATGGTTGCCGGAAGGATCTTTGCTTCAATGGCATGTTGAGACTGGAGATTTTCAACCAGGGCAAACGGAAGGTTGTAAGGCGTAACGCTAAGGTTTATCCGCATTGCCTCGGCAGCACTTTCTAAGGCTGGGAAATGATTAGACTGCCTTTCTTGGTACTCCCGCACCTCCTCAATCGCATCTGTCGCACTTCGAGGGGAGTTGGTTTTTTCTCTCTGGGCAGTGTGGTGCCCGGAAGCTTCTGCGTCATCGCGGATGTTGCTATAGGCTCTGTATAGAGTGCGGATGGCGGCTGCGGCAGTTGGGCTGACGCTTACCAAGTCTTTCAGCTCTGCCGACGGAATCCGATGGTCCTGGAAGATCGGGTCTCCGAACGTTTCTGTAAGGTCGGCAGCGAGGGAAG
>CAZAHE010000104.1:3093-8142 GCA_964484965.1 uncultured Acidiferrobacteraceae bacterium | reverse complement strand
ACATCAGCGTCGAGGACGTTGAATATGCCTTCCAAAAGCCAGTGGACATCCCGCGATGAACGATGCCGATCTCGACGGACTGACCGTGATACGAGCGGCGCGACTACTGAAGACTCGCAAGATATCGGCGCTTGAGTTGACGCGCGCGAGCCTGGCGAGAATTGAGCGGTTGCAACCAATGCTGAACGCCTTTATCACGATCACGGCAGATCATGCACTGCGCCAAGCGCGCCGTGCGGATCGCGAGATCGCCAAGGGCCACTACCGCGGCGTGTTACACGGGATTCCGGTTTCGGTGAAGGATCTCTACGAGGCCCGTGGAATCCGCACCACCGCGGGATCACTGATACTGGCAGAAAATGTGTCGACGAAAACTGCGACCACCGAGAACCGCATAGAAGAAGCCGGTACAGTATTGCTGGGTAAGAACAACCTGCACGAATGGGCCTGTGGCGTCAGCACGGATAATCCGTTCTTCGGCACCTGCCATAATCCATGGCGACATGGCTATATCCCAGGTGGTTCCTCGGGCGGTTCCGCTGCCGCGGTAGCGACGAACCAGGGCCTCGGCAGTCTCGGTAGCGACACGGCAGGCTCGATCCGCATCCCCGCCCATATGTGCGGCATTGTCGGACACAAACCAACCTATGGCCTGGTGCCTCGAACCGGCATCTTTCCGGAAAGCTGGTCGTTCGATCACGGCGGCCCGATGGCCCGGACAGTAGAAGACACGGCTGTTTTGCTGCAGGCCATTGCCGGTCATGATGCGGCCGACCGATCAAGCCTGCAGCTTCGCGTGCCGAGTTTTACCCGCCATCTGAAAAAAGGAGTACGAGGGCTGCGTATTGGTGTCCCGAAACGCTATTTTTTCGAAGGCGTTGATCCGGCTGTAGGACGACGCGTTCGCGAAGCGATTGCTGTCCTGGAGGGGTTGGGCGCGCGCCTGGTCTCTGTCGACATTCCCGAGGCGGCGATCGCAATGGACTGTGCTTTCGTGATCGCCTGGTCAGAAGCCGCGCATTACCACCGTAAGTGGCTTCGGCAGCGTCCTCAGGACTACGGAGCTGATGTTCAGAATTTGCTGCAGGCCTCGTCCTTTTATATGGCAACCGATTATCTGCAGGCCCAGCAGGTCCGAACCCGAATTCAAGCGGCATTTCACAACTTATTTCAAAAAATCGACATCCTCGCGACACCCGCCTGTCCGCTGTCGGCGACACCGCACGGTGTGCAAGAAGTGCAAATCCGCGGACGCACTGTATCGGTGCTGGACAAAGGAGCAAGTTTCACCTCGGCCGCGAATGTAACCGGAGAACCGTCCTGTTCGGTGCCCTGCGGGTTCACCAAAAGCGGACTGCCGGTTGGCCTCATGCTGCACGGTCGGGCAGGCGACGACGCAACTGTCCTGCGCACCGCTTATGCGTATGAGCAAGCCAACGAGTGGCATAACGCCCTGCCCCCCTGTCGCTGATTCAGGTCTTTAGAAAAAAGCACCGGGCCATTCGCCTGCGGACAGGCTGTGCCTGCACCGATGACAGCCACTGAAGCGCTTTCCCCTGAACTCACATCGGGGGCTGACGTGATACCCAGGGGCGGGCCAATTCAAGCGCTGCAGCCACATTAAGTACCAGAGGGTCGTCGAAGCGTGGGCCGACGATCTGAATTGCTGTCGGCAGTCCTGATCGTGTCTGTCCCGACGGGATCGACATTACCGGGCATTGTCCGAAAAAGTTGAACGGTTGTGTCATATACAGCCCATGGTAACCATCGGCGTCCTGCCAGTGGAAATCTGAGTCGTTGGCCGTATTGAGTGGCGGCGCAGCTGCGGTGGTTGGACAGATCAGAACATCGTAGTCGGACAATACTCCCGCCAGGCGCTGCCACGCTCGGGTACGGATGACTTCGGTCCGTTTATAGTCAATCGCGGAGGTTGCCAGGCCCGTTTCAATCAGTTCAACCAACGTTGGATCCATCTGTGTGCGCCACTCGTCGAGATAACCTTCGCAGCAGGTCGCCAAAAGCACGCTCCAGTGCGTGTTCCAGGCGTCGATTAAGTCACTGTTCCAGCCGAGCTCGACTTCGCTGACCTTCGCACCGGCGTCCTGTAGCGCAGCCGCCATCACCCGGGTATTGGCTTCGATCTCTGGATCGATGACATAAAAACCCAGGTCGATACTAAGCGCAACACGGAGGCCGCTGACCGCAGTCGGCAGTGGCGTTTGAAGTGGTCCAGGCACGGCTTGAGACAACGGATCACAATCGTCGGGACCCTGGCAAACCTGCAGGAATAACGCCGCATCCGATATCGTCCTGGCCAGTGGACCAAAGTGAAACAACGAGTCAAACGCCGTCGGCAGGACGCCCACAGGAATCCTTCCAAGGCTCGGCTTGAATCCCACAACGCCACACATCGCCCCGGGAATGCGTATGGAGCCCCCGGCATCTGAACCCTCAGCCAGCGGCACACAGCCCGAGGCCACCGCTGCGGCAGAACCGCCGGATGAACCACCTGCAGAATATTCGCTATGCCACGGGTTGGCCGTTACACCCCACAAAGGACTGCGGGTAAATCCCGAATACGCAAATTCCGGCGTGGTGGTCTTACCGACAATAATTGCACCAGCCTGGCGCAAGCGTGTCACAAGGGGCGGCTGCCAGTCCGGCACCCACGTCTCGTGAATTTTTGAACCACGGGTGGTTATCTGGCCGGCCACCGGCGTAAAGTCCTTGATGGCTACCGGAACACCATGGAGCGGACCGCTCGCGTCACCGGTGGCAATCACCTCATCCGCCTCGCGGGCCTGCGCCAATGCCTGCTCGGGGTAGGTAAAACAAAAGCAGTTTAAGACGCTATTGACGTCGTCAATACGGGACAGACTGTTTTCGATGATTGCCACAGATGACAATCCCCCCTCCTTAATCCGTCGTGCCAGATCAAGTGCTGACGTATAGGCAAGCTTGAGGTCAGTCATCGCAGAGCACCAAATCGTCCGTGATCAGTCTTGCTGTTTCCATCTGCGCCCGCGCCTCCTATCACCGCTTCGGATAAACCGCTAGGTGAGCAGCCTTTGATATTTATGGGCAACGCGAATGAGTAAGTCGTCGCGGAAATATGGCGCAACGAGCTGTGTCGACAACGGCAGGTCACCGGAGGTGCCACAAGGGAATGCAATAGCTGGAAAGCCCGTGTAGTTATACGGCGCGGTATTAGCAATAATCAGCTGAATATCACTGCCGTTTTTTCCGCCGAACAGCGTCTGATCAATTGCCTCCTGATAATCGGCTGGTTCCTCAAAAGCATTGGCTTTTCGTGGCACCGTCGGCATAGCGAGCAGGTCGAAGTCTTCGAATACATCAAGAAATCGACGGATGATGGTCGGTCGAACGTTGTTTGCCTTGGCATAGAACCTGCCGTTGTATCGGCGTTGGGCATAGGTACCGGAAATAAGATTCAATTTAAAGTTCAACGGCAATTCATGGCTATGACTCTCTTTTGCGCGCCCAAATGCCGCCATGATCGACGATGGATAGAAAGTGTCGCTGAATGCTCCTGCCAAATTGGTGTCATACAGCAGTTTCGTGCCTTCGAGGTAGAGCGGCAGAATCGCGAGCGATGCTGTTCGATGAGCGGGAATGGAGACTTCCTGTAATGAGGCGCCCGCCTTCTCGAGGACAGCAAGTGCCTCTATTGTCCCGTCATCAACATCGGTCTCACCGCCATCAATACCGAACCCTTCTTTGACGATGCCGATGCGCAGGCCATCGATCTCCTGGTTCAGGGCCGCTTCAAAATCTGGCAGTTGCGCCGGCACCTTGGATTGCCTGGGATCGTAGTCGTCCCGGCCGGCCACACAGCGCATGACGGAGGCCAGACTTTCGACGTCTCTTGTCAACGGACCGACATAATCAATCGTCGCCTCAAGGCCAAACACCCCGGTGTGCGGCACCAACCCGTGGGTTGGCATCAAGCCGACGCAGCCCGTCCAGGCGGCCGGTATCCGTACCGAACCACCCTGGTCTCCGCCAAATGCAATATCAACTTCACCGGCAACAACTGCGGCCGCAGAACCAGAAGAGGATCCTCCTGTCACATAGGCGTTATTGTGTGGATTGAGCGGCCGACCAAAATCTCCGACACCACTGAAGCCAGGTCCGCCGAAAGAAAAATCCTCCATATTCATCTTGCCGGCGATAGTGGCCCCCGCGTCCAGCAAGCGGGTCACAATCGATGCGTCAAAATCCGGCACATAGCCTTCCATGAAGCGCGAACCCAGTGTCAGCGGAACACCCGCCACCGCGATGTGATCTTTCAGACCGACACTCTTGCTGCTCAATGGTCCGCCCGTAGGACCTTGTATATGGCATTTGCGGATAAACACATTTAATGGATCTTCAGAGGGTGTTGGTCGATAGCCAGGGTCACGTTCCAAGCGGCGTAAGGGCGGTCGATCCTCCTCTATGCGCAGTTCCTGGAATTGTTCCATCGCTTCAATATGTTCGAGAATGCGAATACGAAAGAGGTGCGCTTCGGTATCAGTCAGGCTAATTCCAAGCTCGCCAGCCAATTTCTTTACATCCTCAAGTTCTGGTCGCTGCAATAACATGGCTTTACTGTTCCTGAAAATGATGCTCGTTGGAGGAAAAATACGGCGTCCGGGTCAGCACGCTCAAACCTGCGGACCACATCGGCGACCCATCGATGGGCAATGCTCTTGGCCGACAACATTGATCTGTCGGTGAAGGTCGACCGTTCAAATCAATGGGCCTTAACCCAATTGCCCGCGCCCACCTGGTGGGGATCATTTCCTGACCACCAGGGTGTCTGCGATCATGTCATGAAGCGCCTGTTTACGTTTCGTAAAGGCCGCCATGATATATCCGATCAGTAAAATGATTGCTGAAATGAACTTGCTCCAATATCGGCCGTTTGCTCTGGCAAAGGAAATCCTCTTTCCGTTCATGTCAGTAACGATGATGCCCAATGCCATTTTGCCGAGGGTCGCCTGCTTCGCCGACGCCTCAAACAGCGTGAAATACAGCCAACTAAGC
>CAZAHE010000104.1:0-2993 GCA_964484965.1 uncultured Acidiferrobacteraceae bacterium | reverse complement strand
CACTGCGAACAATACATGTCTTAGACCTCCACTTTGTTCCGCTGATCAGTATTAAAGGCAATACAATGATGACAACCCATTGCTATGGATCGCGCGATCTCGCAAAACAACCATTCGAACAAGATAATACGCATATTCTGACCACAAAGGGAAAATCAAATGTCTGTTTATATGATCTTGGATGCTGAAATTCACGATACCGAGGCGTACGAAAAATACAAGGAAGCGGCACCACAATATGTCGCACGCCACGGCGGAGAATACCTCTGCCGCGGAGGCGGGGTTGACGTTGAAATCGGCGATTGGCACCCCACGCGTGTCGTCATGGTGAAATTTCCATCGCGCAGTGCGTATGACGCACTAATGGCCGACCCTGATTACAAACCCTGGAAAGAACTCAGGGAATCGCTCACCACTATCAAGCAATTGGTTGTCCTCGAAGGGGTCTAAACCGGCCGACCGCGTTGCAAACACGCCGCAGCGCTGTCAACGACCTTGCCATCACAGCGTTTGCGTCTCGCGGCATTGCAGTGTCGTAAACTCTGATAGCACTGGTAGCCCACTCGGAGTAGCGGAAAAGCATCAAGATGACTCGTGCACGCATCACCGGCTTCGATACACGGGTAGAAACAATACTGCCAGTGCTGACCGTTGTTCAAAGACACGACTGACCACACGGAGGACCACTGCACATGAGCGAAACAGGAACAGACGCTGCGGCTCTGCGCAGGCTGCAAACCCCGATAAAGAAGCGCTATCGTGAAGACCCCGCCGCTGCTTCTATCACGCTCAGTGCATCCGGAGATCTGGATACCAGTGAGATCGCTTGCAACGTCGATACGGGACGTGCACTGGTAAACGCCGGTCTGCACCCGGCCACCGGTGGCGACGGGAGCTTTGCCTGCTCCGGCGACATGCTGCTGCAAGCCCTCGTCGCCTGCGCCGGCGTAACCCTTCGCGCGGTCGCGACCGCACTCGAGATCACTGTTCACAGCGGCACTGTTCACGCCGAGGGGGATCTCGACTTTCGCGGCACGCTCGGCGTAGACAAAGACGCGGCTGTCGGTTTTGGCAATATCCGTTTGCGATTTGATCTTGATTGTGACGCCGATCAAGAAAGCAAAGCTTCGTTGCTCAAATTAACCGAGCGCTATTGTGTCGTCTACCAAACGTTGGTGAACTCGCCACCTATTGCAGTGTCGTTTGGAAAAGCGGCTTAAAACAGCACCACCTCGCTTTAATCAGCGTCGCTTGGGATTTGCCGATCAAATAGTGTCGTGTTCAGCTGCGCAGATGTTCTAAAGCACGCGCAAGTGTGACGATACTTTGCTCGTTGTTGGGATGTGGCCAGGCTGAAACATGATTCACACCGAGCCTTTCAAACGCGTGCAGCTGTTCAGCAATCTCTGCAGGCGTTCCTGACAACGGCTTCATGTCTTGCGAGAGAGCCGCGGCACCGGTGGGGCAGATTCGCGGTGTCACATTGCGCACCAGACTGACTGGGTCCCGCCCATGTCGCTCACAGGCTGCCAGCATTGCATCTCTGATCTCGACATAGGCGGATGCATGGCTGTCGGCGTGTCCCAGCCAGCAATTCCACTGGTCTGCGTACTGTGCCACCAACCGCCGCATTCGAGGTCCACGGCCTAATACACCGATCAGCACCGGCAGGCCATCCGCTCGCGGCCCGCGGGGCAGATTGACTGCATCGCGGGTGGCATAGAACTCGCCGTCGAAAGTGACCGCCCTGCCCGCCAACATCGGCCGGATGATCTGAAGCGCCTCTTCGAAGCGGCTGATGCGGCGTTGCCACGGATAACCGAATGCCTCGTGCTCAGACTGGAAGTCGCCCGCCCCAATGCCGAGGATAAATCGCCCATCGCTCAGCTCGTCGATCGTTTCTGCCATACGCGCCAGCAGTGCAGGATTGCGGTAACCGGTATTAACCACCAATGTGCCTATCTCAACACGCTGCGTCTCACGCGCGAGGGCCGCACAAAGCGTCAGGCATTCCCACGCGCCGTAAACTTTGCCGATCAACTCGCTCGGCGCGGTCGCACCAAGCGCCTCCATTTCCGCAGCTGCCGAGTAGCAGAAGTGATCAACCACCCACACCGAATCAAAGCCTGCATCCTCTGCTAGGCGCGCCAGCTGCAGGACTTCAACGCCACTTGCTGTTTTACCGCCCATCGCTTCAGTTTCGTGCGGCAGGCAAATGCCAATCTTCATAGCCTATTCCTGTCCTGAAAATAAAAAATCTCGGAGTCCGCTGGCAGCATCAAAGTGTCGACGACGATCACTCTCCACCATCCAGTCTGTCACTTTCTGACATTGTCGGCTCGTAAAATCGTGAGGTGTGGTGCGACTCCGGTGCATCGACGTGGACGAAGTCTGCTTTCGATCGTTGAAACACCTCCCGTTCAAGCCCGTACCAGAATGTCGGTGGATCATAACTACCGCCTGCAGTGCCGATCAGCCCCGGAAATAATTCAACATCCCAGAACAAGGTGGTCCCACAATTCTCACAGAACTTGTAAGTCAGCACTTTGCCACTCTCGGATGTGAAGGTGTATGACTTGAGCCTGGCCGATGAAATCTTGAGATTTTCGCTCTTCAGATAAATGGAGATTCCAAAGGCACTACCCGTTCGCAATTGACAATATCGGCAATGGCACACTGCTGCGACTTCGGGCTCCCCGATTGCCTGAAATCGAACCTCGCCACACAAACAGCCGCCGTCATGAACCGTATTGCTCGTCATTATTTGCCGCTCCTCTGATCAGTGTTGTCCCGTAAGAACGCTTGGCGATGCGCAACCCGCCAGTTTCGGTAGCGGTTGGTCCACATCATAGCGCTGAGGCATCATCCGTGGGAAGAAGACCCTTGCATCTGCTGGCCTCACACCAGACCAAGAGCCGGGGGGTGCACTGACGACCACCGGATTGCGGGGTTTCGATTCACGCGCTATGGTCTGCCTGTGAAGCACTATCTTG
>CAZAHE010000103.1:0-8173 GCA_964484965.1 uncultured Acidiferrobacteraceae bacterium | reverse complement strand
TGATATTGCCATCTGTAGCCGACAAATGCTCCACTGCTCTTTCCCCAATACATCAGATCAGACACGTGTGACTTTCGTCTTTGGTTTTCACCGACGTGCCTCGGTCCAAGGAGTGCAAGGGTGGGATGTCCAAAGTGAAAAATCCTTTTTCTATGATGACGCGCGCATTCATGGCCGCTCGAAAATTATCCAGCTAGCCATTGACGCTAGAAAACAGAGTTATCCCGACGAGACACCGTATGTATATCACCCAATGATGCAGGCAGCCGATTCACTGCGTTGGTCGCAACAAACGCGTGACACCGTTCTTAAAAATTACAATCAAATGGATTTGGGGATTTAATAACTAGTAGAGTTGGTTTGTCTGCTCTCATGAGAGCCACCGATGTGCTCTAAAGGGATCCCCTTTAGAACCATCGATTAAAATTTTTCGACCCAGGGCCTCAACTCAATCTCCCAGCTCCAGATACTCCGATCCTGCTGTAAAAAATTCCAGTAAGTCTGAGCTATAGCGGCCGGGTCAAGCATGCTGTCAGGGTTGCCTGGCTCATCGATCCGCTCCGCTCGTTGTTGACTACGAATTCCTCCATCGATCACAAAATGACCAATATGCACCCCCTTTGGATGTAGCTCTCGAGCCATGCTTTGCGCGAGACCTCGAAGAGCGAATTTACCCATCGCGAAAGGTGCCGACTGGGCATAACCTTTGACCGACGCTGAAGCGCCAGTGAACAAAATGGCGCCATGCCCATTGGAAACCATTCTCTTTGCCGCCTCCTGCGCAACCAAAAACGCGCCGTAGGCCGTGATCATCAAACCGTCTTTTACACCCTTTGCGTCTAGCCCCACAAAGGGCCCTCGCTCACGAGCACTGGGATTGTAGACCACCACATCCGGCGACGACTCTTCAAGAGTGGCGAACAGCGATAACACATCCTCTCCATTGGCAACATCACACGAGATTGCTGTAGCCCCGATTTCAGCACAGAGTGGTTCTAAATCCTTCACAGTGCGGGCAGCCAAAGTCACACGGAGGCCTTGATCTCTAAATATCCGTGCCAGGGACGCAGAGAGTCCGGACCCCGCCCCAACGATTAGGGCATGCTGATATTTCGGTACCATGTTTCACTACCTTTCTTTTGGGGACTCGAGGTTATACTTTTGTGCGTAGAGAGAAGCAGACACAAAGAACTCAACAAGAACCAGAGCTAATACCTCGTCTTTGGAACACTACAGAAAATTGACCAAGTTCTAACTACGAATAACTAAAGCCCATTGTACGACAGTGGTAGTATAAACCTCCATCTTGTACTATCAGCCAGTTGGCTTGACCTGTGCCATCGTTGTGATGTGAATGAACGCTTTCGGGAGGAGTAACAACGGTCGCCCATGGCTCCCAATCCTTTCGAACCCCATCAATCATTGAAAAGCAATCAGGGCCGTTAACCACTAAGGACACGGCCACAGAATTGTGGCGATGTGGGGGTTGAACACCACCGGCACGCAACTGATTCATCGCAAGCGTCAATGATGGCGAAATATTTCGGCTCTCTTCTAAGTTCTTAGTCGATAAAACAACTGCCAGACCCGCTGTAAGACGATCGTTCAGTTTTTCATCTGCAAGTACAAGTTCTCGCTTTATTTCATCCGCAGGAAAGTGTGTAGCCTGGACTAGTGCAGAGTCCAGATTTGGAGGTGCCAACCGCTCAAAAGCAAGTTGTGGCTCATTTGTAACCAACCAAAGAATACTGTCCTGAGCACCACTAGAATGCGTAATAGGAACGCCTCCCGGCAAAGAGAAAACATCGCCTTCGCCCCATTCGATCCTCTCTTTTCCTTGCTCGCTAGCCCCTCCCCCTTTAATGACATAAACAAATATGGTGGAAGCGCATGGGTTATAGTCTAGCGTATCCCCTGCGCAAATTTTTGCATATGCCGCGAGTACTAAAGGGGTGGTAGCCGGAAATGTGAAATTCATAGCAGAGCTTTGATCCAACTGAATCAATTGTGTGTCCGTCTCCGGGTTTAACACTTGATCACGTTCTTTCACAAAACTATGGCCGGGCACGGGGGGCAGCACCATATTAAAAGCGTTTTCCGAGTCAAAATAGCGGGCTCGTCGAGTATAAATAGTCTCGTCACTCTGTACTTGTTGGCCTGAAATGGTTTCTTGGATCTCTGCTGTTTGTGCCACGTTACCCATCCCCTAGATCTGATTCGTACAAACTAATTCTGAGTATATGTCTTCTCACAATTAGCGAGACTAAGATAAGATAGTAATATGAAACACCGCAAGAAATACATACAAATGTTTTTGCAAGGTCCTAAAGACCCGCACCATACCGCCATAGTTACTGTTCCTCTTTTGTATATTTGAATAAATAGGAAAGCTAGAAGAACATGAAGACCGAGCAAAAGAAGGATTCAAGGCGTGCACTTATCGCTGCCATGGTGGGTAATACCCTCGAATGGTATGACTTTGCAGTGTACGGATTTATGGCTAGCCTTCTAGCCAGTCATTTTTTCCCTGCCGACGACGAAGTAACCTCTCTTTTAGCCGCATTTGCGGCATTTGGAGTTGGTTTCGCAGCTCGTCCTTTGGGCGCCATTATAATGGGGAGAATTGCGGACAAAAGGGGTCGCAAGTTTGCCCTGATGGCGACAATTTATCTCATGGCCTTTGGGACTCTCATCATTGGGCTAACACCGACGTACAGTAGCATCGGAATTTATGCACCTCTCCTACTCGTCATGGCTCGCCTGGTACAAGGTTTCTCCGCGGGTGGAGAATGGGGTGGTTCGACAGCTTTTATCGTAGAGTGGGCAGATAAGAATCGACGCGGCCTTACTGGAAGTTTGCAGCAAATAAGTGTTGCAGCAGGACTTCTTCTTGGTTCCGGATTTGTCGCCCTGTTAAGTACGACCTTGAGAGAGTCTGACCTTATAGAATGGGGATGGAGGATCCCATTTTTACTCGGTGCGATCATTGGACTCGTTGGCATTTATATCCGCCGCAACGTTCGCGAGACACCGGCTTTTGAAAATCCAAGAGCTACTAACGATCCAAAATCAAAGCCTGTTAAGAATGTATTATCATCAGCATTTCGAGCATTTGGTTTTACAATTCATTGGACGGTCTCATACTACATTTTCTTAGCTTATATGCCCACATTCGCTATGAGACACTTAGGAGTAGAGCGCTCTATCGCACTTTGGTCAAACGCCACTGGGCTACTAGTATTAATGTTTGCAGCACCTGTCGCAGGCTACTATTCCGATAAAATTGGACGAAAGCCACTCCTTATTGCGTCCTGCGTAACTATTGGCATAGCAGTATACCCCGTCTTTAGAATGCTATTAGTGGCCCCCTCAATAATTGGAATTTTTCTTGCCCAAGCCCTCTTTGGTCTCCTGATAGCCCTATACTCGGGTCCTGGCCCCGCCGCAATTGCTGAAATATTTAGTACAAGTAACCGTGCTACCGGAATGTCTATAGGATACAGCCTGGCCGTCGCAATATTTGGGGGGTTTGCTCCGTTTATAGCTACATGGCTAATTGCTGCTACCGGGTCCCCCGTTTCCCCTGCATATTATGTGTTGTTTGCCTCACTTCTGTCTGTTTATTTTATTTTTCGACTACCGGAAACAGCTCACAGTCCGCTTAAATAAGAATAGGTATAAAAAATTCGATTTGGGGATTGCATGTAGAAGTTGGTAGGGTGCCGAGTGATCTTACCAAGTATCGATATAGGAGTATTTTTTTCCTTCCCTTGGTGGGGTGGGTGGTAATCGACGAAGACTATTTGCTATCCAAGTGCGGGTCTCAGCAGGGTCAATTACGTCATCAATCCCTCCTCCCGTAGCGGCATTGATTGCACGAGCATCCTCATAAGCTTCCGCCACCCTCTGGTCAAATTCAGCCTTGCGGTCGTCAGCGTTTTCAAGGGCTGCTATTTCTTTCCGATGACCAAGCTTTACTGCTCCTTCTATATTCATGCCCGCAAATTCTGCTGTCGGCCACGCGACAGTGAAAAAGCCAACTAACGTGCTGGCACCACACATTGCTTGTACTCCCAACCCGTATGCTTTGCGCACAATTACGCCGAAAAGTGGTGTGGTGAGGTTGGCGCCCGTATTAAACATGCGAGTACAATGGCGAACCAGTGCAGTTTTCTCCACGTCTGGACCCACCATCATGCCGGGACAATCCATCAGACTTAACACCGGAATATCGAAAGCATCGCAAAGCTGCAGAAACCGTGCACCTTTATCTGCTCCATCGGAATCTATAGCTCCTGCCAGATGATGAGGGTTGTTGGCTACAACTCCCATGGGCTTCCCTTCTATCCGGATGAAGGCAGTAATAATCCCGACACCGAATTTTTCTCTTATTTCCAACACAGAGTCCTTATCCGCTAATGTCCAAATAATTTCCCTCATATCGTATAAACGGACTCTGTTTTCGGGGACGACGTGTCGGAGGGGGCGCTGGTCGGGTGCTTCCCAGTCCGCGAGATTTCCTTGGAAGTAGGAAAGGTATTTTTTTGCAACTTCTACTGTCTCTTCTTCGGTTTCCACCAGTATATCGACTACCCCGTTGGGTACTTGAAATGACATGGGTCCGACTTCCTCGGGCGTATAGACGCCTAACCCACCACCCTCGATCATCGCAGGACCACCCATGGCAATGGTAGAACCCTCGCTGGCAATAATTACATCGCAGCAAGCTAGCAGAGCAGTGTTGCCTGCAAAGCAACGGCCGTGGTTAACGCCTACCATAGGAACCAGGCCGCTCAGTTGGGAAAATTGCGTGAAGGTATGTGTGTCTGCTGCCACGCGGGGTCCCGTATCGTCATCTCCTGGTCTGCCCCCGCCTCCTTCCGAAAACAAAATCACGGGAAGTTTAAAGCGTCCTGCCATTTCATAAATCCGGTCTTGTTTGTAATGGCCACGGTGCCCCTGGGTTCCAGCAAGAACTGTATAATCGTAAGAAACAACCATAACCCGTGACATCTCGTCTTTAAATAATTCACCATTTACCGAAGCGGTACCGGCAATGACTCCATCAGTTGGGGTGTTTTTACGCAGTTTATCAATGTCATGCCTCGTATGCTGTTGCGCTACGATAAGCGGCCAGTATTCCTGAAATGATTCAGCATCAACCAGTTGCTTAATATTTTCGCGAGGCATCCGGAATCCTCGAGCTCTTCTTTTGGCAACTGCTTCCGGACGATTTTCATCTAGCGTTAAGGCATGGCGAGCTAGTGTTTCTTGAAGATCTGGTCTTATGTAATCGGGATCCGCGTTTTCACCACCTGTTGCTGCTGCATCAGCGTCAACGTCGTCTCTTTCTTCTAAGAATACGATCGGATGGCTCTCCCGAACAACGTCACCTATAGCCATTGTTACTTCGCGAACGATGCCAGCTTCAGAGGCAACGATTACATGTTCCATTTTCATCGCTTCTATAACGGCGACCGGTTGGTTTTTGGCAACCACAGAGTCGACTTCCACATCAATAGAAACAATCGTCCCTTGGATGGGAGCAATGAGCGCAGTTGATCCATCGGGGCCTTGATTGACGGGTTCTAAATTTAAACTGGTTGAGGAATCCTGAGTTGCTTTGACTTCAGCATCGTATTGGAAGAGTGCCATTGGATCATGGCTATCAACTCGGGCTCCGGCATAGCCTGTGTCTGAAGAAACTTTTTCAGGAATTGCACTGGCGTTAAACGACCTTTCTTGGTTGTCTGTATTAGCTAACTCTGAAAGATTTTCATCGAGCCAGCGAGTATGAATACGGTTTTCTGAAAAATCTGAGTGGTTCAGTATCGCTTGCAGTAAACCGATATTTACGTCCAATCCCTCCAACCTGAATTCGGATAACGCGCGAAGGCTTTTTCTAATAGCATTCTGGAAAAGACCGGAGGGTGAGTGAGTAATTACTTTGGCCAGGAGGGAGTCAAATGAAGTATTAATTTTATAGCCGGAGTACCCAAACCCGTCGGTTCGTACCCCGGGTCCATTAGGTGCTTCGTATGCCGATATGACCCCGAAAGAGGGCTTAATGGTTCCATCGGAATTTAGCGTTTCCATATTGATGCGGCATTGGATAGCATAACCGGAAGGAGAGCCGGACGATTCGGAAACCCCGAGTTTATCCAAAGAAGCCCCATCTGCAATTTGTATTTGGGTTTTAACCAGATCAATACCGGTTACTTCTTCGGTAACTGTATGTTCAACCTGAAGGCGTGCATTGGCCTCAAGAAAAACAAAGTTGGTGTTGGGGTTTTCCGAAGATGAATTGACCAGAAACTCAAAGGTACCCAGGCTCGAATATTCCACACTTTTCGCTAAACGGAGCGCAGCGGAAATAAGGTCCTGTCTGATGTTGTCTGCGAGGCCAGGAGCCGGGGCTATTTCTATAATCTTTTGATATCTCCGTTGGACACTGCACTCACGTTCACCAAGGTGTCGTATGGTTCCATGCTTATCTCCTACAATCTGAACCTCAATGTGTCGGGCGTTGGATAAATATTCTTCCACATACACTTCGTCGCTATCAAATGCTGTTGCTGCTTCTGACTGACAACGACGGTAGATGGCTTCGAGGTTATCACCACTTCGCACTATGGCTGTTCCACGACCACCGCCACCATGTGTCGCTTTTATCATCATAGCTTTTGTTGAGCCAAGTTCAGTCAGAAACTCTTCTGCCTCTTTAAGGCTTACAGATTTTTCTAATCCTTGCAGGGTAGGAACTTCCGCGTTAGTTGCTGCCGTTTTCGCACGTCCTTTATTGCCAAATAACTCCAGGTGGTCGGGGCTTGGTCCGACAAAGGTCAAAGCTCTTGCCACGCAGGCCTCGGCAAGTTCTTTTTTTTCGGATAAGAATCCATACCCGGGATGGATAGCATCACACCCGGTTTCTATCGCAGCGTTGATGATTTCGTCGATGTCTAGGTACCCCCCGGGCCCAAGCCCTGGAACCATGCGCGCGCTGTCGGTCATTTTTGTATGAAGACTGTCTACATCGTCCTCTGAATATATTCCGACGGATCGAATTCCCAGGTCACTGGCTGCGCGCGCAATACGGATCGCTATTTCACCTCGGTTAGCGATTAGAAGATTTGAAATGGTCATTTTTCCCTCGATGACTGCCAAAGCGGGTACTGGGTTAACAATTATTTATTAATTGTGTCTAGTCCAGATGGAATTCCTAGAAGCAATATTTGGTTTTCCCCGTTAGTTAATATACTAAGAGAGTTAGGTTTGGGAGGTAAATCTAGTAAATGTATCAGAGTGTTTTTGTTAATGGCGTGCTGAAAAATTAATTCGATGTTGGCATTACAAGGTCTGAAAGTGATCGAGTTAGGAGACGGTGTCGCTATCGGGTATTGCGGGGCCTTACTCAGGGCTTGTGGCGCCGAAGTAGTTAAAATTGAGACCCCGGAGACGGGGGATATGGTGCGTGCCTTACCTCCTTTTTCTCCTAATGCACTGTTCCCTGAATCCAGCGGGCTGTATGCCTTTTTAAGTGCGGGCAAGTTAAGTTGTACCATTGATGTCCGAAAAGAACGGGGAGCTAAGTTAGTTCGGGATTTGGCAAGCTCTGCGGATGTCATGTTGGAAGCGTTGGGTCCAGCAGAGGCGGACAGGATAGGTCTGGACCATTCATCGCTCAAGCAACTTAACCCCGGGTTAGTTTTTACTTCATTAAGTTGGTTTGGCCGGACAGGGCACCGCCGAGATTGGCGAGGGAGTGATGCGGTTGCGCAAGCTTTGGCCGGGTTTATTTATCCGATAGGGCCACCGGACGGACCGCCCATAATCCCGGGGGGGTATCAGGCACAAATTACGGCCGGTGTTACGGCTTTTCTTGCCACTATGGCGGCTCTCGTTGGAACTTTGGAAGGCGATGAGGGCGTGTTGATTGATCAATCTATCGTTGAATCACAGCTGGCGTATTATGAGACTGGTGTGAGCAAGAGCGAATATAAGGCAGTAACAGGTATTACTAGAACCAATACCAGTCCAGATGGAGCAGAGCGAATCGGTCCCAATCGATTCCAGCCTACCTATCCCCAGACAATTTATCCGACTTCCGATGGTTGGCTCGGTATAACTGCACTCACACCAGCCCAATGGCGTTCGTGTTGTGAGTTAGTGGGTG
>CAZAHE010000102.1:0-8360 GCA_964484965.1 uncultured Acidiferrobacteraceae bacterium | reverse complement strand
TTGTCTCCATGATGGTGATCGAAGAACATGATCAAGATAAGGACATTCTGATTGCTTCGGCCTTTGGAAACGGCAAGAGAACTAGAACGCAAGATTTCCCGATCCGTCGCCGCGGCGGTGTGGGGGTGATAGCGATTAAAGATGGAGAGCGCAATGGTGAAACTGTGGGTGCCAGGCAGGTCGAGGTGGGCGACCAAATTGCTCTCATCACTGACAGCGGACGGCTTGTTCGAACCGACGTATCCGGCGTCTCTCAACTAGGGCGCAACACCCAAGGAGTCCGTTTGATTACGCTCGGCGAAGGCGAGGTGCTCGCGGGTATCGAACGAATTGACGAGGCGATGCGCTTGGAAAATCCGGATAACAGCAGCGCTGGCATCGAGCCTGAGGGGTAGCGAAGCAGGAACTGCCAATCGGAAATGTCGAAACGTGACGAAATCAGTCGCCTGAGGGCGCACATCGATGAGATCGATGACCAGTTGTTGACCCTCCTCAATGAGCGCGCGCAGTGTGCTGTGGAGATAGGTGGTGAAAAGAATGCCAGTCCAGCGGAAGTGGTCTATCGACCGGAGCGAGAAGCGCAGATTCTGCAACGCCTGGGCTCATCAACAGATGGTCCGTTGCCACAGACTGAAATTAGGAATATTTTTCGAGAAATTATCTCTGCCTGCAGAAGCGCAGAAAACCGACCGCGAGTCCTGGTGCTCGGGCCGGCCGGAACCTACAGTGAAGCCGCGGCGTTAAAACACTTTGGCCGGGCGGTCCAAATAATTTTTAACAGTGGAATCGAAGACGTGTTTCATTCGCTCGAGAGTGAAGCAGGCAGCTATGGTGTTGTACCCGTCGAGAATTCGACTGAGGGTGGCATCGCTACAACGCTGGATTGTTTAGTAGTCACCTCACTGCGCATCTGCGGTGAAATTGATCTTCGTATACGGCATGCGCTAATTGGTCAACACTCTGAAGTGCCGCACCAACCGACGACAGTAAAGGCGCATCCTCAGGCACTGGCCCAATGCCGCAATTGGTTGGATCAAAACCTTCCCGATGTTGAACGAATTGCAGTCAACAGCAATGCCGCTGCGGTGGAAGATGTTGCTAAGGATCCAAATTGTGTTGCAATCGCTTCGGCAGATGCGGCAGACCATTATGGTTTGATGACTTTGCATAACAATATCGAGGATTACGCCGGCAACACCACCCGGTTCTTGATCCTGGGTCATCAAGAGACAACCCCCAGCGAAAATGACAAGACCAGTTTGGCGTTGTCAGGAAAAGGCCGCGATGCACCGGGTTCACTGCAGCGGCTACTGGCACCATTGGCCGATCACAAGATAAACATGACGCGGATTGAGTCTCGCCCATCGCGCACGGGCCTATGGCAATACGTATTTTTTCTTGATATAGAAGGTCACCAGGACGAGCCAGTGGTGACACAAGCGTTAGCCACGATCGAACGAGAATCTGCACTGTTCAAGGTGTTGGGTTCATATCCAAGAGCGTTATGAGTAACCCACCCGCGTCGTTAGACAACATCGTTGTTCCCGGTGTGCGTATGCTGGAGCCATACCAACCCGGCAAGCCCGTTGAAGAGCTAGAGCGCGAGCTTGGGATAACGGGCATCGTCAAACTGGCATCTAATGAAAATCCGCGCTCTCCATCGGCGACTGTGCAGCGCGCAATTGCATCGGTTATTTCCGAAATCAGTCGCTACCCGGATGGCAGTGGCTTCCAGCTAAAGCAGAGATTGAGCGATTCGCTGAAGGTGAAGTCGACCAATTTGACACTGGGAAATGGATCCAACGACGTGCTCGAACTGGTGGTCAGGTCGTTTGTCCAGCCCGGCGAGGGCGTGGTTATATCGGCGCATGCTTTTGCGGTCTACGTGCTCTCTGCGTCTGCGGCAGGCGCTGATCTTCATATCACGCCAGCCCGCGACTGGGGCCATAACCTCGAAGCCATGCGCGAAGCAGTGGATGGCGCGACGCGGGCTGTGTTCGTTGCTAATCCCAATAATCCAACAGGCACATGGGTTACATCCAGGCAGTTGTGCGAGTTTCTTGACAGCCTGCCAACACATGTCATAGCGGTCGTTGACGAGGCCTATTTTGAATACGTCGAGGAAGAGGAATATCCTGATGCGGTTGCCTTGCTCAATGATTACCCTAACTTGATAGTGACGAGGACGTTTTCAAAGATCTATGGCCTGGCTTCGCTGAGGATTGGTTACGCCATTGCATCAGAGAGCATAACCGATATTTTAAACCGGGTCCGGCATCCGTTTAATGTGAACACCATTGCGTTGGCTGCTGCTCTGGCAGCACTGGATGATGAAGAATTTGTCCGTACCAGTCGGCAACTCAATCGTGAACAAATGGCAGTGTTATGCCAGGGGTTCGAACAGTTAGGGTTGTCGTGGATCCCCTCGGTTGGAAATTTTGTCACCGTTGACGTTGGTCAGCCGGCGATGCCTGTATTTGACAAGATGTTGAAACAAGGTGTGATCGTCCGTCCAGTCGCCAATTATGGGATGCCAAACCATCTTCGGTTTACCGTCGGGCTGGCGATTGAGAACGAGCGAGCGCTGACGGCACTGGAACAGGCGCTTTGACCGTGACAACGTGATAACCCACAGCATCTGATGCCCAAAGTAAAGCGCCTTGCGATCTTGGGGGTCGGTATGATCGGCGGATCATTTGCACTTGCGCTCAAGAGCAAGAATGCCGTCACCGAAGTTGTCGGATTTGGCCGCAGTGCCGAACGATTGCAGATCGCCCATGATCTCGGGGTGATTGACCGTTTTAGTTGTGAGTTAGAGGAAGTAATCGTTGGTTCAGATGTTGTTCTCCTGGCTATGCCGATTGACGCTTCCAAAAGAATATTCAGTTCGCTTGCGCCGTTACTACAACCAGGTGTGGTCATAACTGATGCCGGCAGTGTTAAGCAGCAAGTCGTCGATGCCGCTTGTGCCGTGCTCGGCCAGGCTTTGCCGTCATTTGTTCCCGGTCATCCAGTAGCGGGCAAGGAAAAAAGTGGTGTCGTGGCAGCCGATGCCCGTCTGTTCGAGGCCCATCGCGTGGTGTTGACGCCAATTCCACAAACTGACCGTAAAGCGCTGGAGACAGTGCGTGGGTTGTGGTCGGCGACCGGCGCTGAGGTCATTGAAATGGATCCGGCCGACCATGATCGGTTGCTCGCGATGACGAGCCATTTGCCCCACGCTGTTGCTTATGCATTGGTTAATTTGCTTTCTGAACAACAGGCTTCTGAACGTTTTTTTCCGTTGGCAGCAGGGGGTTTTTACGACTTAACCCGGATTGCATCGAGTGATCCTGTTATGTGGCGCGACATTTTTCTCAACAACCCAGCTGCGCTGACGGATTCCATCGAGTCCTATATCGCGGTGCTGAAACACATACGTGACTTGATTCGTGCAGGCAACGGTGAAGAACTCGAAGCGATCTTCAAACGCGCCAAGCAAACGCGCCACAAGGTCGGCATGCACCATCGGCATTAATTGGCCCGTCGAACGAGTTCCGCCATGGATTTTCTAGTTACACCCGGTGGGTCATTGCACGGCTTGATTGAGGTGCCCGGGGATAAATCGATCAGTCACAGGGCCTTGATTCTCGGTGCATTGGCCGAAGGCGAGAGCGTGATAACAAACATCCTCGCAGCTGATGATATTCGAGCAACCGCTGGAGCGCTCAAATCACTTGGCGTCAAGATCGGAGGGATGGATAGCGAGTGTCGTGTCCATGGTGTTGGTCTTGTAGGCTTGACAAAGCCGCATAATCCGATCGATCTGGGCAACTCCGGGACCGCTTTGCGTCTCTTGAGCGGCGTCATCGCTGGACAATCCTTTTCCGTCACTTTGACCGGTGACAGCTCTTTAAGGCGACGCCCGATGGACCGGATTAAAGAGCCATTGGTGTTAATGGGTGCTGATATAGAGGCATCTGACGGTGTTTGCGTGCCATTACAAATTTCTGGTAAGCGCAGATTAACGGGGATTGAATACAGCCTGCCGATTGCCAGTGCACAAATAAAGTCTGCTGTACTGCTTGCCGGGCTTTACGCCAAAGGCATCACTACCGTGCGCGAGAAACTCAAGACACGCGACCATACGGAACGGATGCTGGCAGGATTTGGATGCCCAGTCGAAATCAGTGAGACCTCCGTCACCGTGACCGGGGGTGGACGGTTGCAAGGACGGTCATTGTCCATACCAGGGGACTTTTCCTCAGCGGCATTTTTCCTAGTAGCGGCACTCATTACACCTAGTTCCGAGATCACGTTATCGGGGGTAGGTGTCAATCCTACGAGAACAGGTGCGCTGGAGGTGTTGCGCCGCATGGGTGCTACGATCGAGGTCAACAATTCACGAGAGATCGCCGGGGAGCCGGTTGCCGATGTCAAGGTCATTTCGAGCACGTTGCATGGCTTCGCGATCCCTCCTGAGTTGGTCGTATCGTCTATCGACGAATTTCCCGCGCTTGCCGTGGCGGCGGCTTGTGCACAGGGAACCACATCGATTAGTGGTGCAGCTGAACTACGGGTTAAGGAAAGTGATCGAATCAAATCTATCGTGGCAGGGCTACGAGCGTTGGGTATCGTTGTAGAGGAGTTTCCTGACGGAATGACTATTCAAGGTGGACAGTTCAGGGGTGGTATTGTCGAAAGTCATGGAGATCACCGCATCGCAATGGCATTCGCTGTCGCGGGAGCAGTAAGTAGTGCGCCAGTTCGGATCATGAATTGTGATTTGGTACAAACGTCATTCCCAGGCTTCAGTAATGTGGCACAAATGGCAGGATTGCAGCTGGTTGTGAATGGTGGCGAGTCGTGAAGGCGCGAGTGCCGGTGCTGGCAATTGACGGGTTTAGTGCCACTGGTAAGGGAACTGTCGCGGCGATCGTCGCTGGTGAGTGGCGATGGCATTTACTCGACAGTGGTGTACTTTATCGGGCGTTCGCATATATAGCGGTCCAGGAAAAGATCTCACCCACTGACATTTCAGCAATTCGGCATCTTGGACATGGAATGCTACTACGTTGTAGTTACACGCCTGGAAGAGACATGTCCGTGGTTTGGAATGAAACGGTTTTGTCTGAAGTGCTTCGAGCGGAATCAGTCGCCCAGATAGCCTCCCAATTTGCCGAACAGCCTATCGTGCGGGAGATTCTGCTTGATCAGCAGCGGGCGAACCGCCGTCCTCCGGGCCTGGTGGCAGATGGTCGGGACATGGGTAGCCGTGTCTTCCCAGACGCCGCCGTCAAGGTTTTTCTCACCGCAACGCCAGAGGCGCGTGCAGAAAGGCGCTATAAGCAGTTGAACGAAAAGGGCTTTAGTGCTAGCCTCGCTGAAATAGAAAAGGCTATGAACGAGCGAGACAAGCGCGATCAGGAACGCGCGGTCGCACCCACGAGGCCAATGCCCGACGCCGTCGTGGTCGATACCACGGAACTCGAAATTGCAGACGTTGTGGCCAGGGTGAGAGAACTGGTACTGCGCCAATACCCGAGAGTCAATTCACCCGGAGGTGAGCCAAGCACGAATCTCTAGGAAAATCAGATGACGCCGCGGCCCGAGATCTCGGACCGTCCTGTAGGGGCTTTCTCAGTGATTTTGTTCTCAGTCGTCATCCGACCCATAAACCCTTAACCATTCAGCATGAAAGTGCTGCTTCAACCCTTACATCATGTCAGAAAATTTCGCAGAACTCTTAGAAGAATCCCTCGGTCGGTCAGTTATGAAGCCTGGTGCCGTAATTGAGGCGGAAGTAGTTGATATTTCCGCAGACTTCATTACGGTTAATGCGGGACTTAAATCCGAAGCCGAAATCCCAGTTAGTCAATTCAAGGATGCGGCTGGCGATCTCGGTATTACGGTTGGAGAAAAAGTCGAAGTCGCGATTGAGGTTGTGGAGGATGGTTTTGGCAACACGAGATTGTCTCGGGAACGGGCACGAAGAGCGCGGTCCTGGGAAACATTACAGACGGCGTTTGAAGAGCAAACGATTGTAAGCGGTAATATTACCGGAACGGTTAAAGGCGGATTTACTGTGGCGATCAACAGCGTGCGAGCTTTTTTGCCAGGATCGCTAGTCGATATTCGGCCCATATCCGATATGGCCTATCTCGAAAACAGGGAACTCGAATTCAAGGTTATTAAACTAGATCGATCTCGTAATAATGTGGTGGTTTCACGACGTGCGGTTGTCGAGAAAGAAATGGAGGCCGAAAGGAAACAGTTGCTTGAGAATATCGAGGAAGGACAGATTATCCGCGGGATCGTAAAGAACCTCACCGATTATGGTGCGTTCGTTAATCTCGGAGGTCTCGACGGCCTGCTTCACATTACTGATATTTCCTGGAAACGCGTTAAACACCCGTCGGAAGTGGTTAATGTCGGAGATGAGGTGGATGTACGCGTCTTAAAGTTTGATCGGGATCGTAACCGAGTTTCGTTGGGCATGAAGCAGCTCGGTGAGGATCCCTGGACGGACATCAGCAGGCGATATCCAGAGAGCAGTCGCTTGTTCGGAAAGGTGACCAATGTCACTGATTACGGCGCCTTTGTTGAATTAGAAGAAGGTATAGAAGGTCTGGTTCACGTTTCGGAGATGGACTGGACCAACCGTAATATCCACCCGAATAAAGTGTGTCATGTGGGTGATGAAATTGAAGTAATGGTGCTTGATGTCGATTCCGAACGCCGCCGCGTGTCCTTAGGCATCAAACAATGTAAGGCCAACCCTTGGGAAGAGTTTGCGGCGATCCATAAGAAGGGTGATCAGATAAGTGGGCAGATCAAATCGATCACTGACTTTGGTGTATTTATTGGTCTCGAAGGTGGTATCGACGGACTGATTCATTTGAGTGACCTGTCCTGGGATGAAACTGGTGAAGATGTGGCACGCAACTACAACAAGGGTGATGAAGTCACTGCGATCGTCCTCGCAGTTGATGCTGATCGAGAGCGAATCTCTCTTGGCTTGAAACAAGCACAGCAAGACCCGTTCCTGTCCTTTGTTGCTGAAAACCCAAAGGGCTCTATAGTCAGTGGTACGATCGTCTCTGTTGACGCCAAAGCAGCGGTGATCAAACTAGTTGAGGGTGTAGAAGGCATGTTACGAGCGACAGAATTATCCAGGGACTATGTAGAAGATGCTCGTATGTCACTTAAAGAGGGCGAAAGCGTAGAGTCGAAAATAACCAGTATTGAACGTAAAGATCGCAGGATTACACTATCGATCAAAGCGCTTGACCTGGACCTTGAAAGCCAGGCGATTAAGGATTACGGGACTCAGAGGAGAGCGACCACATCGCTGGTAGAAAAATTAACAGAACAATTGGAGACGGCGCAGGAGTCAAGTTGAGGTAGATTCGAAAATGCATGACACCGACAACGCGAGTCGCTCGACGATTACCAAATCTGAATTGATCGAACGCCTGACGGCTGATCAATTGCATTTGGATCCCAAGGATGTTCAAGTATCAGTCGACGTGCTGCTCGACAGGATCAGTAGATCGCTGATCAATGGAGAGCGTATTGAAATTCGTGGCTTTGGCAGTATCAGCCTTCGATATCGTGCACCCCGAATTGGACGAAATCCGAAAACTGGCGAACCAGTGGCTGTCCCGGGAAAGTATGTTCCCCACTTTAAGCCGGGGAGGTCTTTGCGTGAGCGGGTCAATCGCACACCGGCTTTTTCTGGCGGACCTGTGGAGTTCGAATAACGCACCCGGTGGGTAAACCACACACGCGATCGAGGCTGCTGGCCATATGATCATTCAAGGCGTGTTTTGATAATGAGATAGCGTGGTTATGCGCATCATGAGGAAACTTTTTCTCACTCTGGTCATCTTTTTGGTTGGACTTTTGGGGTTGACTTTTGCACTGCAGAATTCTGAGCCCGTGGTGGTCAACTATTATCTTGGCCTGAGTTGGCATGGATCACTGGCCTTGTTGCTGTTCTTTACTTTGACCGCTGGCCTATTGATCGGCTGGATCGCCGGGCGTTTGCGTGGCCTTATTCTGCAGAGACGACAGGTGCGTTCCTTACGCAGAGAGTTTGATGGTGAGACTAACACGATGGCTGACGAAGAACTTCAATCGGGCAGTGATCGAAGTGAATTGAAACTGACGGGCGCCTGAATAAATATGGATCCAATGTGGTTGTTGTTATTGCTGCCGGTAGCTGCGGGATCCGGATGGTTGTTCGGCCATCGGAAACCGATCGCTAATGGCGAGATAGCGTCAGATTCGCTGCCTTCGGCCTATTTTCGCGGCCTCAATTTTTTGCTGAATGAACAACATGACAAAGCACTCGAAATTTTGGTCGGTGCGCTGGAACA
>CAZAHE010000101.1:0-8435 GCA_964484965.1 uncultured Acidiferrobacteraceae bacterium | reverse complement strand
GATGATACGGCGGTTACCGGGGTCTAGATAAATGGAACTCGTCTTCCTGGCAGTATTGTTCATTCTTATGGTCGGAGCCTTGGGTTCCGGATTCCCGGTCGCATTCTCTTTGCCGGGTTCAGCTATTTTGACGATTGGGTTGGCCGCGCTTTGTGGATGGTTGTTTGCAGGAGATATGGATGCGTATTTCACACAGGGTGGCCCCGTTCAGTGGCTCAGTGCAGGCGTTACCAATTTTCGCAGCCTCTATTGGGACGTAGAGAGAGATACGCTAATAGCTATTCCGCTTTTTGTCTTCATGGGAATTATGTTGCAGCGTTCTCGCATTGCCGAAGATCTGTTGGTGACGATGGCGCAGTTATTTGGGCCGATCCCTGGTGGCCTGGGTATTTCGGTCGTCTTTGTCGGAGCATTGTTGGCAGCAACCACTGGCATTGTGGGGGCCACAGTTATCGCGATGGGGCTTATTTCACTGCCGGCAATGTTGCGGCACAAGTACTCGCACACCCTCGCTGCCGGAACTGTGTGTGCATCCGGCACGCTAGGACAGATTATTCCGCCGTCTATTGTGCTGATTATTCTGGCCGACCAGTTATCGGGGGCAAGTGATATCGCTAATGGCATACGGTTTGCTGAGTACAAATCCAGTACCGGTCAGATGTCAATGCCGAGCGAGTACGACGTGACGCCTGCCAGTGCTGGTGACATGTTCATGGGCGCACTGTTTCCGGGCCTGGTTCTGGTCGGGCTCTACATGGCCTACATCCTGATCTCGGCATTGATTCGCCCCAAAACCGCCCCGCCTGTGCCACTTGAAGGCGCGTTTGATCGCCACTTTGCCAAACGAGTGCTTCTTGCTCTCGCACCGCCACTAGTGCTGATTTTTGCGGTCTTAGGCTCAATTATCGCGGGCATCGCCACCGTCAATCAGGCAGGTGCCATCGGTGCCATTGGTGCCACGATTATGGCCGGTTATCGACTGACCGAAGGCCAGAAGAACACTTATGTACCCGCGATACTTGCGGTAATAGCATTCGTCGCGCTGGTCGTCATATTGAGCATCTATGACCTGAACATCAAAAACATTGGGAGTGCTGCCGAGGTTTTCGGCCTTGTGCTTGCAGGGATAGCCACTGCAGTACTCCTTATAGGGGTCGTCTGGAGCGGTTGGCGGACGTTCAAGATTGACGACACCATGCGTGGCGTAATGGTGGAGACCGCGAAGACCACGTCAATGGTGTTTATTATTTTGATTGGCGCGGCCATGCTGACCTCAGCGTTTCGAGCTTTTGGCGGTGAAGAACTGGTTCGCGACTTTCTGGGAACGCTACCGGGTGGATTCTGGACGCAGTTCATCGTAGTCATGGCTGTAATCTTTTTGCTTGGGTTTTTTCTCGATTTTATTGAGATTGCCGTGGTCGTCGTACCAATCATTGCGCCAATTCTTTTGGCTGATCCGTCGGCCAATATTACGGCAGTCTGGTTGGGCGTGATGATCGGTATCAATATTCAGACGTCGTTTCTGACACCACCCTTTGGCTTTGCGTTATTTTATCTTCGCGGCGTAGCGTCGAAAGTGGTCAGCACGATTGAAATCTATAAAGGTGCGGTGCCGTTTATCATCCTGCAGCTTGTTGGGCTGGCCATCGCAGGTTATTACCCAAGTCTGGTTAACTATTTGCCTAATCGGATTCATTTGACCTCAGAAACAGCACCGCCACCGATGAATCCGCAGTTGCAGGACTGCCTGGAAGAATATCTGTTCGCCTATTACGAGAGCGACGGTGAGGCCCTGACTGCTGGCGCTTCTCGTTTGAAAGCGGCTGATATCAGTTATCTGCCGAAATCTCAAAAGGAAGCATTGCTGTCAGGTTTTGAGACAGTGATTGGCGTGTCCGCACTGGTTGGCGACGTCGTAGCAGCCCGTGAAGAATTGGACGCCTACATTCCGGAATACCGTCCGATGCAGCGCCAGGTGCGGCAGACGCAACGCCAGGCGCGGGTGCGTGAAAAGCGGTTGGAGACTTTGGAACGACGAATTCGCAACTGGGCGGTCGAATATGATGGTCCAGAGTCAGGCAAAGTTGAGCTACAGTCAGAATTTGCACGTTTAAGTGAAGAGCGCAATGACCTGCTCGCTGATGTACCTGCGTCGTGGCAAGACATGCGGGATGGATTTGCAGAGCGCGCTAAGGTTCTGAAGAAAGCGCAGGTCCGTTATCGGCGAGAGGTTGATAGCGCCTATGAGAGTGTAGCCGGCCTGCAAATTCTCATCGAGGATTCCGGAAAATTAGCCGCTTTGGAGAAAGAATTGACAGACCTTGCAAAGGTTGTCCACGACGTGCCGCTGAAAGATGCTATAGCTGCAATCAAAGCGTCTGAGAAGAAGCTAGGAACTGTTTCCGGAAGTGGCAAAGTTAAATCCAAGTTCTCAAAGGCTCGCCGTGCGCTCAAGAAAAAGAAACCGCAGTTTGACAAAGCGCTGAAACATTTATCCCAGGGGATAGCGTTGTTTCAGAGGGAAGTCGCGTGGCGGGCACAAGCTAAGGCTGAACTGCTCGCTGAGCTACAGGATTACGATGATCTCCTGAAAAACTCAATAGGGCTTCGCCTGCAACGATATTTGACTTCGGATCAGGCTCAGTATATCGCCGTTTGTCGCTCCACTCACAAGGACGTATCGTTGAATTTTTAATTTGATCTGTATGAAAACTGTTGTGCAGGCTGAGGCTGTGAGTCTTTGAAGACGTGACGCTACAATCGTTCTTGAACATTGCTGTCAGTGAATAACGGAGAATCGTGATGCCTAAGATCAGGCGTGAAATGTTCGACGACTTTATGGTGCCTAACTATTCACCGGGAAAGCAAATCCCAGTTCGAGGGAAGGGCTCCCGGTTGTGGGATCAGGAAGGAAATGAGTATATCGACTTTGCCGGCGGCATCGCCGTTAGTGGCCTGGGGCACGTGCACCCGACATTGTTGTCAGCGTTAACCGACCAGGCAAGTAAGTTATGGCACGTTTCTAATTTGCTCGCAAATGAGCCGGCAATTGAATTGGCACAGAAATTGTGCGAGGCGACATTCGCAGAGCGGGTATTTCTATGCAATTCTGGAGGTGAGGCGAACGAAGCCGCATTGAAACTGGTACGGCGTTATGCCTATGACCATCACGGCGCTGAGAAGGATGAAATCATTGCGTTTGAGCAGGGATTCCACGGCCGCACCTTGTTCACTGTAAGTGTTGGTGGACAAGCCAGTTACCGTGAAGGATTTGGTCCGCTTCCCGGTTCGATCACACATCTACCTTTCAACGACATCGAGGCGCTTACGCAAGCGTGTTCTTCACGCACCTGCGCAGTTATGGTTGAGCCAATTCAGGGAGAAGGCGGGGTGCGCGATGCAGAACCCGAATTTCTGCAGGCGATTCGGGATTTGTGCGATACCCATGATGCCTTAATGATCATGGATGAGGTCCAGACGGGCGTTGGGCGCACGGGCCATCTGTATGCTTATCAGGGCTATGGCGTTACACCGGATGTCCTGACGACAGCCAAAGCCCTTGGAGGAGGGTTCCCTGTTGCTGCGATGTTGTGTCGGGCCGATGTTGGCCAGTCTTTGGGAGTAGGTACGCATGGCAGCACGTATGGTGGCAATGCCATGGCTTGTGCGGTAGCGTGTGCCGCATTGGATATTGTCAATACACCGGAGGTTTTAAGCGGCGTCGAGCGCAAACGCCAGCGAATCATCGAGGGTATCCAAACCATTGATGCACGTCAGGGACTTGGCCTCTTCAGTGAGATACGAGGTCGCGGCCTGCTGATGGGTTGCGTCCTGCAAGAATCGTGGGCGGGACGCGCTCGCGATTTTCTTACCGCCGCGCAGGCGGAAGGCCTTATGTTGTTGGTCGCCGGTGCTGACGTCATTCGTATGGCGCCGTCGCTGATTATTCCAGACGAGGATATTGACGAGGGCTTGAGTCGCTTCGCGCGTGCGGTGGAATCTGTCGCCGGAGCAACCTAGCGCGTTCCGTAGAGGCGGTCTCCGGCGTCACCAAGACCCGGAAGGATATAACCATGTTCATCCAGCGCGCGGTCAACGGCGGCGGTATAGAGCGCTACGTCTGGGTGGGCAGCGCTGAAAGCTTCAATGCCTTCTGGTGCCGCCAGCAGGCAAACGAACTTGATCTGGACGGCGCCCCCTTGCTTTAGGCGATCCACAGCAGCAATGCCAGAGTGCGCTGTAGCGAGCATCGGATCGACGACGATGACTTGACGTTCTGCAATATCCTGCGGCACCTTGTAGTAATACTCAACGGCTTCCAGGGTTTCGGGGTCTCGATAGATGCCGACGTGACCAACCCGCGCAGATGGCAGCAGGTCGAGCATGCCTTCCAGAAGTCCGTTACCCGCGCGCAATATAGATACGAAGCATAATTTCTTGCCCGACAGCACTGGTGTTTCCATCGCTTCCATCGGCGTGTTTATTTTGGTTGTTTCAAGTGGAAGATCACGAGTCACTTCATAGGCCAATAGCAGAGCCACTTCCCGCATCAGTTGCCGGAACGTCGCTGTCGGTTGCGTGTATTCGCGCATCAAGCTGAGCTTGTGTTGCACGAGGGGATGATCAACAGTATTCAACGAGTTTTGCATGAGTCCGTGCTCCATAAGCTTGCGTAAGTTCTCCAGTTGACTAGTGCCGGAATTGGACTTTCAGTCTCGGCGACTATTGTTCACAAGCGAGATGTTGTGTCGTATAGGATCAGAAAAGTGTACCGGTTAGCTTGATATTGAGCGGCGGCGTGCCGTCAGGTCTATGTTGCAGGGCGAGCCGCCGACCCGCGGACCAGGTGCCGCCTTGCAGAATCCGAGCCAGTGGGAAAGTGGTTGACTGAAGTCCGAGGCAGGCACGTACCAGTGGTGCCAGTTCATCGAGCAGTGCCACTGTTAATGCCCGCCATTCGACAATTGGTTGCGCGTCGGGCGTAAGTATTTGTGCACCTAGAGCGGGATCAATTGGCGTAATCACACCGCTGTCTATAAAAAGTCCTCCGTTTCGATATTCTGCCAGGCCAGTGAGCCCGTCCAGTTGTGCAACCTTGATGCCGGCCCAACTCAGCGGTTCCAGCAGGGAATAAACCAGCCACTGGCTTAGCTTATGGAAGGGGATCAGACCAGTACCATGCTGGCTGCTATCGGCGACGGGATGCCGTCCAACATCGCCCAACGGAGTATTGTTGTAGTGAAGGCCATGTGGCCAGATCTCATTCAAATGGCTCAGTACATGTGTTAGAAGCTCGGCCGCAAGAATTTCGTTTCCTGAGATTGCAGACAAAATCAGGTCAGCGGGCCGGTAAGCACGTGAACTGACTTCCTCTGTTGACAGAACGCTACCCAGTGAATTTAACAGAGCGACACGATCACTCAGGCCGGGCAGCGGGTTATCGGCGGTGACCTGCAGCGCAGCGCCAACGAGGTTGGTGTCCAACTTGCGAAGTGCGGTTCCGTCAGCACGATGGGGCTGCTGCTTGTCAGAAGAGAACAGACCTTCTGCGAACATGCGTAAACTAGCCACAGCTAATCCTTCGGATCGCACATATTGTGTTGCGGTCGTCTGGTCGTGGAAATGCCACTGGTCGCCAGCGCCGGCATCGAGTAGTACGCTGATGATTGCAAGGTCGAGCGCGCTTCGGCAGTAATCGAGGTCGTTGAAGATGGGAGTGCCAAGTACCTCGCGTGCCAGATCTCCCTTGCTGGTCTCAAAATGCCGCCAGCGACTGTGGAAGGGCACGTTGAGATCTGGATAGTTGGTGCGTGTTTCCTCGGCGACGAATTCTGCGCACGCATTCAAAGCCTCCGCATTCAATTGGAAGTGCGTCAGGGCATTGTTGTGGGCCGCCTCGAGGCACCAATGGCAGCGCTCGCGAACAGCCGCTGCGCTCAGCAGCGCGTGGACTATTGGTGCGGTGTCAACCTCAGTAGCTTTCGATGTGTCTGCCACGAATGCTCGCGAGATCCTCGTCTGATACCGCCTCATCCGGGGTGAAGTAGCCTGCTGCTTTCTTGGCTTCCATCTCGACCTGGGCATCGTCAGGGATTAACTCGTCTGGGATTGAAATGCGTTCACCAACAACAATATCCTGGGATACCAGGGCGTCATATTTCATGTTGCTCATTGAGACAAATCGATCAATACGAGTAATCCCTAACCAGTGTAGGACGTCGGGCATTAATTCCTGAAAACGAACGTCTTGCACTCCGGCGACGCATTCTGTCCGCTCGAAGTAAGCATCAGCTCGATCACCACCGGCTTGTCGTTTGCGGGCGTTGTAGACCAGAAATTTGGTGACTTCACCCAACGCGCGACCTTCTTTGCGGTTGTAGATGACAATGCCCACTCCATTGTTCTGTGCTTCGCGGACACATTCTTGTATCCCATGCACTAGGTAGGGTCGGCAGGTGCAAATGTCTGAACCGAATACATCAGAGCCATTGCATTCATCATGTACTCGGCAGGTCAAGCGACGATTTTTGTCAACCAGATAATCGGGATTGCCGAAGATATAGACCGTGGCGCCGCCGATAGGCGGTAGAAAAACCTTCAGATCATTGCGTGTCACGAGGTCCGAGTACATGCCGCCCGTTTGTTCGTAGAGAATCCTGCGCAGATCACGTTCTTTTAAGTTGAAACGCTCGGCAACTCCGGGCAGATACCATACCGGCTCGACGGCGACCTTCGTCACATTGATTTCGCCAGAGTCAAGTAGAATGCGCCCGTCGGCTATCAGGTCGGATGTCTTCGTGTGAATTAATTCTGGCAGTGAAAGCCGTGCGCGGGTTACAGCGATACTGGGTCGGATATCGAGCCCCTCGCGTATTTCTTCAGAAAAACACTGCGCCACCAGGTGCCCATAGGGATCAAGTGAGACGATGCGATGGGATTCCGACCATTGGCGGTACGGACCGATGGTCGCGACTGGTGCTGTATCTGTGAGATCCGGGCGGTGAGTCGGGTCAAGCGCACCCGCAGCAACAGCCAAAGCCCGGTAAATTGCATATGAGCCAGAATGGGCGCCTATGGTGTTATGGCGTCCATCCGCTGCCAGATTTGTAACCAGTGGGCCACGTGTCTTGGCGTCTTGTGCACCCCAAGTCATCGTAATCGGTGCATGCCCACCGCTCGGGTGGGAATTGAGCACGATATGACGGCGTCGATTCGCTGTTTCGGGTTTGTCACTCGCCATTATCTTTCCTGATGGCAGTTGAGTGCCCGGCGATACGGATGGCCGGAGAAAGCCGCGCACTGTACTCTGCACTTACGGACAGAGCAACCGTCACCGAATAACGGATCAGTGTCAAGCTTTTTGTAGCGACGGTACAATCGCTTAGAGGTCACTCTGATTCGCACACAAGGAGGCTGGATATGGTTGCAAGCCGCGCTGCGGTCGCCCACGAGGCGGGCAAGCCGCTTAGTATAGAAACGATCGATATCGAGGGCCCACGAGAGGGGGAACTGCTCATTGAGATCAAGGCCACTGGCATCTGCCATACTGATGCTTATACGTTATCGGGAGCCGACCCGGAAGGTTTGTTTCCCTCAGTCCTTGGCCACGAGGGTGCGGGCGTCGTCGTCGAAACAGGAGCCAGTGTCACCAGTGTTAAGCCAGGCGATCATGTCATTCCCCTTTATACCCCTGAATGTCGGCAATGTGACTATTGCACATCTGGACGCACAAACTTGTGTCAAGCGATTCGCGAAACACAAGGTCAAGGCCTTATGCCCGATCAGACGAGTCGTCTGTCTCTCAATGGCGAGCGCTTGTTTCATTACATGGGCACTTCTACCTTTTCCAATTTTACGGTGTTGCCAGAAATCGCTGTAGCCAAGATCCGTGAAGACGCACCGTTTGTCTTAGTCTGTTATTTCGGTTGCGTCGTGACCAGCGGATTCGGAGCGTTGTTCTACACGGCCTAGGTTGAGCCTGGTTCAAACGTCGTTGTGTTTGGCCTAGGCGGAATTGGATTGAATGTGGTGCAAGGTGCACGCATGGTAGGTGCCAACATAATCGTTGGAGTTGACGTCAACCCTGAAAGAGAGGCGCTGGCACGCCAGTTTGGTATGACACACTTTGTTAATCCTAGTGAAGTCGACAGCGAACTAGTGCCGCATCTTGTTGATTTGACGCAGGGCGGTGCAGATTACAGTTTCGAATGCATCGGCAATGTTGACGTGATGCGTCAGGCGCTTGAATGCTGTCACAAAGGTTGGGGAGAGAGCATTATTATCGGTGTCGCACCTGCGGGTGCAGAAATTGCGACGCGGCCGTTTCAACTGGTAACAGGACGCGTATGGCGTGGGACCGCCTTCGGTGGTGCCCGCGGACGTACAGAGGTTCCCCGAATTGTCGACTGGTATATGGACGGAAAAATCAACATCGA
>CAZAHE010000100.1:0-8451 GCA_964484965.1 uncultured Acidiferrobacteraceae bacterium | reverse complement strand
TGTAACGGCGACAGAATGGCGATATATTCTGCAAATGGCTGGCGAAACTTGACCAACTGGGTATGTTTGGAGTGCAGACAATTGTCGCGAATCCTAGCGTTGTCTCTAATATTGCTTGTTGTGGCTGGTTGTGATGCAAAAAAAGATCTAGCGCAAACCGATAAGGAACCCGAATTTATGGTTCGTATGACAACCTCCCTTGGCGTAATTGAAATTGAACTTAATGAGGCTGCAGCGCCTCAGACGGTGCAGAACTTCATTGAGTATGCGAACAGCGGTCACTACAACGGTACGATTTTCCACCGGGTGATGCCTGGGTTCATGATTCAGGGCGGCGGTATGAGCGCTGGCATGCAGGAGAAATCAACAAGATCACCGATTGAAAACGAGGCGGACAATGGCCTCAAGAACACTGTTGGCACACTGGCGATGGCAAGGACCAACGATCCACACTCGGCCACGTCGCAGTTTTTCATTAATCTCGTCGACAACGGTTTTCTTGATCACACGTCTCAATCGACCGCCGGTTGGGGATATGCTGTATTCGGTCGGGTCACAGGTGGCATGGATGTGGTTGAGCAAATAGCTGCCGTCCCGACAGGCACCAAGGGTATGCACGCCGACGTGCCTCTCGAGGACGTTGAGATCAAGTCAGTCGAGATCGTTTCGACCGACTCGTAAGCAGGGCCTCTTCCGTCGCGTGATTGTCGACTAGTGTCGAACCGGATTGATGCCCTTGTAGAATCTACGGTACTTACCAATAAGTAACGAGGCTGGTGTTGGCTGTTGATCTTAATTTCCCGCTGGCGTTGCCGATTACGGCAAAGCGGGCGGTCATTGCCGAATCGATTCGGGAAAATCCGGTGACTGTTATCAGCGGTGAAACCGGTTCTGGAAAAAGTACACAACTTCCCAAAATATGCATTGAGGCTGGGCGGGGTCAATCAGGCCTAATTGGACATACACAGCCGCGTCGTATTGCCGCTCGGAGTGTGGCCAGCCGCATTGCCGTTGAGCTTGGCGTGACTCTTGGCAGTACGGTGGGTTACCGGGTTCGTTTTGACGAGCAGCTTAGTGAGCACACTGTCGTGAAAGTCATGACTGATGGGATGCTGCTGGCAGAACTGGAAAATGATCATCGTCTTCGCGACTACGATACATTGATCATTGATGAAGCGCACGAGCGTTCTTTAAATATAGATTTCCTACTCGGCTACCTGCGTCAGTTTCTCCCGAGCCGACCAGACTTTCGGGTAGTGATAACCTCAGCGACTCTGGAGACAGAGAAATTTTGCGAGCATTTTTCACAGGCTCCGCTTATCCACGTATCTGGTCGCAATTATCCTGTCGAAATCCGCTATCAGCCGATCGATGAGGGTGGCGGCGAAGACGCTCTTTCCATAGCCATGCGTCAAGCTGTGGATGAGCTTGTGAGAGAAGAGCCAGGCGATGTTCTGGTGTTTCTACCTGGCGAACGGGAAATTCGGGAAGCGCACGAAGATTTAACTGCATCTTTCGGCGATACATTTGAACTGCTTCCGCTCTACGCTCGCCTCCCGGCAGCAGACCAGCAACGTATATTTACCCGCCACCGACGCCCGCGCATTGTCCTTGCCACCAACGTTGCAGAAACATCCCTGACTGTGCCGGGCGTCCGCTATGTCATTGATACTGGATTGGCTCGCGTGAGTCGCTATAACGCGGCCAGCAAGGTCCAACGCCTGCCCATAGAGGCTGTTGCGCGGGACTCGGCTGACCAGCGTGCAGGGCGCTGCGGTCGGCAGTCGGCCGGTGTGTGTATTCGACTCTACAGTGAAGCAGATTATCTGGCCCGACCTGCGTATACCGACCCAGAGATCAAGCGAAGCTCGCTTGCGACGGTGGCATTGCGACTTTCTTCAATGCGCCTAGGGCGGATCAATCGATTTCCATTTGTCGATCCGCCGGAGAGGCGCCAAGTCTCGGCAGGTTATCGCCTGTTGCGCGAACTCGATGCAATTGATCGTAATGACCAGTTGACCGCCGTGGGTCGTGAGCTGGCACGTGTGCCTGTCGACCCTCGTCTAGGGCGCATACTGCTGGCCGCGGCTGAGCGCAATTGTCTTTCTGAAGCGCTGGTAATTGCGGCCGCGCTTGAAGGCAATGATCCTCGTGTGGTGCCGCATGACGATCAGGAAAAGGCTCGCCTACATCACCGCCGTTATCCGCCGGCTGAATCTGATTTCCTTGCTCTTCTTGGTATCTGGACCGATTACACGGCGCAGGCGCAGAGCGTCTCGCGCCGGCAACTGCGCCGTTGGTGCACGACTCGATATTTGTCGACGGTGCGAATGCGTGAATGGTATGACCTACACCAGCAATTAACCAGGGTAATGCATGAGCGAGGTTATACGATCAATAAAGTCCCAGCTACCAAAGACGATCTGCATAAAGCGTTACTTACGGGGTTGCTCGGTAATGTTGCTCGGCGTGACGAGGAAGGTTTTTACCGGGGAACCCGGAATCGGATTGTCACAATATGGCCCGCCTCAAGGCTAGCGCGAACGAAGGCGCGCTGGGTCATGGCAGCAGAGCTGACCGAGACGACACGACTCTTCGCGCGACATGTGGCAGAGATTGAACCTGAATGGATCGACGAAGTTGCTGCCCACCAGGTGCGCTACAGCCACTCCGAACCCTACTGGTCTTCACGGCAAGAATGCGTCATGGCGTTTGAATCCGTAAGCCTGTGGGGGTTGCCCGTGGTTGTCCGGCGCAGGATTAATTACGCGCTTGTTCGACCGCGCGATGCGCGTGCACTATTTATCCGGGAAGGCCTGATCCAAGACGTGTTGAACGGCACGGCTGGATTCTTGAACCACAATCGCCTGCTGCTACAGCGGCTACGAGATGAGGAAGCCAAGACAAGACAACCGGGATCGCGTGTCGATCAAGAGCGTATAGCGACATTTTATGAAGCTCGGCTTCCCGAACAGGTATCAAGTACAGCAACGCTTGATGCATGGTATTGCGGTGCTTCAACTGCAGACCAAAAGTCGTTGCTGATGAAGAGAACGGATATTGCAGGTGAGACTACACCGCCAGATCAGACATCGTTCCCGGATCTCCTGAAGATCGGTGAATCCACCTTGCGGCTTCGGTATTGTTACGAGCCGGGGGAAGACAAGGACGGGGTGAGCCTCGAAGTACCGCTCTATCTGATCAACCAATTGAATCCTGCTCGGTTAGATCGCATCGTGCCGGGTTTGTTGGCTGACAAGATGATGGTTTTGTTGAAAACGCTGCCCAGGGGGCTTCGGCGTCACTTGGTGCCGTTGCCCGAATTTGTAGAAAAATCGTTGCCTATGATCAGGCAAGACCAAAGGCGACTGACCGTTGCGCTTGCAAAGTCGGCAACGAAGCAAAGTGGTGTGACGATCAATGAGCAGGACTTTAATGTCAACGGCCTACCTCGCTATCTTTGCATGCATGTCGAAGTCCTAGACGAATCCGGTGAGGTGCGTGCACACGGAGATGACGTTGCCACTCTGCAGGCCAGCTTGGGCTCTGAAGGCGGTAAACATTTTGACAGTCGTATTGCTGCATCGATTGAACGAAGTGGCATCCAATCATGGGACTTTGGCCCTTTGCCCAAGAAGGTGCCCGGTAAAATCGGCAGCGCTAGGGTGACCGCATATCCTGGACTAACGGCTGAATCAGGAAAAGTTGGGATTCGACTCTACGAATCACCGCAGCAGGCTTTGGTTGCTCATCGAGCCGGGCTGCATCAGTTGTTGCTACTGCACTTGCCGGCACAGCGCAGACTACTTCGCAGAATTCCAGGGATCGATCGTGCCGGCCTTCAATTTGCCACGATTGGTACTTGCGAGGCACTGCAGCGTGATGTTGTAGAGGCCGTGCTTGACCGTGTTTTTGATAGGTCGCCCGATAAGATTCGGAATGAAGATGAGTTCCTGGAACTGGTTGCGCGATGTAAACATCGGATCGCGCCTGAGCTCGAGGCTGTTATGTCTGTACTTGAGATGATCTTGAGGCAGTTCAATAAGTCGCGCTTGCGATTGGCCAATGCGGAGAATTTGGCGGCAACTATACGCCAGGATATCAGTCGCCAGTTGAGCAGATTGGTAACATCGGGGTTCGTGTGTGCCACACCAGTGCAGTGGTTTGAATGTCTACCGCGATTTCTACGCGCAGTGGAAGTGCGACTTGATAAAGCGGTGTCGGATCCTGAGCAGGACCTCAGCCGTTGGCAACGCCTTGCGCCTTTTGTATCTCGGGTGGATTCGTTGTCAGCAGGTGCGGTGACTTCGCTAGCGGCCTTTGATTACTACTGGCTGGTTGAGGAGTACAGGGTATCGGTTTTTGCGCAGCAACTGAAAACGTCTCGGCCTGTATCCCCCGAGCGGCTTGAAAAAGAATGGCAGCGTCTGGTCAATCAGAGCGTAGCGCTGTAAGGAGACCAGGGGGATGAACGATTCCGAGCTGTGGATTACGCTTTCTAAAGTCTTGCCGTATGCCATCTATCCTCTGACATGGTGTCTCGGTCTCGGTGTGTTGGGGCTGATTGTCGTACAACGCAGGCGTCGGCGAGCGGGCATCATGTTGATTGCTGCTGGCTTCGCTATCCTGTGCGTCGCGGCCTCACCGGTCACGGCAAATTGGCTTTACAGTCGGTTGGAACAGCAGTTTCCAGCTAAGCCAATCGCCGAGCTGCCCAACGTCGATGTAATCGTGCTACTGGGTGGTGTTCTGCGCTTACCTTTGCCACCGCGCACTGATTTTGAATTGACAGGCACTTCTAGCCGAATCCGTTACGCAGCCCAGCTTTATCGTGCGGGCCGTGCCCCCAATATTCTGGTCAGCGGAGGAAACGTCTTTGATCAGGCGGGTGTGCATAGTGAAGCGTTCTATGTGCGATCATTTTTGGGTGAACTGGGTGTTCCGGCCGAGGTCGTTGAGATCGAGGCACAGAGTCGTAATACCTACCAGAACGCTGTCGAGACCTCTAGAATACTAGAGAGGCGTGGCTGGCGGTCGCTGTTGCTGGTGACTTCGGCAGCACACATGCCAAGAGCTTATGGCGTTTTTCAATCCCGCGCTGTGGAGGTGGTCCCTGCGCCTACAGATTTCCAAGTGGATCGTTATGCACAGCCGAGGGTGCTGGACTGGCTGCCCACGGTGGCGGCACTGGGTAGAACAACCGCCGCATTGCACGAGTACTTGGGGCAGCTGGTTTATCGCCTGCGCGGCTGGAGCCGTTGACATGCGGATCGGCGAAATGAATTAATGGCCAACTTGTTAATTGATGGTTGCTTGCTCGTTTCTGCTTGCATGACGCTGCCGCAAGATAGCCAGCCCGAGTGGCTGAGCGAAGCCCATTCCGATGGACATCGCCTATGGGTGTATGCGGGTCACTGGCAAAGCAGCCTTGCCGACCTCACGACAAAGTTAACTGATAGCGGGATTGATGATGCCGAAATGACCGCGAAATCACGCCTTGCGCATTGCTATGGCCCGTGTCAGTGGTTGTCAGCGCTGTCCGAAGATGCTGAAGCCCTCTTGGATACTGACGCGATAGGTGCGCAGTTACTCAAGGCCGCAGGGCGCCTAAATGGGGATACGTTGATTCTTACCAACGACACAGGTCGTCTGCGCAATGGGCATCCATTCTGCGGTGAAGAAGAATGGCAGGTGCTGGTCAAAAGCAACAGCAGTGTTCCGTTGATCGATCTCGCAGTGCAACAGGACCGGTTACGTCCAGGCATCGAGAGTGCCGTGCATCGAGTGTTGCACCACGGTCGTTATATCCATGGACCTGAAATAGAACTGCTCGAACGAAGACTAGCCGATTACGTCGGAGTCGATCACTGCATCGCTCTTTCCAGCGGCACCGACGGATTACTGTTAGCCATGATGGCATATGGAATTGGTCCGGGCGACGAAGTGATTACCACTGCATTTTCGTTTGCGTCGACGGCAGAAGCGATATTGCTGGTGGGCGCATCGCCTGTTTTCGTCGATATCGATGCAGCAACCTTTAACATAGACGCAAATCTTATCGAAGAAAAACTCAGTCCACGAACACGTGCCATTTTGCCGGTCAGCCTGTATGGGCAGTGCGCAGATTTCGAGATCATAAGATCGATTGCCAAAGAAAATGATCTGGTCGTGATCGAGGACGCCGCACAAAGCTTTGGCGCGACACAAGCCGGTGTGCGCGCCGGTGGCTTGGGTACGATCGGTGTAACGAGTTTTTTCCCGGCCAAACCCCTTGGTGCATACGGTGACGCGGGAGCCTGTTTTACAGATGATGAAGATATGATGGTGCGTGTTCGGCAACTCCGGGATCACGGACAAGACAGTCGTTACCATCACGTGCATATCGGGATCAACGCAAGAATGTCGTCCTTGCAAGCCGCGGTCCTTCTCGAAAAATTGTCCGTGTTCGATGAGGAATTAAATGCCCGGCAATCTGCAGCCTACCGCTATCAGACACAACTTATGCAAGCGGCTGAATCATATGCTGTTGATTTACCAGAACTGGCTCCAGGCAATACTTCATCTTGGGCCCAATACACGGTGCAGATGAATGAGCGGAATATGGTGCAGGCTGCTTTGGCAGTCCGTGGCGTCTCCAGTGCAGTGCATTACCCGCTGCCGATTCCCGCTCAGCCGGCGCTCGCCGGTGTGGCTTGTGATTGCCCAGTGGCTAATGCGGTGGCCGAGAGAGTATTAAGCCTGCCGATGCACGCCTATCTTGATTCAAGGACGCAGAACCATATCGTAGGGCAGTTGATTGAAGTACTTGGACAGACGCCGTGATGAGGTTGGAATAAACAATGCGCCATGCCATGGCCCCAGCTGACAGCGTCGCAGTGATCGGACTCGGCTATGTCGGAATCCAATTAGCGACGGCGCTGGGTCGCGAGCGCCCAACGATTGGATTCGACCAGGATGAATCCAAACTCGATGAGTACCGTCTCGGGCACGATCCTTCGGGGGAATTAGGTGCTGGTGCATTCAATGACGCGACTCAGTTGTCGTTTACATCCGATCCTGGCACGTTAGGTGGAGCAAGCATTGCCATTGTCGCTGTGCCGACACCGGTGGATAAAGGGAACCGGCCTGATTTATCGTATCTTGCCAGCGCAAGTGAAACCCTGGGCAGGGTAATGCAGCCAGGGGTGATTGTTATCTATGAGTCGACTGTTTATCCGGGTGCGACAGAAGAAGTCTGTATCCCAGCGCTCGAACGGAGCTCGGGATTGAAGTGGAAAAAAGACTTTCATGTGGGTTATTCGCCTGAACGAATCAATCCTGGTGATCCCGAACACGGCCTCACCCAAATCACCAAGGTCATTTCGGCGGACGATGAGAGGACCTTGGCGAAGCTTGAGACATTGTATCGATCGATTGTTCCTGCAGGCATACGCCGAGTATCAAGTATCCGAGTGGCCGAAGCAGCAAAGGTCATTGAAAACACCCAGCGAGATCTAAACATTGCTTTAGTTAACGAAATCGCGATGATTTTAGACCGCTTGGAGATTGACTCAACAGAGGTTTTTGAAGCAGCGGAAACCAAATGGAATTTCCAACGGTTCCGACCAGGCCTGGTGGGTGGTCATTGTATTGGAGTTGACCCGTATTACCTTACCTACAAAGCCCAGGCTATTGGCTATCAGCCCGAAGTCATTCTTGCCGGGCGCCGGATCAATGATGAGATGGCGACATTCGTTGCAAAAAAGACTATCGACGAACTACAACAAAGCGGCGCCACTTTGTCTGCAGCGACGGTTACCGTACTCGGAGTTGCGTTCAAAGAGAATTGTGCCGATACACGTAATTCGCAAGTTTTCAAATTGATTACAACACTGCAGGAAACTGGCATTTGCGTACAAGTGGTTGATCCGATTGTCGATGGTGTCGAAGTTACTGCACAACACGGAGTTTGTTTGCACTCGCTAACCGACGTGGAGATAGCTGACGCATTAGTCATCGCTGTGGCACATGAAACTTTCTTAGTGGACCCAGAGGCGATGGTCACGATGGCCCTCAAACAAAAGGGGGTTCTGATCGATGTCAAATCCGCATTCAACTCAATCAAGAATATGGAAATGATCGGGCGCTACTGGAGTCTTTAGGCAATGACCATTCTTGTTACAGGAGCCGCGGGGTTTATCGGCGCTATGTTGTCAACGGCATTACTCAAACGCGGTGACACTGTGGTCGGACTGGACAACCTGAATCATTATTATGACGTAGCGTTAAAAGAAGCGAGGTTGGAGCGGCTCAATACGTATTCTGAATTTCATTTTGTGAAAAAGGATATTTCTGATCGTCAAGGTCTCGAATCGCTGTTTGGGGCATACCAGTTTCGCGCTGTGGTCCACTTAGCCGCGCAGGCCGGAGTGCGTTACTCGATAGAAAATCCGAGCGCTTACGTGGACGCAA
>CAZAHE010000099.1:2956-8565 GCA_964484965.1 uncultured Acidiferrobacteraceae bacterium | reverse complement strand
GGCAATTACGCAGCGAGGTTGGTGAAATGCACCAATCATGTTTTTCCCAGCCGATGATTGATCGCCGTCTTTCCTCCAACCGCAGAGTCAACCTGGGCGAGCAATGTGGTGGGTAACTGGATGCAATCGATTCCCCGGTGATAGCAGGCAGCAGCGAAGCCCGCAATATCGCCGACGACACCTCCACCGAGCGCAACCATGGTGGTTTGACGACTGCACGACTTCTCCAGCATGACATCAAACAACCCGTTCAACTGCTCAGCGTTCTTGTGCTGTTCGCCATCCGGGAGAATCGCAATTTTCACATCCCGACCTGACAAGGAAGTCATAACACGATCAAGATAAAGTGGTGCGACGACATCATTTGTGACCAGCATTACCTCAGACGAGCGAATATGCCGTTGCAGTAATTCTGAATGATGCAGCAGGCCCGTCCCAACAAAAATTGGGTAACTGCGCGCACCTAGTTCAATTTTCAGCTCGACCAAGGTTTCTGTAACTCTCGAGCAATTTGTCGTGCGACGTTTTGGGGTGATTGACCATCGGTAGCAATCACGTGGTCCGCTTCCTTACGATAAATCGGGTCGCGCTCTGCCATTAAGGATTCGAGAATACCGCGCCTATCTTCTCCCTGGTTGAGTAGCGGTCGATCCTTAGTATTGCGAGTGCGCTCAAATTGAAGATTAACTGTTGCATGAAGGTAGACCACCGTACCGCTTTTCCTAAGGTTATTGCGATTGTCTTCATCAAGTACCACTCCTCCACCGGTGGCAAGCACGATGCCTCGTTGTCCGGTCAACCGTTCAATCATCTTCTTTTCGCGAATGCGAAATGCCGCCTCTCCCTCGATATCAAAGATCGTCGCGATACTGACTCCAGTTTGTTTCTCAATCTCCTGGTCGGCATCGAGAAATTCCAAGCGCAACAGCCTGGCAAGTGATTTACCAATCGTGGTTTTTCCAACGCCCATTGGGCCAATCAGATATACGTTGTTTCTTCTACTCATATCAATGCCGAGGCCAAAATAAGCTTGGCCCGTTTATCGTATTGCGAAACCCACTTGCTGTTGCGGGTTGTCCGACGGCTAGCAGAATATCCGCGTCAGTTTGAGGAATGAACAGGTTTGATAATTCGCGGCGTCAGAAAAACCAGAACTTCGGTGCGCTTTTCATAAAATGTCTTCTTTCTAAACAATGCGCCCAGAATCGGCACATCGCCGAGGACTGGCACCTTCGCCACATCTTCATTGAGCTGCTCTTCGTAGATACCGCCGATAATCACAGTCTCACCGTTATCAAGCAACACCTGCGTTGTAACTTGCTTCGTACTCTTGTGCGGTCTTTCCGACGACAACCATGTGTCCTTGGTGACATAAACGTCCAAAATCACACGGTCGTCCGGAGTGATCTGCGGCGTCACAGTTAAACCCAGCACCGCCTTTACAATCTGTGAAGTCGTTTGCCCTCCACTCGTGTCAAAGAACATACGTTCTTCACCCTGTTCAATTTTGGCTTCTTTCTTGTCTGCCGTGAGCAGTCTGGGGTTAGCGATTACCTTGCCTTGGCTCTCAGATTCCAACGCCTCGATTTCCAAATCAATCAAGGCCGCATAGTCAGCGCCCGCTTTGGCCACACTAATAGCGTATCCAGCTCGATCTGAGGTGGCGGCACCCGAGGGTGTACCTGCTGCCAGGTTGATTGCGGGTGCAGCAACATTGGGGCTATCTCCGCTGACACCCCCAGTACGGACTGCGTCGGCTTGGGCCATTGTTCCAGACCCGATCACCGTACCAAGATCTGACCCAACTTTGATAGGAGTGAAGCCCAATCTGACACCAATATTGCGACTAAAAGAATCTGTCGCCTCTACGATTCGTGTCTCGATCAAGACCTGTTTCACCGGCTTATCGAGCGCCGTTATCAGCTTCCGAATTTCACGAATTTTGAGCGCGGTATCCTGCACCAGTAGCGCGTTGGTGCGCGTATCGACCGATACGCTACCACGCTCGGACAGTAGACTATTTGTCTCCGTTGGCACCGCACCCACATTCATGCTGCCAGTGCCGGTATTAGCAATCCCCGTACTCACTGCGCGTACCGATTTCAAGATGGCTGCAATGTCTGCCGCCTTCGCATAATTTATCGGGATTAGTTCCGAGACCAATGCTTCCAGTTGGCGTGTTGCCTGAGAAGCTTCCAATAGCGTTTGCTCCTGTTTGGCAATCTCCTCACTCGGAGCAATCCAGACGACATCGCCGCGTACCCGCTGGGCTAAGCCATTGGTCTGAAGAATAATATCCAGTGCTTGATCCCAGGGTACGTCGATCAGCCGTATGGTCAGTTCGACATCCTGAATATTCGAACTGATTACAAAATTCTTTTCAGACTGCCGCTGAATAATATCGAGTGCTCTGGAAATAGGTATTTTCTGGAATTCAAGGCTGATGTGATTACCAGAATAACCAAATTCGTTCACGCCCTCGTCACTGTCTCCTTCATCAGGCACTGAAACATCGAGGGTGAAAGTGTCTGCAACCTGATAAGCGGATTGCTGATAACCCAATTCGGCACTCACCACAATCCGTACGCTGGTGCCAACATTAAATGCGTCCACATAGTGCACTGGTGTCGCAAAATCGATCACATCAAGGCGCTTCTCAAGCCCCGGTGATAGCGCTGCATTGTTGATTTCAAGCACTATTTCATCGCCCATCTCGCGGACGTCGACGCCCGCTACACCGTCGCCTAAGCGCACTGAAACCCGTCCGCTGCCTCCCGGCCCACGCCGGAAATCCACGTGGGTGACTTCATGAGCTGCTGTTTTGCTGTCGACCTGGGCCGATTCATTTTTGTTGGACGCCGCCTTTTTTGAGTCTGTCTCAACAACCCGCGCAGGCGTCTTTGAACTAGACACGTTGGACTGCCCGAAGATCACCGTGTATGAATTCGGCGTGACCTGCTGTTCAAATGTGGCTACGTCGAGAAGGTTAAAAATAACTCTGGTACGATCCTGTGTGTCGATTGTCACGATACTGTCCACAACACTACGCTTGACGGCAATCGATTTCTCAACCCCAGTAGCACGTACTCCGAAGAAGTCCAGCACAACCCGATGTGGACCACTCATGCGGAATGTCTTTGGCTCTCCCGGGTCTCCTGTAAATCCCAACACGACCGACACCCGACCGTCCGATAACGTACCGTATCGCACAGATTCCAGTGTGGCAGTGTTCGCCTCCGCGCACGAAAAAAACGCCCACAGCGCACAAGCCATCCAACAGGTAATCCAGTGCGGCCTGTTGCGCACGGAAAACGAGTCGGCTCGTATTTTTGCGTTGCTTATTCTTGTCACCCGCGCATTATCCGTGAGTCTTATTGCGGCTCTTGCCCGTCGTAAGACAGGGTCGCCACTGATTCCGCCCAGCGCCCATTCGTACCCTGCTTGCGCTCATTTATAGTCACAATTCCGCCATCCCGGTCGATATTAGCGACCTGGCCATAATTCGGACCAATGTAACTCCCCACCTTTACCATACGCGTCTCATTGACAGCCAGCAACAAAATAATGCCCTTGGTCTCCCCTGCGCTCTGAAACACTCCAACCAGTTGTAATGCATCTAGTTGGAAATTCTCCAATTCTGTCCTTTCGCGCGCCATGTCGGGCTCCAGCGGATCGGGACCGAGGTCCTCCTCTTGCTGTTCCTCAACCGTTACCGGGCTAGTTTCCACCACCTCCCATGGTCGGTCGACATTATCCGGAGAAAATGGATCAGTAAGCTCGCCTGCGCTGTAAATGAACGGCTCGACACGAGCTATTGTCGGCAATGGATCTATTTTACCTGCGCGGGGTTTGCGCTGTTCTTCCACAAACTCCTCAAGATCCGTAAGAGTTCGATCCCGCGTGAATCTGTCATACCAAATGTCGAGTCCGCCTCCTTGACAACCGGATAGAACCGAAGCAACACACAGAAACATGAACACTCGAAGTGTCCGACGAAGGATCAACGGTCCAACTCTCATCATCAGCCGGGATCCTCCACTTTGTCAGGCTGATCGCCAAGATAATGATAGGTTTTCAATGTTGCCGAGGTGACGAGGTCTTCCGAAGAGGTCCTGTCATTAGGATTCCCCTCCCCCACAGTGAGTTTGCTGACCGTTACGATTCGGTCCATAGAGGAGACTGTGCTAATAAATTGTGCGACTTGGTGAAACCCGCCGACCACCTCGATATTAATATCCACCTCTGCATAGTAGCCCGCCTCCACCGGCTCGAGCGGCTCAAAAAGTGGAAGTTTTAGGCCTTGCTCGAGCGCTGCCTCGGTAATGGTGGTTAGTAAACTGGCCATCTCGTCATCGTCGGGTAGCGCCTTGAGCATGTCGTTAAGCATCGCCTGCACCTGCTCTTTCTGTATCAGGTAAGCTGGCAACAACCTGACCTTCTTAGCCTCCGCAGCGTAGGACGCCGCCAAGATGCTCTCCTGCTGTTCCGCCTCGTTGAGTTCTACTTGCTGAGCATCTAGCAGGAAATACCAACCTGCCCCGACAATGGCAACCGCTAAGACAACACCTATCGCCCAGGTAAACCATGGCGGCCAGGCCATCGGATCCTGTATATCGACTTCTTGCAATGCCTGTAGATCAATCATCGCTTGTTGCGCTATTCATATCATTTATTCTAAGTGAAGACACCACACTTACCGGGAGTCAAAGGCTAGTTGTCCGTGACCTTGGCACCAACCACATTCGCTGCTGCTGCCGGACCGCTGGCCAACATTTCACTAACCAACAATTCAAAATCCATCAACGATGCTGCCTCCGCCTCACCGGAACTGGTCGACCTGAGCTTTACAGAACTGAAACTATCGGAACTTTTGAGGTTGGCCATCAACGCAGTTACGCGGGGGTTGGTCTCGCCGGTACCCTTCAACACAATAAAGCCCATGCTCTTATCTAGATAGCTGTAGTACAAACCCTGCGGCAACTGACGGACCATTTCGTCCAAGGTCTTTACGGTTGTAACCCGCTCCTGCTGCAGCTGGTGGACGGTAGCCATCCGCGCCAAAACTGATTCCTTGTACTTCTTGATATCGTCAATTTCCTGGCTCTGGCGTTTGGCCTTTGCGATCTCATCCTCGAGATATCTGTTGCGCATTTGCTGAAACTCGATCCCGCCGTCCAGCCACCACCATGCCGTTCCAACCAATGCAAGCGCTGCGACTGCAATCACTCCGACCAGCGACAAGCGCATCCGCTGGCGTGCTTGCCGGCGCTCCTGGCGCCAGGGCAGTAGATTGACACCCCTCACCCCGTGCCCCGCATGGCCAAACCACAAGCTTTGAAGAGGAGTGGCGTTTGACGACCGAGCGCCGAGCTAGCCCGGCGCGATTCTGTCGACGCGAACGGATTCGCTACGAACGTATCAAACCCAGTGACTTGCCGGATAACTTCGGAGACACCGTCAATGGCCGCACAGCCTCCGGTCAGGAAAATCGCATCAACTCCCTCGTTGCTGCGACTTGATGAAGAAAAGAATTCGACTGCTCGGTTGGCTTCTTGCGCCATTGCGGCCTTGAACGGTTCGAGCAGATCAGTCACGTAGTTTTCCGGCAC
>CAZAHE010000099.1:0-2856 GCA_964484965.1 uncultured Acidiferrobacteraceae bacterium | reverse complement strand
CGCCGACAGGCGGACAACAAAATTTCGTTTTCTCCTGGATCCGTCGCTGATGGACCTACCACCAGGTAATCCATATTCACTTCATCAAGGGGGTAAGGAATATGGTGCACGGCTTCAAGCCCTACTTGCTCTTCAAGATCCATCTCGTTCAAATCTGCAGGTAGAAAGATCGTTCTAGACACCACATGGGAGGACGCCACCGCAACGATCGCATTTTTCTGCCGGCTCCTGGAGCGCTTGAGTGCAATTGACAAGGCCTCACTAACCGCTTCCAGGTTGCTGATGGCCCGCTCGACAATTGCGTCCCGCGGCAATGGCTCGATGCCGATTTTGAGCGGCTTGTAACCATTTCTGCCACGCTCCATCTCCAGCACTTTGACCGCCGATGTGCTGATATCCACCCCTATTGCATTGTAGGTGGGATCGCTCGAGGCAGCCTGGATCGCCTTTTTTTTGACCGACGATTCTTGGCCCGAGTTACTGCGGTTTTTCCTGGAAAAGAGCGCCACTTGCCGTTCTTACCCTCATTGTTTGTCCGAACTATACCCAAAGTCGGGGCGGAACCACACTCGGCATTGGAACAATCAGCCCGTAATGGGTGACAGAGATGGGCTCAGACGAGAGTTCTGGCCCTAAGCCGGTCCGGGTTTACTGCTGTTCGCCAATCCCGCAGTATTGATCGCTAGAATGGAGCTTGTACTATGTAAAAGTGTCGATCTAAACGCAAACAAGACGTTTTAGTCACTCTTCGCCATTGAAAAAACTGCTGCGGGCATTGTTGGTGTCACTCGGCCTACTGACGCTGGGCGGGGGAATTTCAGCCACGGTTGTGGTCGGTACGCTGATGTCGGACCTGCCACCAATCGAAACAATACGTGACATACGCCTCGAGGTTCCCCTCGAGGTCTATACCATTGACGGGCATCTGATAGCCCAATTTGGCAACCATAAACGAATTCCCGTCAAATTTGACGGCGTGCCCGTGTCTTTGATTCACGCGATTATCGCTGCGGAAGACGACCAGTTTTTCCACCACCACGGCATAGACCTCGCCGGTGTCGCTAGGGCACTACTTGCCAACATCCGCTCGGGTGACATCAGCCAAGGCGCTAGCACCATTACCATGCAAGTCGCCCGCAATTATTTTCTTTCACGAGAAAAAACATACGTACGAAAACTAAAAGAGGTTTTGCTGGCGATCAAGCTGGAACGAGCATTGTCTAAAGAAGAGATCATGGAGTTGTATCTCAATAAAATATTTCTTGGTCACCGCGCTTACGGGTTTGGCGCTGCAGCGGCAATTTATTACGATAAACCGCTCGCTGACCTCGATGTCGAACAATTGGCCATGCTGGCCGGCCTGCCCAAAGCACCTTCGCGCAACAACCCGGTGACCAACCCTGAACGAGCGGCCGACCGCCGCAATTATGTTCTGAAGCGGATGTATTCACTCGGACACATTGACGAGAAAACCTATCAGCTGGCTATCGGCAAAGAGATCACAGCCCGTAGGAATCTGCTCGCCACACAGGTTGATGCCCCACATTTGGCGGAAATGGTTCGGGAAGATGTGGTATCCGAGTTTGGTCAAGCTGCGTATTCTGAGGGCTTCCGCGTTTACACATCTGTTGACAGCACTCACCAAGCGACGGCAAATGCAGCACTGCGCGCAGGATTATTGGCATATGACCGCCGACACAGTTATCGCGGCACAGCCGGCACCATTGAGAGCGATGCTTTAGAAGACCCCAATCGTGTCACAACAGCCCTATCAGCATTACCTTCTCCACCTCCCCTGGCTGCCGCCGCTGTGCTCGATGTCGACACCGATTCGGTAAGTCTGATGCTCGCAAATGGACAACGGAAGACTATGTCTGCGGCGGCCTGCCAGTGGTCAGGAAAAAATATCCACAGCATGCTCGCTCCAGCAGATTTGATCTATGTCGTGGCCGCAGTCAACGGCCTACGCCTGGCGCAGTTGCCGGAGATCGAAGGCGCACTGGTATCACTTAATCCTCATGATGGCGCCATACTCGCCCTCGTCGGAGGATTCGATTTCGAACGCAACCAACTCAATCATGTCACTCAGGCACAACGACAACTCGGATCGAACATCAAACCATTCATCTACTCCGCCGCTCTAGACAATGGTTTTTCGGCCGCTACCATGGTCAACGTTCAACCTATCGTTAAAGAAGATTCGCTCGGCAACATCTGGAAACCGGAAAACTACAGTAAGAAGTTCTTTGGTCCAACCCGACTTCGCCAAGCACTAAGCAAATCGCTAAATCTTGTGTCCGTTCGGATCACTGAAACGCTTGGGATACCGCTAGTCATAGACCATCTCGAACGCTTCGGTTTCGATAGAAAGCGCATGGCGAGCGGTCTGTCTCTGGCATTGGGTTCGACCAACATGACCCCACTAGAGATCGCCAGTGCATATGCCGTCTTCGCCAACGGCGGGTACCAAGTACAACCGTACTACATCGCTCGTATTGAGAATCGTGACGGGCGAGTCATCCGCTACACGAACCGCACTTTATTATGCCCCGCCTGTGATGAGAGGCAGAAAATATCCAGTCAGGCCGCTCCAGAAACCTCCTACGATCGACGATACGTAAGACGGGTAATCTCACCAGAAAATGCGTTTCTGATGTCGAGCTTGATGAATGAGGTGATGACCACCGGCACGGGCCGCAAGGCGCGCACGCTTAAACGCGACGATTTATCGGGGAAAACTGGCACGACCAACAATTTTCGCGACGCCTGGTTTACCGGGTTCAACCCCGACCTCACGGCCAGCGTATGGGTCGGATATGATCAGCCGAGAGACCTGGGGCGCCGAGAGTCTGGCAG
>CAZAHE010000098.1:0-8646 GCA_964484965.1 uncultured Acidiferrobacteraceae bacterium | reverse complement strand
CGGCAACCCGCGGGGCGAATTAAAGGTCAGTACCCAGGTGTTCGATGGTGTTCAGCGTGGCGTCGTGATTGTAGAGAGCATATGGCCCAATAGCGCATTCGACGATGGCAAAGGCATCAATGTGTTAACTGGCGCTGACCGAGTGGCCCCGGTCGGTGGCGCAGCTTTTCACGACAACCGAATCTGGATCCGTCCAGCTTAAAGAGATGATGAGCCCTCGGAGCGAGCCTGGAAGGGTTTTGCATTTTTTGCGCCGGCAAACAACATTTTTGCCGTTACGTCGCACATGTGCTGGTGATAGGCAAGCGCCTCGGGGTGAAGTTCGTCTTTCGGGCGTGGCTCAAGTTCCCAGAAATCGTTGACAAGCTTGCCCCGCACGAGCGTTGCAAAATCCCGTGGCCCCAACGACTGGCGAACGGTCGCGGCGATATAACGGATAGCAAAACCAACGCGGCGCGGCGTTCGCGTCGGGACGATCACCGGTGCGCACTGGTTTAAGGCGCAGGCTAATGTGTACGCCAGTCGACGACTGCCTTCCACACCGCTGGACGACGCGGTCGCAGCTTACGACGAGATGCCACGCTGAACGAGCTGAAACAGTTTGCCCAAGGCATTTACTGAGCAGGCAGATGTGCTTCGGGGTGTTTCAGCACGACGTTGAAAGAAACTGAAATTCTCGGTGAACGTGACAGGTTGGGATGGACCAGGTGATGCACGAACGCCGGCCACAGCAGGACAGCACCGGCTTCAGGCAGCACACGGAACTCCGGATCCACCTGTGGATCATCTCGAATCGCGGTCATGTTGGCTTGGGGACGCGGATCGAAGAATGAAATCGCACCTGGATTGCGGTCATCACGACCCGGCAGTGTCTCGTTATCGGTAGGTACGGTGACGTAATAGGTGCCTGATAGCCAAGCGTGTGGATGATTGTGTAGGTTATGGTAATCACCGAAACGATTGATGTTGGCCCAGCCCTGCAGATGCCATTGGAGTGCATAGTCGATTTCCGTGTGCTGGACATACCGGATCACCGCCTGGTTGATGCAATCACGCAGCCAGGCAATTGCCGGATGCTCCGACTCGAGCAGGTTGTCTTCGAGGTAGGCCGTCGTCATGTCGCGTTGGGAACGATCACGGCGCTCGATTTCTTCTGCCAGCAGGCGGTTCGGCGCCTCAGCGCCGGGTACCTGGTCATGCATCAGCAGCGTCGGCCACAGCTGACGGAATACCTTGTTATGAGATGGTCTGGCCACACCCGCACCCTAACCGGAACGAATCGGAAACGTCCAGCCCATTGGCGCGCGCCTTGTGCACAGATTGTTAAACTGCGATATATGAAGGAGGCACACTAGATCGACATTACGATGAAGGCACTGCAAGCACTTGGCGCGGCAGCGGCGGCGGAACAGATTCGTGCAGGATCTTTGTCGTCGGTGACACTGTGTCAGGCATTGCTCGAGCAGATTGAAGCGCGTGCCGATCTCAAAGCATGGGTCTATCTTGATCCCGAAGAGGTCATGGCCGCTGCTCAAGCAAGCGACACAGCTGTTTGTTCTGGCCAACTCCTTGGCTCGTTGCACGGCGTGCCAGTGGCGCTGAAAGATATCTACTGTACTGCCGGTATTCCCACCACGGCCTGTTCAAAAGTCTATGCCAATTACGTGCCGGAGGCCGATGCCACAACGGTCACCCGCCTTAAAGGCGCTGGCGCGATTATCCTCGGTAAGACCGTCACAACCGAATTCGCCTGCAGCGATCCTTCACCGACAGTCAATCCTTGGAACCCAGAGCACACACCAGGGGGATCGAGCAGTGGATCCGCCGTGGCAGTCGCTACGCATCAGTGTGCCGTGGCGCTCGGTTCCCAGACGCGCGGCTCGGTCCTGCGGCCGGCGGCCTATAACGGTATCGTCGGTCTCAAACCGACTTTCGGTCGTGTCAGCCGGCACGGGGTCATCCCGGTCAGCTGGTCGTTGGATCACGTCGGTTGGATGGCGCGTTCGGTAGAAGACGCAGCGCTGTTGCTGCAGGTATTGGCGGGACCTGATCCAGCGGATCCAGTTTGTGTCACTGCCAACGTGCCGGATTATCTAACGGCACTGAGTCAGGGATCACCTCCAAGGATTGGGTTATTGAAAGAATATTTTTTTGATAATGCCGATGCAGAGACACGTATGCACATTGATTCGGTGGCGGCTACGCTGGCCGCCGGTGGTGCAGAGGTGTCAATGCTGACGCTACCGGACAGTTTTCACACCTTGGCGGCAGACCAGGTTGTGATCATGTCGGTGGAGGCAGCTACTTTTCATCAGTCTATGTTTGAGCAACATGCCGACGACTACGGTCCGATGCTGCGCGAAATTATTGAAAGAGGTCTTGCGACCGACAGCATGACCTATAGTCGTGCGCTGGAACGCCGTCTTGCATTCAGCGCGGATGCCCATCGTTTGGCGGGTGAGGTCGACGTGCTGATGACGCCCTCCACACCAACGCCGGCGCTGGCTGATCTGACCAATACCGGCGACACACTTTTTCAGGTCCCTTGGACAGCCTGCGGCCTGCCGGCAATCACATTGCCAAGCGGTCTTGCGATGTCCGGACTGCCTTTAGGGATTCAGCTCGCGGCGGCGCCGCTGGCTGAAGCAGATCTGCTGCGCTGCGCCCACTGGTGTGAGCGCAGGCTCGATGTGCACCTTTCTCCCCCAGGAGTCTGATGAGATGGCAGGTCATCCGGATGTCGTGATCGTGGGCGGGGGCGTTATCGGCAGTTCGATTGCCTATTTTCTGACTCAATCGGCTGATTTCGATGGGCAGGTAGTGGTTCTGGAACAGGATCCAAGCTACCAGATAGCTTCTACGCCGCGCTCGCTCGGTGGCATTCGAATGCAGTACTCGGTGCCCGAGAACGTGGCGATATCCAGGTTCGGCGTTGAGTTCTATCACAGCGCGGCTGAGACCCTTGCAGTAGACGGCGAGGGTCCGCAGTTGTCATTTCGTAAAGCGGGTTACCTTATTTTGGCGTCGCCGGACGGGGCGAGCGTGCTGGAGGAAAACCTTGCTGTGCAGCATGACCAGGGTGCCGAGACCTTGCGCCTGGATCCAGCAGCGATGGTGTCGCGCTTTCCGTGGTTGAACGTGGATGATCTTGCGATTGGTGCCTTCGGCGCGGAGAACGAAGGTTGGATCGACCCCTATGCGCTGTTACAGGGTTTCCGGCGTAAGGCGATCAGTCTGGGAGCCGATTATCGCAAGGCCCAGGTGGTGGGTTTAGCGCGCAACGGCCGGCGCATCATCGCGGTCAAGCTGGACGAAGGTAGTTCACTACCGTGTGCTGTGGTGGTCAATGCGGCCGGTCCGAGGGCCGACCAGATCGCACAAATGGCGGGCACCGACTTGCCGGTACGTCCGCGCAAGCGACAAGTCTTTCGTTTCGACTGCCGCACCAGCCTGCAGGACTGTCCGTTAGTGATCGATACGAATGGTTTGGCTTTCAGGCCCGAAGGCAGCGGCTTTATTTGTACCCTCGCACCACCTCCGGAGAACGATCCTGATTGCCTGGACTTTGAATTGGACCACGGTCTTTTTGAGCGCGAACTGTGGCCAATCTTGGCACATCGGGTGCCGGCTTTCGAGGCGATCAAAGGGAACGGGGGTTGGGCAGGGCATTACGCCTACAATGTCGTTGATCAAAACGCGCTACTTGGATATCACGGCGACTGTGAAAACCTGGTGCTCGCAAACGGATTTTCCGGGCACGGCATTCAACAAAGCCCGGCAGTGGGTCGCGCAATCAGCGAACTGCTGATTTATGGTCAATATCAGACGTTAGATTTGTCGCGACTGGACCACCAGCGATTAGGTCAAAACCAGCCACTGATCGAGCGCAACATCTATTGAAATGTGGCCCCGCTACTCTGCTGAGGCCACCTGTGATAGCGCGTGATCTAGCTTGACCGGCGGTAGTCAGGCAAAGAAAAAGGGGGCTGTTGCCAGCCCCCTTTTTTGTCACCACTGAGCTTTACAGATTTAACGGGATTGCCTGTTGAAGGCCCAGACAATAATACCGAGGGCAACCAAGCCAACGAGCCCTTGACCACCAAGCTCGGCGACCAAGTTTGTCACGCTGCCAACAATGTCTACTGGCAGGAACGGCACAGCGCCCTGACCGTCACCGAACAAGATTTGGAGAATTACACCCAGAGCGATCAGAACCAAACCGAGCTCGGTTATAGCCCCAACCCAACGACGCAGTGTCTCAATGAAGTGCACGATGGTCACCTCCTCAGTTGCCTAGCTAGGCGGAACCATAAGGATATTAGGATTTTATTGTTTAGTCAATTAATCCAAGTGCTACACTATCCAACATGTCGGAAGTAACTTATTGACTTTACTTACTTTATTCTACTTTTCCCCGCAGAGATGCCGCTTTAAATACCCCTTTACTGCATCCGAGTGGGGGGCTTAGGCGTCCGAGATCCTTTCGGAGGCGCCGCCCAATGCCTCCTGAATATCCGGGGCCAGTTGTTCCGGGGCCTTCTGCGGGCTATAGCGGGCCAGCACCTCTCCATTGCAGGCGACCAAGAACTTAGTGAAATTCCACTTGATGTCGCTTGTTCCCAGTACTCCGGGACGAGCGGTTTTTAACTGCTGAAACAGCGCATGGGCCGCGGCGCCGTTGACATCAATTTTGGCGAACAATGGGAAGGTGACACCATAATTCTGCTCACAGAAGGAAGCAATCTCGCCGTGATTGCCGGGTTCTTGGGCGCCAAATTGATTGCACGGAAAGCCCAGCACGCTGAAACCGTGCGGGACAAAGCGCTGGTACAGATCCTGTAGCGCCGTGTACTGGGGTGTGTAGCCGCAGGCACTGGCCGTATTGACCACCAGCAGAACCTGACCGCGAAATTCACTGAGATCGCTGTCACTGCCATCGATCCGTGTGACCGGTGTGCTGTAGTCAATTTTCATGAAAAGACCTTCGGTTGTTTCTGCGAAGACGGCCGTGTTTAAACACCGAGTCTTAGCAATGATGCCGGACTATACACCGCGAGGAGATACGCAATACGGCTAAAATGCAGTTGCCCATGGCGATATGGCTGTGGCTCACGAGTCCGGGGGCAATCTGTCGAAGACGGGGCCAAATTGGGCTCGTTTCCTCGCCAAGGGCTTGGCTGACCGGAACTCCTATGGATCAAATCTTGAAAACTTGTCCGATGTTGGGCGAAGTATTACCCGCGACAAAGGCGTGGCTTGCCGAAGACCCGGTCGCTGACAGCTGGATAAAGGATATGGATTTGCGGTCATGGACGCTTTACCGGAGAAGGACTATCGCCTGTCGGACCTGGCACCATGACACGGGCGTGTCGACTTACGATGGTTGAGCTTTTACTCTGATGCCGTGAGGTCAGCTATTCTTTCGCCAACGCTCCTCGCCTTTACCTCGGCGTTCTTGTTCGCGGTCAGTGTTCAGTTCCAGAACCTGGGGTTGCGCTATGCCGACAGCCGCACCGGTACACTGATCCAGATACTGGCGGCGACTGCGCTTTACTGGCTATTGACGCCGTGGTTTTTACTCAGTACCTATTGGTTTACATCGGCGGTGTTGGTATTTGCCGCGATCGGACTTTTTCGACCGTTTTTATCCGCCAACCTTGCCCTGGCGGGGGTGCGCCATCTAGGGCCGACGCTGGCCACCACACTGGCGTCGACGGCACCGTTGTTTGCCGCCTTATTTGCGGTCATCCTGCTCGGTGAGTCCCTTAGTCCGCCGGTGTTGACGGGCACTGTCGTCATTGTGCTGGCGATTACGCTTCTGACCCGTCGCCCAGGACAGTCCAATACGGCTTGGCCTCTGTGGGCATTGCTACTCCCATTGGGTGCAGCCGCGTTCCGCGCACTTGGGCACGCTTTTACGAAATACGGTCTTGAGACCGTAGCCGAGCCGCTATTCGCAGGTCTCGTGGGGTATACGGTCTCGCTTTTGATCGCCGGGACGACTTCGATCGCCTCAGCACGTCGTCGGGTCTTGCGTATTCACTGGCATCCGGGGTTGTTGTGGTTTTATATCGGTGGCACCATCAACGGCATTGCGATCTGGTCGCTGAATACGGCACTCGGTATGGGTTCAGTTGTCACTGTGGTGCCGATCGTCTCTTTGTCTCCGATCTTCAGTTTCTTTCTCGGTTTACTGGTATTTCGGCGTGAGACATTTACTGCCAGGATCGTGATTTCAATATTACTGGTGGTGCCCGGTGTCATCTTGGTATCAATGGCAGCCTAGCCGAGTTCTCAAGCCATGAACGTGCGCCCGATTCCTCTTCTAATCGCGTTGTGTGGCGCCCTGACGCTGTCGATGGCAGGGTTTGCAAATTTCGCCGTGCTGTTACCGGAATTCAGCCAGCTGTGGAGCCTCAGCAGTACGCAGGCCGGTTGGATCAGCGGCATTTATTTTGTCGGTTATGTTGCGGCTGTGCCGCTACTGGTTGGGTTGACTGACACGGTGGATGCAAAAAAGATCTACCTGTGGGGAACATTGGTAGGTGTCATTGGCTCTTTTGGATTTGCACTGTTCGCAGACGGTTTCTGGAGTGCGATGCTGTTTCGATTCCTGGCCGGCGTTTCACTGGCGGGCACTTACATGCCTGGGTTACAGATTTTGAGCAACCGATTGGATCCCAGCTGGCGACAGAGAGCAGTGCCCTGGTATACGTCTTCATTTGGTATCGGCTCTGGCTTTTCATACTACTACTCCGGTCAGATGGCAGAGCACATGGAGTGGCCCCTGATATTCCAGTTTGCGGGTCTGATGCAAGTTCTGTGTGTGGTCCTGATCCTGATTGCTGTCGTGCCTCGTCAACCGAGTGGCACAGTGGGAGAGCGCCATCCGCTTGATTTCCGGCCCGTCTTCAGTAATCGATCGGCAATGGCCTACATATTGGGCTACGTCGGTCATAGTTATGAGCTGTTCGCATTTCGTGCCTGGATCGTTGCTTTCCTCGTCTTTGCCGCTTTGGCGGCCAATGCCGATGTGTCGCGTGCAGATATTGCCCTCTACGTCACGATCTACAGCCTGATCGGTATGCCGGCCAGCATCATCGGGGCTTATCTGGCTGAGTCGCGGGACCGTTCAAGAGTGCTGTCAGTGATTACTGCGACTTCATTTGTCGTCGGGGCGGTCTATGGATTTCTCGCTGGCCAGCCGCTCGTGTGGGTGGTCGTTATTGGCGGGCTCTATTCGGTAATCATTATGTCTGATTCGGCGGCCTTTACTGCAGGCACTGTCAAAATGGCTCGCCCCGGCGAGCGCGGCGCCACACTGGCGGTACATTCGGTGTGCGGCTTCAGCGGAGGTTTTCTTGGGCCATTACTGGTCGGTACGGTGCTCGACGTTGCCGGCGGCCAGGGGAGTTATATGGCTTGGGGTCTGGCTGGTCTGACTATGGGCGCTGGGTCGCTTGCGGCACTGGTGGGTATTCGCGTTATGCTGTACCTCGCACAGAAGCCGCGATATGAAAAGTGAGAATCGATGAATGACAGTAGCAAATGAAACACTATGACCAGTAGCGACAATAGTGCACCCTTGCGTCTGTTGCTACTCGACGGCGATGGCATCAGTAGCGAGATCATGGAGGTTGCATGCGAAGTGCTGGAAAGCGTGAACCGATCCTATGATCTGGGTCTGGCATTGAACCTCGAATCTGTGGGCTTGGATGCGCTCGATCGATGCGGTCTTACGATCACGGATGACACCATTGCTCGAGCACGTGCTGCTGATGGTGTTGTGTTGGGTCCTGCATCCACCTATGAATATCCACCGCGCGAAGCTGGCGGAATCAATGTGTCGGCAGAATTACGCATCGCTCTCGACTTATATGCCAACATTCGACCCAGTGTGGTTCGTGTGGGCGTGAATAGTGTGGCGTCGCCATTCGATCTTGTCGTGGTGAGAGAAAATACCGAAGGTTTCTATGCCGATCGCAACATGACATGGGGTCCCGGTGAGTTCCAGCCAACGCCAGATGTGGCACTGGCGATACGTAAGATCACTCGCCAAGCTTGTCGACGGATTGCGACAGTCGCTTTTGAACTTGCCCGCGAGCGTCGGCGACGAGTCACCATGGTGCACAAGGCCAACGTGTTGAAGCTAACGGATGGGCTCTTTGTCAACGAGGTACGACAGATCGCGACGAGTTATCCCGAAGTCGTGCTCGATGGCATGATTATCGATGCCATGGCAGCGAAATTGGTGCTGAACCCACAGGCATTCGATGTCATCGTCACTACCAACATGTATGGCGACATTCTGTCCGACGAAGCCGCTGCGCTAAGCGGTGGGTTGGGTCTGGCGGGCTCACTCAACGCCGGCGACGAGCATGCGATGGCACAAGCTGTTCATGGTTCAGCGCCGGATATTGCAGGTCGCGGAATCGCGAATCCCGCTGCCATATTACTGTCGTGTTCCATGCTGTTGGCATGGCTGGCGCGCCGCAAACGGCGTCCAGTTCTTGCCACTGCAGCGACGGCCATTGACCGCGCAGTAAACGCCGCGTTGTTGGATCATTCGTGCCGGACGCCAGATCTCGGGGGATCTGCGACTACGAAGAACTTCTCTGACGTCGTGTTGGCCGCGTTGGCTGATGA
>CAZAHE010000097.1:0-8693 GCA_964484965.1 uncultured Acidiferrobacteraceae bacterium | reverse complement strand
CATCCGTGTTATGCATGCACCTTATTGCTGTTACTCCCCTGTCTAATGGCTCTAGCTAGTGTTTTGTTTGATATCTTGGAGAGAATTGTTTATCGACAAGAAGAGAAATAATATAGCGAAGATCAATGTACCCAACAGTATCCCAATAAAAGTTCCTAAAATCCCACCAATCACACCGCCTAAACCAAAGGCGTGACCGGCACTGGCTCCCGCTACCAATCCTCCTAATACAAGAAATATAAAACCGATTGCTGCCACAACATCAGCTACCCAAATTACAAACTTTTTAATGATGCCCTTTAATAAAATACCAAGCACTATCGGGATCACAATGATAAGCAACTGCCAAATTGATATTCCACCGGCACTCATAAGCTTTTCCTCCAAAATTTAAGTTACTTCCAGCATCATTGCGTAGAAAGAAGAACGTACGCCGTCAGACGAAGATACGAGAGAACCGAAACGATTGAGACCCTCTGTTGCAGAAAGGGCGCTGAGAATACGTACTACGAGTAGAACTCTTGTAACTATCCCATTATGGAATCCGTACAGATTCTAGTCTGAGCACTTTACATGTTCAGATTACATTAGTCTCTAAATTACAAAGTAGATGTGCTCTTTGTTGGTTTTGTTGACTTTTTTGTCGATAAATCACGACATACATCAGTTTTCGAGGAGATTCGTCGCATACCATGGCGATGACTCAACCACTAAATTAAGTGTGGTAAAGATAGGCACTGATAGCGAGAGGTATACTGGTGCACAACATTATGAACCGTCGCGACTTTGTCAAAATCTGTACGACGACGGCTACAGCCGTTGTTACTTCACCCGAAGTACTGGCGCAGCCGGATGCGGCACACGTACTCGTTGAGCGAGTTCGCCTTGTCGATTCCGAAGGTGCTCCGATGACAACGGCGTCTCTAGAAGCAGGAGAGGCCTATCTGTTCTTCTTTCCACATGTCACGACACCATGTTTTCTCATCGATTTGGGCCGACCGGTCACCACAAAGCAAACTTTGAGGACAAAAAACAGCGTGTCCTATGTCTGGCCCGGTGGCGTCGGGCGAAATCAGTCGATCGTCTCGTTTTCAGCAATTTGCGCACACCGGATGACGCACCCTGCTCCCGAAGTCAGTTTTATTTCCTACCGGCATGGCAAGGTCGAATTCACGGGCAAAGATTATGATGTGCAAAATCACACAGGCGTCATCTACTGCTGCTCCGAAGGCAGTGTTTATGATCCGGCTCGCGGTGGCCATGTCTTGGGTGGCCCTGCGCCTCAACCCCTCGCAACCATTTTGTTGGATTATGACAGCACTCAGGACACACTAAGTGCTTACGGTGTGCTTGGGGGAAACATGTTTGAACCATACTTTAAAAAGTTCTGGCACCGGCTGGAACTCTCGTTCGGTGTACGGAACGTACGCGCACAAGCGCAAGGAACGACACGCGTCATCAAAGCGTCAGACTTTAGCGCTTCTCAGGTAATGTGCTGATGTCACCATTTTGTATTTCATTGGCCAACTGGCGATAGCCGCCGGCGTCTGCATAGTCCGCAACGGAACGTCCCTTGCGATCAAGCAAGGAGAGATCAGCACCCGCAGCAGCCAGCAGTCCGACGAGTTCTTTAGATCCTTTGCCTGCAGCCCAATGTGCAGCACTCGCACCTTGTTGATTACGGACTGACACATCAATCGCCGTTGATTTCAGCAGTCTACGAACCACTCGCAGCCGGCGGTGTTCTACCGCACGCATCAGAGGGGTCCAGCCGTATACATCCGGCAAATTCGGGTCCGCTCCGTTGATAAGCAATAAAGCGACGATGTCATCATAGCCCTTGACCGCTGCTAAGTAGATAGCTGTCCAACCATTGCGGGCGGATGCATTAACGTCACTACCTTCAGCCAAAAACAGTTGCACAATCTCCTGACGTGCACCGATTGCGGCATACATTAATACGGTGCCCCCCTTATGGTTCTTAGCGTGAACACTTGCTCCTTCTTCAAGCAGTCGTCGTGTAAGTGGCAAATCACCTTCGCGCGCTGCGATCATCAATGCAGTTTTACCCGCTGCAGTCGCGTGGTTGACATCATCAAAGCCAGCATCAAGAAGCGCGAGAATCTGTTCAGGCTGTGCGCGGGCAACTGCATTTGTCCACGCCTGTTGTGGTTCACTCGCGGCCCCCAGAGAGGGGGGCAGGCAAATCCCCCAAACAACGACCAACAAGTACGGTGTTAAACCCGCAAAAGCGGCCCTCAGTGTGCTCGGTTGCACTGGAGACAGGTATGGCGCTGTATCAACAGGTCGGCAAAAAGCGTAATGCGTCTTGCCGGTGTATCGACAGGATCCCGAATCTCAGTCCTTGCCCTTTTCTTCCATCATTTGCTTGTACCAGCGGCTGTGATGGGACCGCGCCCAGTTGACATCGACCTTACCGCTGGTCATACCGGTCAGTGTGCCTGGCACCAGGACCGTGGCAAGAAAGATGTGACCAAAGATCAGGCTGATAAAGACAATCCCGACAACACCATGCACGCCATGCATTGTTTCCATCACACGTCGGTACTGCTCAAACTCAGGGTAGTAATCCAGCACCATTGTTGCCAGTACGGGGAAATTAAGAACAAGGCCGGTGACCGATATCACCACACCGAGCAGAATAGTCAACCAGAAAAGCAGCTTCTCGCCCGGATTGTAACGGCCGGCACTCGGATGTGAGCCGCCAAAGAATCCTCCTCCTTTCACAACCCAGGTCATATCTCCACGCTCATACAGGTTTTGGCGAACCATATTGAGGAAAATCAGAACCAGCAGGAATGGAAACAATGGTCCAGACAGGTTATGAACTTCTTTGCTGATGTCCGCGATAACACTAAAAGCACCATGACCCACCAATGGAATCAACATTGAGCGACCATAAAGCAGGATCAACCCGGAAATCGAAAGAAGAATAAACACACCTGCTAAAAACCAGTGAATCATGCGTGCACTCATGCTGAATCGCGGCAGCAGAACGCCCGATTCTCCCCCCTCGACTTCGATCCGACCCCAAAATATATAAAAAATAAATATCAGGAGAAGAACAAAAATCATAAGGTCGCGGCCTTTAGGCATCAATTGCTGGTGTCTGAAGGACATCCAGGTTTCACCCGCCTGATTTACCAGAATATTGCTGTCGTGGCCCCGTACCTGAGTCGTTCGACTGATCTGTGGGTCCAGCACCAACTTGTGCTGCTCCGAGGCTTGATTCGACCGTGCGCGAACCGCAGCCCACAAATCTGACCCAAGGTTGGCCGGTGACAGCGGTTTGCCTGAAGATTCCGCGTTGTTACTGTCGGCTGATACGATTGCCGGCTGACCCGCCATAGACAAAATTACAAATAGCGCGAGAACCAACCAGTTGGAAAAAACATCATGGATTCTTTTATTCATTTGGATTGATCCAACAGTAATTTTCTTTCGTTTGATAAAGACTTGACCTATTGTTGCTTTCATAACTCCGTTCAAGCGAAGTATTGCGACATATCTGCCATCATCATACGCAACATAAAGGATTGGTACCGGTGGAGTTTATTCCCCCGACAATTCGTAGAAATCAATGATTCGGGCGGAGCCATGCGGCCACCGTTGTCCGAACTGCAGACCGGCCTGTAATGTAAATAGCCGGGATGGCCCCTGAACATGGGCCATCCCGGCAAAAAGTTATAGCTGCGTCCTGATATGGACGTCTCTTCAGCCGCCCGACCGGGAGCCCTTCACGCCAGGCTTATCGTAGGCAACACCCCAGCCCCACTGCATAGCACCGGCACCGCGGTACGTCACCCTTTCGCGGAAGATGTCAGCCACCTTGTCGCCATCACCAGCCAGTAATGCTTTGGTCGAACACATTTCTGCACACAATGGCAGTTTGCCCTCCGCGAGACGATTGCGGCCGTACTTGCGATGTTCGATCGACGACATGTCCTCTTCCGGACCGCCCGCACAGAACGTACATTTATCCATCTTTCCTCGAGAACCGAAGGCCCCGGTATCAGGAAATTGCGGTGCTCCGAAGGGGCAGGCATAAAAACAGTAACCGCAGCCAATGCAGATGTCTTTGTCGTGCAGAACAACGCCATCATCGGTGGTATAGAAACAATCCACCGGGCAAACCGTCGCACAAGGTGCGTCAGAACAGTGCATGCACGCTACTGAGATGGAACGTTCGCCAGGCTCGCCATCGTTGATGGTCACAACTCGGCGACGGTTTACACCCCACGGCACCTCGTGTTCATTTTTGCACGCCGTGACACACGCATTGCATTCGATGCAGCGCTCTGCGTCGCACAGGAATTTCATTCTTGCCATTTCAATTCTCCTTTAAGCGACGCTGATACGGCACAGGGAACACTTGGTTTCCTGCATCTGCGTAACAGAATCATAACCGTAGGTCATGGCAGTGTTAGCCGCCTCACCGAGGATAAAAGGATCGGCTCCCTCGGGGTACTTGTCCCGCAGGTCCTTTCCTTGGAAGTGCCCGGCAAAGTGGAACGGCATAAACACGACCCCGGGCGCAACACGCCGGGTCACCTGCGCCATTACCTTAACCTTGGCACCCTCAGCTCCCTCGACCCACACCTGCTGCCCATCGCGAATGCCGTTGTTATTGGCATCTGCAGGATGAATCTCGGCAAACATATCCTGCTGCAGTTCAGCCAGCCATGGATTCGCCCGCGTCTCATCACCACCGCCTTCGTACTCAACAAGTCGGCCGCTGGTCAGAATCAGCGGGTAGTCTTGCGAATAGTCTTTTGCCTGGATCGAACCATAACGCGTTGGCACACGATAACGACGTTTCTTGTCTTCATAGGTCGGATACTTTGCCACCAGATCACGACGGTTCGTATAGAGCGGCTCGCGGTGAATCGGAACCGGATCCGGGAACGTCCAGACCACAGCCCGCGCTTTGGCATTGCCAAACGGTGCACAGCCATGCTTGATCGCTACACGCTGAATGCCACCAGAAAGATCTGTCTTCCAGTTGCGTCCTTCGGCAGCGGCCTGTTCATCCGCCGTCAAGTCATCCCACCATCCCAGCTGCTTGAGCAATTTGTGGTCAAACTGTGGATAACCGTCCTTGATTTCAGAACCGACTGGGTATGAACCATTAGCAAGAAGACTCTCGCCGTTACGCTCTACACCAAATCGTGCCCTGAAACATAAACCGCCGTCCGCCACTGGCTTGCTCGGGTCATAGAGGTTTGGTGTGCCCGGGTGACCCATTTCTGGGGTTCCCCAGCACGGCCAGGGCAACCCGTAGAATTCACCGTCACATGGACCGCCTTCGGCCTTCAATGAAGTGATGTTGAACGTACCCCAGTGCTTCTGCTGCTTCTTCAGGCGTTCGGGACTCTGGCCGGTGTAACCGATCGTCCACATGCCGCTATTAAATTCGCGGGTAATGTCTTCAATCAACGGCTCGTCGTTCTCGACCTTGATGTGCTTGCACAGCTGCTCGGAAAACCCGAGCTTGTTGGCCAGCTTGTACATAATCGTGTGGTCGGGCAATGACTCAAACATCGGGTCAATCACCTTGTCGCGCCACTGCAGCGAACGGTTGGATGCAGTGACCGAACCGTAGGTCTCAAACTGCGTTGCAGCCGGCAACAGATAAGCGCCATCTGTCCGATCATGCATGACCGCTGTGGCGGTTGGGTACGGATCAATAACCACCAGCAGATCGAGCTTTTCCATCGCTGTCTTCATCTCGGGACCGCGTGTCTGGCTGTTGGGTGCGTGACCCCAGAACACCATGGCACGAATATTGTCCCGCTGACCAATGTTGGCCTTATCTTCCAGAACACCGTCAATCCAGCGAGACACCGGAATACCCTTGTAGTTCATCGGATGTACAGGCTTTCCTTTGTCGCCTTCGACTTCAGCAGGATCGAAACGGCCTTTGACCCATTCGTAATCAAGATCCCATACGCGCGACCAGTGCTTCCACGCCCCGTTGGACAGACCGTAGTAGCCTGGCAACGAATGACTGAGAACACACATGTCCGTAGCGCCTTGTACGTTGTCATGGCCGCGGAAAATGTTGGTGCCACCGCCGGCTTTACCCATGTTGCCTAGGGCCAGCTGGAAGTTGCAGTATGCACGCGTGTTGTTATTGCCTATCGTGTGCTGCGTCCCACCCATGCACCAGATAAAGGTGCTCGGACGGTTGTCTGCCATCATCTTCGCTGCCTGGTGCACGAGTTCCTCACGCACTCCAGTGACATCATAGACCACGTCCGGCGTCCACTTAGCAACTTCTTCCCTGATCTGATCCATGCCCCAGACGCGCTGGTGGATAAATTCCTTGTCCTCCCAGCCATTCTTGAAAATGTGCCACATCATGCCCCACACGATCGGCACATCGGTTCCCGGACGAATCTTGAGATACAAGTCTGCGTGCGCTGCGGTGCGGGTGAAACGCGGATCAATCACGATCATCGGTGCGTTATTTCGTTCCTTGGCGCGCATTAAATGCACCAGTGAAACGGGGTGCGCTTCAGCAGGGTTACCGCCGATGATCAACATTGCACGACTGTTGTGAATATCGTTATACGAGTTAGTCATCGCGCCGTAGCCCCATGTATTGGCTACGCCCGCCACTGTCGTCGAGTGGCAAATGCGGGCCTGGTGGTCGCCGTTATTCGACCCCCATAAGGCATAAAACTTTCTGAACAGATAAGACTGTTCATTGTTGTACTTGGCAGATCCAAGCCAGTACACCGAGTCCGGACCTGACTTATCACGAATCTCAAGCATCTTGTCACCGATCTCGTTGATCGCTTGCTCCCAGGAGAGCCTCTTCCACTTGCCCCCTTCCAGTTTGGTTGGGTACTTGAGCCGGCGTTCGCCGTGGCCGTGTTCACGCACCGATGCACCCTTGGCACAGTGTGCTCCGAGATTAAACGGATGATCAAAAGCCGGTTCCTGTCCAACCCAGACGCCATTGTTAACCTCGGCATTAATGCCGCAGCCAACAGAGCAGTGCGTACACACCGTGCGGATGGTCTGAGTACCTTCGCCGCCCGATGGAATCGCGGCCTGCGCTTTGCGAATCATGCTCGGTGACAGGCTCGCTGCAGCAGCAGCACCACCGATAGTCAAACCAGAGCGTTTAAGAAAGGTCCGGCGGTCAATAGCGCTGCCTGTCCCGTTCGAGCTTTGTTCCGGCGCGCCCGGCTGAGCAGCGGACTTACGAGTGAGCTTCATTTACCTTCTCCCTTACAGTCGAGCCGTCTTGTAGTAATCACGAACGTGACCGGATTCCCGGTAGCCGCCCCCCTGGGCAGGGCTTGCAGCAGTGCTCGGCTCTGCTGCAAGTGCTCCTGTGCCTGCAACCAGAGCTGCGGCACCACCGCTCGCCGCGGCACCTTTGAGAAACCCTCGCCGGCCGGCGTCGGTGACTTCCTTGCGGTCTTTCTTCTTCATACTGACCTCCTCTAAATATAAGGAACAACAAATATTGTTCGCGAAACTTCGATCAGATCTCCATCGAAAAATAACGCTTCTCAATTTCAATAAAAGCCAGTCCGAAACGCGCAACTGACTGGTAAAAATCTGCCTGCTCGGCTGCTGCTAGGTCAGAAAAAAACTCACCCATCCATGGACCGATGTGCTGGGAAAAAAATACATGCTGATCATCGAACGAGAACTCCTCTGGTGACGCCACCAGGGCCGCCATCACCTGGCACAGTGCGCCAGCATGGTCTTCCGGCTCGTGGACACCGGCTTGCCGCGCAAAACCCAATCGTGCGAGATCCTTTCGCACGTCCGCTAGCGGTTGTTCTTGCAGAAAACCGGTCAAGTAAGTCGACGCGTAAGGCAGCAACTCGCCACGACCGATGCCAATAAAAAGTGCGTGGTACTCATCGACGACGGCATCGCTATCCGCATTGGCCGCCGCAGTCTTGATTTCCTGCCATGGCAAATCGGTGTCGTTTGGACTCGCTGTGACCGCTTCAAGTAAATCAAACACAGCACTGTCAGGTGCCGCCGCCAGCAACGCGCCGATCAATCCGTAAACACCGGCCCTTGCGACCTCTTCTTCTACAAGTGCCACTTCAGTCTTGAGTACGGTCTGGTTCAATCCTTCCCCTCAAATATGAACGCTTCTCAATCACATTAACGTCGCTTGTAATGGTCATTGTCACCCCTATCTAGGCACTGTGGCAACCCTAATTAGAGACTAAAACCTGCGATCCAGGAGAGCACTGCTGAGGCGGTTATTTTGACGCCTTGTGCTGGCTGTTCACGACTCGAACATGGACTTTACTCGGCAGTCCTCACACATCTTAAGCCGATCAAGCGCTTCACCCTGAAACATCCGGTGTTCTGCCAGTTTTTCCGACATTTTATCGATCATGCTGCGGGTCGCGAAGGGTTTGCCACAGGCAATACAGCCAAATGGTTCTTCCTGGTTCAGGTTGCGTTTCGCCCGGCGCGCCTCGGGATCAACCAGCAGGCGCGCCTCAAGACGGATGGCACTCTCCGGACAGGCACTTTGGCATAAACCGCATTGCACACAATTCCACTCAATGAAATCAAGCCGGGGGGTGTCCACTCCGTCGGCCAGTGCACCGGTTGGACAGACTGACACACAACCCATGCACAGCGTGCAGGCCTGTCTGTCTACATGAATCTGTCCGAAAGGTGAT
>CAZAHE010000096.1:0-8957 GCA_964484965.1 uncultured Acidiferrobacteraceae bacterium | reverse complement strand
GCTGCGTGCTCGGCATAAGCGAGTGACTGTGCAGCCCAGCCAGAGGGCTCTTCGGCACCAAAAACGACGCGCACCGGACAACTGATCCTGCGTGGAACCGACAGATAGTTGTGGCGCTCGCAAAGGTCCTCATCCAGGCGAAGGTCCGAATTGACGCTGATGCGCCGAGCCGGTGCCGGGTCATAGATGCCACTGATGAGGACCGCACCGCTCAGGCCCGTCAGAGCCTCTCCCTCGCCTGCGGCATCCTGGCTCAGGATTGCTGCGACCAGATGGGCACCCGAGGAATGCCCAGAAAGACTGATGCGCTGGGGATCACCACCAAAAGACGAAATCTCCCGCTGTATCCAGTGGATAGCGAGTTGTGCACTGGCGACGACACCGTCCAGCGTCACCGCCGGGCACAGCGGATAATTGATGATGACCGACAAAATACCGTGTTGGCTGAGGGCAGACCCGATGAAGGCAAAATCTTCCTTAACGCGGCTACGCCAGTAGCCGCCATGGATAAACACATGCACCGGCAACAGTGGCTCCTTCGTCGACGGCAGATAGATATCCAGATCCTGCATCGGCTGGTGTCCATATTGGATGTCGGCTCGGCGTTCGGCCAGCGCCGCGCGATTTAGGCCGTCGCGTGCGGACCCATAGCGATCAGAGTTGGTTACCGTGTGACGTGGATTGAAATGCCATTCGAGCTCCTCTGCGCTCATGGAGGCCCACTGGAGACGTGTCGTATTGGCCATTGGAGGCGCGCCCTTCGCTCAGTCGCAACGAACGATCAGTTCAATCTCAACTGGCGCACCGCGTGGCAATTCAGCGACACCAACCGCGGAGCGCGCATGGCGCCCGGCGTCGCCGAAAACCTCAATCAGTAATGCGGATGCGGCATCGATGACTGCCGGCTGGTCGTTAAATCCTGGTGCTGATGCGACGAAGCCCACCACTTTGACCACACGACGGATACGATCGAGACCACCCAGAGTGTGCTCTAGAACCGACAACGCTTGTAGAACACATGCCTTGGCACACGCAATGCCGCCTTCGAGATCAACGCTCTCACCAAGACGCCCGCTGCAAACCAAATCTGTCGAATCTCCTTGCCACGGCAGCTGACCAGATACCCAGGCAAGACCTTCGTCCTCTATGACGGCTTGATAATTGAACGCGGGAGTTCGGGGCGCGGGCAAAGTGAGCTCAAGTACCGAGAGGCGTTGTCGGATCGTCATGTCGGGATTCTCATTGTTCGTTAGTTTGCTGTACGACAACTTCTGTCATGGGTCTAGCGGTGGGGATTCACCTTCAGGCAGCGGCATATCAAAAACATTGAGCGTGGCGGATACCAGGCAGTAGTAACCGACAATGCCGACCAGATCGACGACACCAAGCTCACCAAGGCCAGCGACTGCCTGGTCATAGAGATCTTGATTAACGGTGCGCTCTTGCAACAACGTACTGACGAAGTCGTAAACCACAGCCTGGCGTGGATCACTCAGCACCGGTATCGTTCCACCACGGATGGCTTCGACCACCTCCTCTTCGATGCCGGCCTTCAGTGCCATTGGTGCATGCGCATACCACTCGAATTGTGCCCGCCAGTGGCGTGCCACCACCAGAATAGCGAGTTCGGAAAGGGCTCCCGAAAGTGACGTCGAGAAACGACAGTATGCGCCAAGGTGTTGTGCACGACTGGCGAGTTCAGGACTATGCAACCAGGCATGGAAAGGTCCGCTCAGACTGGTGCGCGGTCCTGAAAGGATATCGTCGTAGACCGCCCGTTGGGCAACGTTCATGTCGTCAGGATTCAGTTGAGAAATTCGTGGCATAGCGTGTGTGCATCCTTTATGTCGGCAAAAAACCTAAAATCGGTGGCCCATCAAGCATACCAGCGCCAACCGTCACAGCCGATGGGAATCTTGCAAGGCCTCGGTCGCTCACACTCTAGGCCAGCAGGCGGCCCAACACCGGAAAGTATTCGTCACCGTGCCCCGCATCGATAATTTGCTGCAATCGCCGACGCACCAGTTTCGCCCCTTCCGCATTAACACCTGCTGCATTCGCCAGATCCAAAGCATAATCGTTGTCTTTAAGCGCGTAACGCGCGGAGAACGCCGAGCCGGGAAATCGCTCAGGCAACAACGACTTCATAGCGTGGTTGCGAAGTGCAAAACTGTCTGCTGAACCTTTAGCCAGCGTTTCAAGCAGCAGTGACCCATCGACACCGTTAGCTCTCGCAATATGCAGTGCCTCAGCCAGTGCCGACACCGTCTGGAATAACACCATGTTGTTCATAATCTTTACCGTCTGCCCCGCCCCAACACCACCACAATGTGTAATTTGCTCGCCCATACAGCGCAGCAAGGGCTCGATCCTGTCGTAAACCTCGTTCGTCGCACCAACCATGATGCTGAGCGTGCCAGCCTCGGCCGCAGCACGCGTTCTCGCAACCGGTGCATCGGCGAATGCCACCGTACGCTCGGCCGCCAACTCGGCCAGCTGCCGGGACAAAGCCACCGGAGAGGTTCCCAAATCGACCACTATTGATCCTGCTGCCAAGCGGGCCAACAATCCATCGGTTGCGAGGCAAACGTCCGAAACCGCATCGCCATTTGGCAAAGACAAGAACACAATTTCCGCTGCAGCCACTTCATCTGCTGTTCGCACCGACGAAACATCAGCCTCGGCCAAACGCTCAAGCGGTGCGTGATCGAGGTCAAAAGCAATCACTGGACGACCTGAATAATGCGCCAAATTGCGGCACATCGGCTCACCCATGACACCCAAACCAATAAATCCCAGCACGCCGTTCATTCACTAACCTCGTTGACTCGCTTCGTCCCTGCAAATCTCGTGCAGTACCGGTAGCAGGTAACTGCGAAACTGCCGTGGGTTCTCACTCATTGGGAAGTGACCCAGTTCGTCCATCACCGTAACTTTGGCGCCGGTTATTCTCGAGGCCGCTTCACGGGTGTGCGCCGGTGTGCATGAATAATCGTATTCACCGGTTAACAAATAAACCGGACACTCGTTGGTGTCTATCGCTTGTAACCGGTCACGGATGTCTCCATCGAGCATATAGAAATTAAGATCTCCCTTGAAAACTCCCGGCCCGCCCTGCATGTAGTGCCACAATGTTTCCCAACGCTCCCGTTCCGGGCTCTGAGGGGCTATCAGCCCGAAAACATATCCAGCACTGACTTCACCACCGTGCACGTCTGAATGATGTAACCAGATCGTGTCGTAATAAGGATCGACGTGACCCGACGACTGCAAGCCAATCACGGCGCGTAGCGACTCGCCATGAGTCAATGCCAGGTTGAGAATCACCCGACCGCCGATGGAACAGCCCATGACAACAGGTGACTCAAGTTCCAGAGTCTGGATGAAAGTTATGATCATATTGCTGTAAGCCGAGGTCGTGAGGCGATATTCCTCGTTCTGCCATCCTTCCGGTGGGGACGACTTTCCATGCCACGGCATATCAAACGCAATGACCCGGAAATTTTGTGTAATTTCCGGGTCATTGAATAAAGCACGATACTGGCGAGTATCCGATCCCGCGGTGTGCAAACACACCAGTGGAATACCACTGCCAGCTTCTTCAAAATAAAGTCGGTGTGCACGCCCGTCCAGATCCAAATTGAGGTAGCGCCCGGTGGTTGGCTCGAGTGCGCCGGTCATTGAGTGTCCAATAACCGACGCGGCACCGCCAACACCTGTTTGATATAGATCAAGTTGGCCATAAAAGGCTGCAAGTTACCCTCAATACGCATCTCGCCAGTTTTTCGCAATGCGAAAATGTCGTTATCCCCAGGCGCGGGTTGTGGTTGCCAGAAGCGTTGCCACACAGCGGCATCTGCGCGAATTGCAAACGACCACGACGGCATCACGAAGGGGCCGTGCTCGACACTGGTAATGCGTCCATGCTCGACGTGAATAAGAAATGACAGTGCACCTACCTCAACGAGGAAAACGTCACTCAGCCAGCGACCCCTTCTAATCAGTGATTGGTCGTCGTTGACAAGCTCGGGTAAGCGGACCATCAGTTCAGTACTATTCATGATCTTCAGCCACAATACCTTTGCAAAACAAACTTACCGATACGCGTGGACTATACAACACGACAAAACCTAACTGGCGGTGCTTGGTCTAGCATGCTCACGTACACCGAACTGGGATGGCATCACACACCTTGAGACCATGAATACCCGAAAGCCAAGTCGCTTGCACTATGCCTGGGTCATCCTCGCAGTCGCGTTGCTGGTCGTCTTTGCGGCTCTCGGCCTGGCACGTTTCGCCTATGGCCTGGTTCTTCCTGCAATGCAGCACGAGCTGGGACTCGATAATAAAGAGGCCGGATTACTGGCGAGTGCGAACTTTATTGGCTATATGGCGATGACACTGGTCGGCGGCATTGCCGCTACACATTTCGGCCCGCGCTACGTGATCAGTATTGGCCTCGCACTGGCCGGCGTCAGCATGATCATGACGGGCCTCGTACAAGACTTTGTCAGTCTCTGTGTTTGGCGCATGTTGAGCGGCATGGGCAGCGGGCTCAGCAACATACCCGTTATCGGGCTCCTTGCCATGTGGTTTGGCACCAGGCGGATCGGTATGGCCACGGGTATTGTCGTGACCGGGCCGTCTTTCGCTCTGATCGGGCTCGGTATCCTGGTACCGTGGACTTTGCAGTTGTTTGGTGGTGAAGGGTGGCGCATCTGTTGGATTGCTTTCGGTGTGACAGCCTTAGTGATTGCAGCGGCCGGTTACGCACTGTTGGTACATCACCCGGAAGAAAAAGGTCTGCAGGCCATCGCGGCGAACCCGCCGCCGCCGTCTTCCCCGCCAGAGTCTCAACTAGGGCGGCCGAACTGGAAGGCGATCTACCGATCGTCCAGCGTCTGGCATTTGGGACTACTGTTTGGCGGCTTTGGGTTGTCCTACGTGATCTACCTGACCTTTTTTATTAAGAAACTTACGGATGAGGCCGGCTACAGCGAAGTCACCGCCGGTGAATTACTGATGTTGGTCGGCTGGTGCAGCCTTTTATGCGGGATCATTTTCGGTTCGCTGTCGGACAAGATCGGGCGAAATTGGGCGCTGGTGATTGTTTACCTCTTCCACAGCATCGCATTTGCTCTTTTCCCATTATGGCCAACTGGCACCGGCTTCACGCTATCGGCCATTATCTTTGGCCTCAGCGCGTTCAGCGTCCCGGCAATCGTGGGCGCAACGTGTAGTGAAATGCTCGGTCCGCGTCTAGCACCCGCCGCACTCGGGTTCGTGACACTATTTCACGGCGTAGGGCAAGTGATTGGACCTTATATTGCTGGTGCAATGGCCGATGCCAGCGGCTCCTTCGACTCAGCATTCCTGCTGGCAAGTGGCGTCGCTTTAGCGTCGGCAATCGGCTCTGCTGTGCTGCGCATCCGTCCGCTGACCGACTACCCTACTGGTCGCGGGATCTGAGTGGTATGACACGGCATAATTCTGCGATCGCTGCGAACAGACCAAGTACACTGGAGCGTCCAACGCAACGATGGAAAATATCAAAGGAGTCATTATGAGCCGTCTGTTTGGTCCCATCCGTCAAATGGGTTACGTGGTTCGCGATATCGAGTCTGCGATGCAGCACTGGATCAATGTCTGCGGCATCGGCCCGTTTTACTATGTTGACCAGTTGCCGCTGTTTGACTTTCACTACAAGGGACAACCCGGTGACCCCCATATCTCCGTTGCACTCGCCAATTCCGGCGATGTGCAGGTCGAACTGATTCAGCAAAGAGACGATACACCGACTATGTACCAGGACTTTTTAGGGCGTGGCCTCGAGGGCTTGCAGCACTGGTCCAGTTGGCCTGAGGATTTCGACCACTACTACCAGGGTGCATTGAGCGCCGGCTACGAGGTCGGCCAGGAAGCCGACAGTCCGCGTGGACGATTTGTCTACTTTCTCAACGAAGGTCACCCCGGTACCGTCATTGAGATGGCTGCGATGACGCCTCAGCGGCGACGCATCTTTGATGGTGTACGAGAGGCTGCCGTCGACTGGGATGGGAGCGAACCGATACGCAGAGAATGGCCGAATTGATGATGTGCAACGTTTACAACAAGCGCTGAAATTTAATTCGCCAAAATCCCGGGGGACTCGACCAACGCCTTAAGGTCTGCCAGAAATCGTGCACACGGGGCGCCGTCTATCACTCGGTGATCGAAAGTCACCACCAGTGTTGCGGCTTGACCCACTTCGATTTGCCCGTCGATCACCAACGGCGTTGGACGGATACGACCAACACCTAGAATTACCGCCTGAGGCGGATTCAGCACAGGCGTAAACCAGTCGACTCCCAAGGCACCCAAATTACTCACTGTAAATGTGCCGCCCTCGAAATCTGACGGCTGCAGGCTCCCATCACGCGCCTTGTCAGCTAACGAACGCACAGCAGTCGCGATCTCCGTCACCGAAAGGCGATCAGCGTCGCGTAACACTGGCACTACCAGCCCTGCTTCAATATCAATCGCAACACCCAGATTAATGCCCTGGTACTGATGTACTGCGTTGTCGATCAAGGCCGCATTCAACCGTGGATGCCCCTTCAACACGAGGGCGGTGGCTTTCAGAAGCAGATCGTTGATGCTGGGCACTATGCCCGATGCATCACGCCAGAGTTGCTCGTGTTCGTTGCGAAGTGCCATAAGTGCCGCACAATTGACGTCGACGCCTTCGGTCACATGCGGTGCGCTTGCCCATATACCTCTGAGGCGCTCAGCGGTCGTGCGGCGAATGCCCGACAGTGGCGTAATCTCCGTACCGGCATCAGGCAGCGGCGCTTGCTGTGGCGGTGCCCCACTATCGACTGCACGCTGTACATCCTCCTTCGTCACTCGCCCACCTGGTCCCGTGCCCGTGATTGCTTCGGCATCGATACCGTGGCGATCAGCAAGACGCCGCGCCACTGGGGTCACCCGCGGACCCGAGACAGTGGGTGCGACCGGCGCAGCGGCAGGCGTGTCGGGTATTGTCTCGCCTTCCTCACCGATCCAAGCGAGCAATTCACCCACGTCGTATTCCCCATCAGCTTGACCGACAATACGAAGCAAAATACCGGCTACGGGCGACTCCACCTCAACCACTGTCTTGTCTGTCTCTATGGAGACCAACAGCTGGCCTTCTTCAACCGGATTGCCTTCGCTGACGTGCCATTCGACCACGCGGCCTTTCTCCATCGTGTGACCAAGGGCAGCAAGACGAAATTGTGTCGCCATATCGAGATCCGCCTTAGTTCATGACGCGGTTGACAGCCGACACCACATTGGCTGCTTCCGGCACCACATGCTTGACCAGTTCGGCACTGAAAGGCATTGGCACATGCGGACTTCCGACCCGCACCACGGGCGCTTTGAGGTCGCTGAAACACGATTCGCCGATCATCGCGGCAATCTCAGAGACAGACCCAGCAAAACTCGAGTCTTCACCACAGACCACCGCGCGGCCCGTTTTGCGAACCGATTCGCAGATTAGATCGGTGTCCAACGGCGACAACGATCGCGGGTCAACGACCTCGACATCATAACCTTCGTCTTCCAGCAACAGTGCCGCCTCCAGGGACTTCTGCACCATCGGTCCAATCGCGACCACGGTCGCATCTTCGCCCTCACGCTTGATATCGGCCTTACCAAAAGGAACCAGATGCTCCCCTTCGGGGACTTCACCCTTGGAGGTGTATATGCGTTTGTATTCGAAAAACATGACCGGGTCGGAACTTCTGATTGCGGTCTTGAGCAGTCCTTTCGCATCTGCCGGAGTCGAAGGTACGACCACCTGCAGGCCCGGCACGTGCATAAACCATGATTCCATGATCTGTGAGTGTTGCGCAGCGAGCAGTCGTCCCACGCCACACGGTAGCCGCACCACCATCGGCACACTGCCCTGGCCACCGGTCATATAACGCATCTTGGCTGCCTGATTAACGACCTCGTCCATTGCGCAGGTTATGAAATCAAGATACATGATCTCAATGACAGGATTCATCCCCGCCATCGCCGCGCCAACACCGATGCCGACGATGCCTGCCTCTGCGATCGGCGTTTCGTAAATTCGGCCAGGAAACTTCTCCGCAACACCGTCGGTCACCTTATACGGACCGCCATGCGTGATGACATCCTCGCCCATCACAAATACCGAATCATCACGCTCCATTTCTTCGTGCAGCGCTTCGCGCAGTGCTTCATTGAATGCCATGGTCTTCATTTCGCCACCTCCCTCAACTCTTCTTGCGTGTCCAACAGCACATCAGTGCCGACCTGGTCCGACTCGGGCCACGGGCTGTCTTCTGCAAACTTTACCGCCCGCGCCATTTCGTCAGCCGCCAACTGCTGTATCTGTTCGTCGTCTGTCTCACTCAACCATTCCTGCTCTTTCATGAAGTCGCGGAAAATATTGATCGGATCATCGTCACGCCGCCTGGCCTCCACCTCTTCCTGAGTGCGGTACTGCTGTTCATCACCAAGGCTGTGGCCGTAGAAACGGTAGGTGCGCGCCTCGATCAAGCTCGGTCCTTCACCCGAACGCGCGCGCTCAACCGCAGCGCCAACCGCCTCGTATACCTCAACAGCATTTTGCCCGTTGATCGAAATGCCGGGAATCGAGTATGACGCCGCCATATCTGCAACCGAATCCACTACTGCCACATTCTCTCGTGGGACCCACTGTTGATAACCATTGTTTTCACACACGTAGATCACCGGCAAATGCCACAGTGAGCCCATCGCGATGGCTTCATGAAATGTGCCCCTTGCCGCGGCCCCGTCACCGAAAAAACAGACCGACACCTGATCAGTGCCGCGAAGCTTGCTGGCTAAGGCTGTGCCGGTAGTGGGTCCGATACCGGCACCAACAATACCGTTTGCGCCAAGCATGTTGAGCGAAAAATCAGCCACGTGCATGGAGCCACCTT
>CAZAHE010000095.1:0-8997 GCA_964484965.1 uncultured Acidiferrobacteraceae bacterium | reverse complement strand
ATCCAGCGTCTTGAACAAGATATCCCGGTTACGGAGGTCACCGAGCTTCTGTGCCCCCAAAGGTAGCAGGCGCACTGGTGTGAAATAGGGGAACGGATTATTCCGCATCGCCCCGTTTGCACCGGCGACCGTGACCGCACCCTCGGAGCAGCGCAGTTGAAAATAAATTCTGTTGCTGTTACTGAAGTGCGTACTGTATAAAGGGATAAAAATCATGGGAGATATTTGTGCAACCATCGACACTCAGCGAGCATAAACCCGACCGCGAGTACACCAAGGACCTGGCCCGGTTCGCAGCGGAACTCCGGTACGATGACCTGTCCGACGAGCTGATCACCAAGGCGATTTACAGCATTCAGGACTGTCTCGGTCTGGATCTGTATGTGGGGACCCAGACCGACTGTGGCCGCAACATCGCGGAGCACGCGATGCGCGAGTCCGGGGCGAACCACACCGCGACCGTGATCGGGTACGGGAGAAGGGCGACCCCGGAACTCGCGGCCCTGGCCAACGGCACCATGGGGCTGGGGTTCGAGTTCGAAGATGTGCATCTCGGTTGTGGATCCCACCCCTACGCCACGATTGTCCCGGCGGCTTTGGGCATTGCGGAGCGGGTGGGGAGCAACGGCCACGAATTCATCGCGGCGGTGGTGGCCGGCCACGAGATTGCCTGCCGGATCGGAGCGGCTTCACGGTGCCGGGACTCCGATGGGGAGCACATGACCTACAGGCGGGGCGTGTACACCCAGCAGCTGTTTACCGTGTTTGGGGCGGCCGTGGCGGCGGGCAAACTGCTCGGGCTGGACCCCGAAGGCATAGCCAACGCCATGGGCATTGCCGGGGAGCAGGCGGCTGGCAGCCAGCAGTCCCACGACGAGGGAACCTGGTCCCGGAGGCTGCATGGGGGGCTCGCCGCCGCCAACGGAGTGCGTGCGGCCCTGCTGGCGAACGGTGGGTTTACCGGGCCCACCCATGTCCTGGAGGGGCGCTATGGGCTCTACACGATGTTCGCGTTGGAGTTCCATCCGGATCTGCTCATGCGGAACCTGGGCGAGGAATGGGAGTTTTTAGATGTCTGGTACAAGGCCTACCCGAGCTACACCATCTCCCATGCAATGATCGAGAGCGTGCTGAAGTTGCGCAAGGAGCACAACATCGAGCCGGAGCAGGTGGACAGAGTGATCGGCTACCAGACTCGCTGGACCCAGTCGCACCTGCGCACGGATTTTCCGACGCTGGTCACCGTGCAGTACGGCCCCAGGTTTTTGTTGGCCACCGCGCTTCTGCGCGGCAAATTCGGACTGGAGGAGGTGCAGGCGGAGACGCTGAACGATGAGCGGATTCACCGTTTTGCCAGAGACAAAGTGGACATCGTGCTGGATGAACCATACACGACTATCCGCGACACGACCCCCCCGCCGCGAACATGCCCCGGGGCCGCGGAAATCGTGATGAAGGACGGCCGGAAACTGAAAGCTGAGTCTCTTTACCCGCTGGGGAGCCCGAACAATCCTCAGAGCAGGGATCAGATGAAGGCCAAGTTCGAAACCCTGATTGGTGCCAGCAAGGTGCTGAAGGAATCCGAAACCCGGGAGCTTTACGGGCGCATCCAGCGTCTTGAACAAGATATCCCGGTTACGGAGGTCACCGAGCTTCTGTGCCAACAATCGTAGTGCAACCCGCGGACATCTTCATAGGAGCTAACAGATGAGAATTGACACAGTGTGGAAACCAATCGCATCCATCGGGATCGTGGCAATGGCTGCTCTGATCTTGGCTGGTTACGGCTCTCCAGTGGCCGCCAGCGCCGATCCGGAGGTTACGGTACAGCCCACGGATGTGAAGCTGCACAAGAAAAGTAAGGTGATGATCAAGGGCGTCGGATTCGAGCCCAACGAACAGGTCCAACTGGTGATCCATCAGGAAGGGTTACTGCCGGGGGATCTCACCAACCTATTCAATCCCCCCTTGGTCGTCGACAGCAATGGCAAATTTTCGGTCGAATGGACCGTTGGGAGGTGGTCGCGATTCAAGAAGCTGGGAGAGGCCACAATATCCATCACCGACGACGAGTACAAAGTGCGTTCGGCTGCCAAATTAACATTTTTCAAATAGGTGGCCAACTCAGAGACCATATTCTCGCCAATTAGCTCCCCGGACTTTCGAGTCGATATCGGGGGACGTTACGCAGGAGATTCACTATGTCGATGATACGAATAGACTTCAAACCCAGAGTGCTGGGGTTTTTCTTAATTATGTTTGGTATGACGCCCTATACGGCGGTGGTAAACGCAGCGTCCGAGGTGGACTTCAGCGGAAAGACGGTTCGGATCGAGTTGTGCGTCAAACCGGGAGGCGGCCAGGACCGCGTCTCCCGTTACTTCTTCCCCGAGGTGGTCAAGCGCCTGCCGGGACAACCGGATATCGTGATGCAGTACAGCCGGCTAATGTATGGCTCGACCAACCGGTTCTACGAGAGGGGCAAGACAAACGGACTTCACATTCTGAGCTGCAATAGCGTCGTCACGATGGGAGAGGTGCTCGGCAGATCCGATGTGAAATTCAATTCAGCCGAATTCAAACCGATTTTCGTGCTCCCCAATCCGGAGATCTACCTGATTCGATCCGAAACCGGTTACAACTCGCCCAAAGACCTCACGTCACCCAAGGTCGATCTTGTCTACGGGCATCGAAATCCCGGTAGCCCCCAGTCGGCGGCGCTTATTTTCCTGGACAAGATGCTGGAGGACGTAGATATCAAGTTCGTGTTCGGGTACAGCGGAGGCGAGACACAGCTGGCCTTCCTGCGCGGGGAAACCAACATCATGCCTACTCCGCCAGCTCGATTCTTTGACGCGGCCGTCCAGGACGAGATCAAGGCCGGGAACATCAAGCCGCTGGCTCAGTCGGGGATCGTTCTACCCGACGGCTCTCTCAAGCGGCACCCGAGATTACCGGATATCCCCACCATCCAGGAGTTGATCGAGGAGATCCAGGGAAAACCGATCAGCGGCCCGGAGTGGAAGATCATATCCGCGATGGCGGCAAACTTGCAGATCTCCCTGCAGTGGTTCCTCCATCAAGATACACCGGATGAGATCTGGGATGCGTGGATCAAGGCCGCGAACGAAACTTTGCAGGACCCGAAAGTCGTCGAGGGTTCGAAGAAGGTGGTCGTGGAGTTGCCGATCACGGGCAGGAAAGCCACCGATTTGGTGTCGGTGGCCGTCAAAATTCCCGACGATGTGGCCAAGCTGTTGCGGGATGTCCTGTCCAGCGAGTTCAACCTAAAGTTCGACTGAGCCCCATTTGTACAAGGTGCGCAACACGGCGTTGGCGGTCTGCATAGCAGGTGGCCCCGAGGCTGCGGTCTCGTGGCCACGGCGGGCCGGCGCAGGCACGAGCATGTCGCGCCGACACGTTCCTGAGACTGGTCTGTTTACCGGGCGAGTCGCAGGATCATTCAGGCCGGGGTTCGATTCACAACAATGGCTTATTCAGAATATCGGCTTTCCGAGGGCTCGTTTCGGCACTAACAGATGGCAGACCAACCAACGCGTCAGTTGAGCGAATACATCCACTCCGTCTCTTTCCCGCGGCTTGCGGCGGAGACGGTGCGCGAGACCAAACGGCACATCATCGACAGCGTGGGCTGCGCCATCGGGGGATTCTCCGCCCCGCCTTCGATCATTGCCCGGAGAATGGCCGAGCAGACGCAGGGTCACCTGAAGGCCGGTGTGTTGGGAGAACAGTGGAAGACCAGTCCGGAGCTTGCCGCTTTCGCCAACGGTGTCATGACTCGTTATCTCGACTTCAACGACACGTATCCGGGCGGCCATCCGAGCGATGGCCTGGGCGCACTGCAGGGGTTGGCTGACGCCTTGGGTTCCACCGGGAAGGAGCTCTTGGTCAGTGTGTATCTGTTGTATGAGATTTTCGGCAGCCTGAACGATCCCCTTCAGCTAAGGGAGCGGGGCTGGGACCAGGGTACGTTCCTCTCCTTGGCTGTGGCCTGTGCGGCGGGCAAGCTTCTTGATCTCTCTCCCGAGGCCCTGAACAACGCCATCGCCATCGCCGCGAGCGATAGCCCGACCACCCGGCAGACGCGAGCCGGCGAGCTTACCCAGTGGAAGGCTTGCGCGGCCCCCAACGCGGCCCGTAACGGGCTATTCGCGGCCCTGTTGGCTAAGGAAGGCATGACCGGCCCGACACTTCCTTTCGAGGGCCGCCACGGGCTTTGGGAGCAGGTCACCGGGCCTTTCCGGTTCCACCTCGCGGCGCCGGAGGGACCTTCGCCTGTCATCGGGCGAACCTGGTATAAGTACTTTCCCATTGAGCACAACGCGCAATCGGCAGCGACCCTTGCCCAACAGCTTCAGCCGAGGCTCGTGCTGTCCAACGTGGAGAGTGTGGCAATCGATACCTACTGGGTGGCCTACAGCGAGATCGGGGCCGAACCGGAAAAATGGACTCCCAAGACCCGGGAGACCGCCGATCACAGCATGCCATACATCGTCGCCACCGTATTGACGCATGGGAACATCTATCTGCATCACTTCGAGGAAAGCGCGATCCAAGATCCAGAAATCCGCAACCTGATGGCGAAGATCACGGTGAGGGAAGACAAGGAATACTCCTCGGTTTACCCGGCCAAGCTTGCCACCCGAATGAAGATTGCCACCCGGACCGGGCCAGGACTATCGGGCGAGGTGCTCTACCCGAAAGGCCATCCCCAAAACCCCCTGACCGATGCGGAACTCGAGGAGAAATTTCGCTCCCTGAGCGAGGGTAGACTCGCGCCCGGGCCACTGGACGAGCTTCTTCGGTTTCTGTGGAACCTGGAGAGCGAGGCGGGTGTTGCTCCTCTTTTCAATCTGGCCAGGCAGACTGAATGAGAGGTCCCCCGGCTGGAGACCAGACGCCGGCCAAAGGAGCATTGTTATAGCCACTTTGACCGGAGGACAGGCTGTCGTTCACGGCTTGATGGAGCAGGGGGTGGATACCGTCTTCGGTCTACTCGCGGGGGGTCTGTTGCCCATCTATGATGGAATCTTCGATGTCGAGGATCGACTGAGAGTTATCGGCGGGCGCCATGAGTCGGCGCTGGGGTACATGGCCGATGGATATGCGCGCGCTTGCGGGCGCCCCGGCGTGTTTCTCACCATCGGCGGACCGGGCGCCGCGAATGCCATGGGATCACTGGGCGAGTCCTGGGCATCGAATGTCCCGGTGCTCGAGATCACACACAACGTGGCGCTCGCGGATATCGACAAGAACATGCGCATCCTGCACCAGCCGCATGATCAGGCCGGAATGTTGCGCCACGTCGCCGATAACGTGGTGACCGCGACCCGGCCCGAGGATATCCCGCGTGTCCTGCAGAAGATGTTCCTTCGTTTCTCCACTCGCCGCTCTAAGCCCCAGGTGCTAGAAGTCCCCAGTGACGTCCTGTTGAAGGAAGCGGAAGTTCGCATTCCCCCCAAAGTCGATTGCTTGCCGGTATCCCCGAAAGAGTCGGACATCGATAGGGCCGTGAAGATCATCTCCAAGGCCAAACGCCCCTGCATCTGGGCTGGCGGCGGCGCGGTCACCGGCGACGCGACATCCGCCCTGGTGAGGCTGGCCGAATCGTGGGAGGTGCCGGTCGTCGTTTCCCAGGGCGGCAAAGGAGCTTTCCCGGAGGATCACCCCCGGTTTTTGGGATGCGCATCGGGGCAGCGGGTACTCGGCCCCAATCCCTGCGGCGAATTTCTTTCCGCCTGCGACCTGTTGCTGGTGGCGGGAAGCACACTGGGTCATTTTCACACCAAGATGTGGGGTCTCGAGTTACCGGCGACCATCATTCATATCACGCTGGACGCCGAGATGATCGGCAAGGTGTACCCGACCGCACTGGGGATCGTCGCCGATCTTCGCACGACGCTGGAACGACTGGTCGAGGCGATGGAAAGTCGAGGCATTGGTTGCTCGAAAGCCTTCCAGGACGAGGTGCGTGCCTTAAAAGAGGAATCGGAGCGGACCTTGTGGGATTTCAAGCCGAACGAAACACGAACCATGAGGGCGGTTCGGGAGGTGATTCCCCGCGATGCCATCTGTTGTTTCGATCCATCAGCACCGGCTTACGCCAGTGGACGCAAGTTTCCGATCTACCATCCCAGGACGTATATGTTGTCCCATGGATGGGACAGCATCGGCTATGGTTTCCCCGCAGCGATCGGGGCCCGCGCAGCCCTTCCGCACAGGCCGGTCCTGTGCTTAACCGGCGACGGGAGCTTTCAGCTAAACATGCAGGAAATGGCCACCGCCGTGCAACACGATCTGCCAGTCATCACCATCATCATCAACGATGGTTCCTATGGTGTTTTGAAGGGGTTTCAACTGGAACGATATGGGGGGCGCTACATCGCAGCGGATATAACGGGACCGGATTTTGTGAAATGGGCTGAAGCGTATGAAGTGTCGGCCACCCGCGTTCGTACAGTGGATGAATTGTGCAAGGCCTTGGACCAGGCGCTGCGGGATGGCAGGAATCACGTCATCGATGTTTCGGCGCCGGGAGGATTCAATGAGTTCGTATAGCCGAAGCGGCAGGTTTACTCGGGGTTGAGCAGGAAACTCGTAGAACCGGCTGATAGGAACGAATCCTCTTGACGGTTCAGATGATCAGAAGTTTCATCGGGCATACTTCGATGGTTTCATCGTGCTGGGTTGCCCCTGACTGAGAAATGGCTGTAATACGCTTTCTGCCATGCAGCCTATCCAAGTTAGCACTATCACAAGAGAAGTAGATTGGACCATCTAGCCTTGATGTTCGGGGCGGCGGGATCCGCCCTGGCCAGCATAGTCAGCCCAACCTACTTGCTGATGATCGTCTTGGGGATGCTCCTCGGACTCACTCTGGGGGCGCTGCCTGGACTGGGCGGGCTCAACGGGATCGCGATCCTTCTCCCCTTCGTGTTCCACATGGAGCCTTCGCTGGGGATTGCTCTTCTGGTCTCCATCATTGCAGTTCAGTCAACGGGCGACACTCTCTCCTCGGTGCTGCTGGGAATCCCGGGCACGGCCGCCTCCCAGGCGACGGTAATGGATGGGTATCCCTTGGCCCGGCAGGGGCATGCGATCCAGGCTTTGACCGCCGCCTTCGTAGCATCGGCGGTCGGAGGGGTGTTCGGCGCGCTGGTGCTGTTCCTGATCATCCCGGTTGCCGGTCCGATCGTGCTGGCTCTGGGGACCCCACACCTTTTCATGCTGACCGTGCTGGGGATCACCACGGTCGCAGTTCTCAGCGGTAGTCAGCCTCTCAAGGGGCTGACCACCGGCTTTCTGGGCTTGTTGATAGCGACGATTGGCTACACCCCCGATCGGGTCCTGGCACGATTCACCTTTGGTTTCGAGTATTTGTGGGACGGAATTCCCCTTGTGGTATTCGTTCTCGGGCTGTTCGGGATCCCCGAGGTGATCAGCATCCTGATCAGAGGAACGCAGATTGCGGAGAGCCAGAAGCTGGGCCGGGGATTCGGGCAGGGTCTGCGGGATTACAGAGCGAATTGGTTACTGTCACTGCGCACCTCGGTGCTCGGGGTGTTCGTTGGACTTCTTCCCGGACTTGGTGGGGCGGTTGTGGATTGGCTCGCCTACGGGCACGCGGTGCAGAGCACTAGAGACAAGACGAGATTCGGAAAAGGTGAAATAAGGGGAGTAATAGGACCGGAGTCGGCCAACAACGCCAAGGAGGGCGGAGCATTCATTCCCACCATCTTGTTTGGCATTCCCGGCAGCGGGACGATGGCCCTGTTTCTCGCTGCCCTGGCCGTGCTGGGCGTCTCGCCCGGCAGCGCGATGGTTACCACTCACGAAGGATTGACGTTGACCTATACCATCGTCTGGAGCCTTGCCATTGCAAACGTGTTGGCCATCGGCGTCATGCTGGTCTTTGTGAAGCCTTTTGCACGGGTGACAACATTGAACACCTACTACCTGGCGCCGGTGGTGCTCGTTTTGATCACGGTGGCGGGATATCAGGCCAGCAACCATTGGGGTGACTTCATCACTATGCTAGTGATTGGCATATTCGCCTGGTTCATGAAGCAGTACGGCTGGCCTAGGCCCCCCCTTTTGGTGGGGTACGTGCTCGGGACCCTGGCTGAACGCTACCTGTCAATATCGGTGATACGGTACGGGGCGGGATGGCTGCTGGACGTCGGCGTGTTGCTCATTCTCGCCTTCACGATCGCCAGCGCGTTGGGCGGGTTCTTTTACAATAGAAAGATATTCGGACCCACCAAGCCCTCGAAGGGAGTCCCTGGAAAGCCCAGGTGAGAGAGCCCACATGCTAGCCGAACGAACAGCGCGACTGGTGTTCTCCCTATTGCTGATGGGCATACTCGCCTTCGCGCTGTTTACGTCCTTCGAGTTCCATCTTCGGGCAAAGATTTTTCCAATTCTCGCCGCGGCGGTGGGCCTGCTGTTCTGCGTCACGGTATTCGTCTTTGAACTTCGCCATGCAAAAGCGCCGGGGGCGGCTCCGCAATCCGGGCAACAGATCTTCGATATGGGAGCGGACACCGATTATTCGACCGCAATCACCTATCTCCGCGCCTTGCGCTATTTCGGTTGGACCATGGGGTATTACGCCGTCATCGCGCTGATCGGCACGCCTCTGGCCACGGTCGTGTTCTTGCTGGTGTTCCTGAAGGTGGAGGCCAAGGCGCGTTGGTGGGTCGCGATCTCGATCACGGCAGCGCTGCTGTACCTTGTCGTCTTTCATCTCGCAAGGATGCTGGGCCTGGCCTTGCCATTGGGTCTGTTTGACGGTTTCCTGTCCCAGATCCCCGTGATCCGGATCTTCTATCCCGATTACTAAACGGGGACGGGTTCATGGCTGCGAAGGGGTTCCGGCGCCGCTCGGTGACAAACTGCGCAGACGACACCACAATCCCTGCCGGTTGCTGCAAGTGTCTATAGGAGTCAATGAAGAAAGGAATCGTAGACACGGTT
>CAZAHE010000094.1:8612-9199 GCA_964484965.1 uncultured Acidiferrobacteraceae bacterium | reverse complement strand
TACACTTGTAAGAACCATTATGAAACATGCCGCTACCGGCATTATTTCTACTACCACCATAATATTCAGCTTGGATGAATGTTGGGGCTTTACCCTTCATGACCATTGACAACACTTTTCCAGAATAAAACCCAGTTCCAGAAAATGTGCCACTCTTCGCAAGCTCTCCGGCTTGGGCGTTCATTCCAAAACCGAACACTACGGCTAAATTCACTAACAATCTCGATATCACCCTTCTCATACAGGACCTCCTTCTATTTAAACTAAAAAATACCCTACAGCGAACAGTCGGCTGCACAATCTTACTAGAGAATCGAGGAAAGTTTGGGATGGTATGCGCAGTAATATGCAGTGAGAATTGGTTCAACTGACAGACCTTTTCAGGCGCAAATTACAGCGTATTAATAGCAACCCAGTAAGCTGATACACCGTGAAAAGAACTGGTGAGATTAGAAAGTTCCGGGCAAAACGCATCTATCAGTTAACTTTTTAGTGTCAACGAAAAGATTGCAGCGAGATTATGAAGCCAATCGTTCCACAGTGAAATGACTTTCAAGAACTCGCAGCAAGACGCGAGCTCCAGGTCC
>CAZAHE010000094.1:0-8602 GCA_964484965.1 uncultured Acidiferrobacteraceae bacterium | reverse complement strand
GGTCCTCCTCCCGGGGCGGCTTGGCGGCGGGTCAGCCCCGTTGTTATCCTTCTCCTTGTAGTAGGCGGGTTTCTAGCCTTCAGAAGGAAGCGTGGCCAATGACCAGTGCCTCTGTCTGAATGTATGCTTTGTTGAGAAGACAGGACGCACTGGTTTGATCCCAGGCGTACCTGCCATTTCACTTTCTATTAGTTGGCAAGATAAAGTTGACGCCGACTTAGGAAGCCAATCGTTCCACAGGGAAATGACTTTCAAGAACTCGCAGCAAGACGCGATCTCCAGGGCCAACGCCTAAAATCTTTCTCCCAAATCGATCCATAGGGCACAGCTCACTATCTGAGCCCGTCGTCGCTGCTACCCAGCAACGAAGTGGTGCCGGATGTTTACCCACGAGCTCAACCAAACTACCAATAGGAATTCCAAGTCGTTGCAATGTCGATGTGCTTAACTTAATTTGCCGGCGCTTACCACGGAGACCGATATACGGATATGTTTCATCGCTCTCAATAATCAACCAGATTCTCTGGTTCCTTAACGTTTTCCGCATCGCCAGTGTTGCGGCGACATCAATATTATTTTTCTGATCAAGCACCACACCGTAGCCACAACGTGCCCGTTCTGTCGATATATAACCCTGTTGAACATCGTAGAGAACGGCCTGAACATCACGCTCAAGTGGATCGCCATAACCGCCTCCACCCGCGGATTCCATAACCACAACGTCATCCTTTCTTAATCTAAAACCAGTCACCTTACCTGGAGTATCAAACTGAACCAGGCCGCTGTCCCTTTTCAGCTTGACGCCGAGCTGATGTGCTGCACCTCCACCGTGGACACCAAATGGAGGCACGACTGCGCGATCACCAAGAACAGAATAAACCGCATTTTCTTCCAGCATACGTAACTCTCTCTGCATACCGAGTCCACCCCTGCTGGTCCCCTCGCCTCCAGAGTCTTGCCGCAATACACAGCGCTCAACGATCAGCGGCGTATCGGCTTCTAGTGACTCTACGTTGTGAATAGAACGAATGGATCCGAAATCAACGTTCACAAAAGCATTTGAACCATCCGCCTCAAGGAACCCACCGTTACCCCCCGCTGGCACCTCTATATAGACATAAGGTCGGTTTCTTGTTTTTGAAAATCCTCCAATACTGTTGGGGAATGAGGCACCAGACAAGTCTCCGGAAACCGATTCTGGTATTACCTGCGAAAGTGCTCCCAACATTACGGACACCACTCGCTTTCTTACTTCACCGTGCGCGCCCGCGGGCGCGTCATACTTCACATCAACAATCGAACCGGAAGGCGCCTTGAGGGTAATTGCTCGGAACGCGCCACTGTTCACAGGACCACCGGGGTCCAATGTGGATTTGACAGCAACAAAAACGCCTGCGCCGGCGACCGCGAGCGACGAGTTAACAACGCCCGGTACCTGGTCACTAGAACCCTCGAAGTCGGCAATCACCTGGTCACCGTTTATTATCAGACGTAGGCGCATTAATACAGGATCTAAGAATTCACCATCATAGTATTCAAGGTAATCCTCATAACAATATTCACCATCAGGTAAGACTCGAATACGATCTCTAATCCGCCTTTCTGATCGGCTAAGGTTTTCATTAATGGCGCTTACAACACATTGCTTGCCAAATTTTTCAATCAGCTTCCTGATGCGCTGCTCAGCAACCCGACAGGCGCCGAGAGAAGCATTTAGATCTCCATCGCGCTCATCCGGCAAGCGCATGTTGCTGAAGAGTAGTCGCATCACTCCTGTAGCAGGCTTGCCACGTTCATAAAGCTTTATGGGTGGAATCCGAACACCTTCCTGGTAAATCGTTGTCGCGCGACCCGAATAACTTCCAGGTGTCATGCCGCCAACATCTGCCCAGTGTGCTCGCACCGCAGGGAAAATAAATAATTCTCCATCACAGAAAATTGGATAAAGCAACGTCACATCATTTAAATGTGTGCCACCACGGTAGGCATCATTAAGGATGATAACGTCGCCAGGGTGAATATCACCCTCAAAATCTTCCATCGCACACTGGACTGACCATGGCATCGGCATCACGTGACCCGGATGGTCGTCGGACTGCGCCACCATATCTGCCTGGGGGTTGAAAAGCGCGCATGAAAAATCGTCGAGCTCATAAATTGCCGATGAAAACGATGCCCTGATGATAGACGCGCGCATCTCCTTCACGATTGCCGCCAAGCTTTCACAGATGACCTCCAAGGTTATGGGATCAATCTGCTCGCACTGTTGGTTGCGTTCAGTCATTTTTCTCGAGCCGAAGTTCGGACTCGCCACCGATCGACACACGCCAGCCCGGCGGTACAACCGTTAAAGCACCTGACTCTTCAATTAGCGCGGGGCCTCTAACCGAGTTCGGTAAGCTCGCTCGTATATAGACCGGCGTATCGTGAAACCCGCTACCAAAATAAACCGATCTATGAGTCACCTCACACGCATTAGCTCGTTCGAAGTCACTGCCAATAATTGGTGCTTGGACTGGTCCGATCACTGTGACTCTTATACTTACGCATTCAACACTAAGCTTGTGGACATGTTGATAACGTTGTCGATAGGCCAATTCAAAAGCGTCCGACAGTGCCTCAGCGGACTTCACATTGTGCGGCACACTTACATCCAGCTCCCACGACTGTCCCATATAACGCAACCCAAATTCCCGTTCAATTCTCAGCTGGTCTGTGCTGAGTCCATCGGAACCGATTGAATTAATGGCTTGGGCTTCAAGCGCCGCGCTCAGCGACTCAATCTGTGACCATTCATCATCAACCACCTTAAATCGACAACTTCTTACATGAGTCTGGCGCAGATCCGAACTTAAACATCCGAAGGCTGAAAAATGTCCCGGACTGACGGGAATGATGACTTTTGATATCTCGAGCTCATCAGCAATGAAAGCTGCATGCATCGGACCGGCCCCGCCATATGCAATGAGTGTAAAGTCGCGCGGATCATGCCCATTCGAAATCGAAATTTCTTTTATCGCGCTTACCATTTTGGCAACAGCGATCCGAACAATTCCTTCCGCAAGCTGCTCCATCGACACGCCACCAACCTGCATAGCAAGCTTTTTCATTGCTTTGTGTGCCAGATCAGCATTGAGGCCTAATCCGCTTGCCAACGGAACCGCGGAATCGAGTCGGCCTAAACATAAGTTCGCGTCAGTGACTGTCAGTTCCGTGCCACCCTGATCATAGGCCACAGGCCCGGGAACAGCGCCAGCGCTCCGAGGGCCCACTTCAAGAATACCCCCATCACCCAACCACGAGATGCTTCCGCCCCCTGCCCCGAGGGTCGAAATTGCCAGTTGTGGTGATCGATTGGGCAGGCCTGAAACCTGCTGATCTGAAGTGAGCGGTGGACTCATATTCTCAATCAGGCATACATCGGTACTGGTCCCACCCATGTCACAGGTGATGACATTGGACTCTGAAATCCTCTCTCCTAGTGCCACTGCGGCAGCTACACCACCAGCCGGACCGGACAACACCGTATGAACTGGAAAACGTCGTGCCCGTCCAGCACCAACAATCCCACCACTTGATGTCATCAAAAAGAGTGCCCCTGCAAATCCGCTAGCGCCTAGTTGCTGAGTCAAACCATCCAGGTAGTCTCGCATTAGCGGCCCTATGTAGGCATTCAGTACTGTAGTGGAGAACCTTTCGTACTCGCGCAAAACCGGAAGCACATCACTTGACGAACAAACAAAACAACCAGGCATTGCTGCCTGCACGGCTCGTGCCACTTCTTGTTCATGACGATCATTGGCATAGCTATGCAAAAAACACACAGCAACGGCACCAGGGCTTCCAGCTTTTAACTGTGAAATTGTCGTCGAAAGTTCCACTTCACTAAGCGGAATCAACACAGTTCCGTCAAAACTACAACGCTCATCTATTTCAAGGATACTCGAACGTTTTACCAATGACGCTGGTTTAAGCGTCTTAATGTTGTATAGCTCACGCCGCTCCGTTCTTGCGATCTCAAGCGTATCCTTGAAACCTTTGGTGGTTACTACCCAAGTATCGGCACCGCGACGCTCAATGATAGCGTTGGTGCCGATAGTGATGCCGTGCACAATGTGCGTAAAAGTTTTCAGTTCAACACCTGGAAATCCTTTCAGGGCATTGATTAGGCCCTCTTGAGGGTTGGCAGGTGTTGATGGCGTCTTACTCCACGAAAGCGTACCGGTGGCGGAATCATATAGAACCGCGTCAGTAAAGGTGCCGCCAACATCAACTCCAACCCATGTGCCGCGCTTCGACTTATCCATCTCACGCGCGATCATTTAAGAACATGGATGCATAAGCCATCTGCATAAGCAAAGATCAATGACATAATCTTTATATTGCCTTCCAGAGAGGCTAACGCAAGCCCGCTCAAATCAGTTTTCAACAAACCTCAGTCAGCCTGTTTGAGTCATTATCAGATCCGCACATTTTTCGCCAATCATGATGCAAGGGCCATTGGTGTTGCCAGAAGTGAGTGTCGGCATAATCGATGCATCGGCAACTCGTAAATTCTGAAGGCCATGAACGCGTAGCTGGTCATCCACTACCGACTCCTTGCCTGTCCCCATCTTGCATGTTCCAACTGGGTGATAGACGGTTTCGGCCTTATTACGGATAAATTCGAGAATTTCCTGATCCGATCGACACTCTTCACCAGGTGCGATTTCATAGCCACAGTATTCCTGCATGGCATCAGTGGTCATTAATTCTCGAACAAATCGGACGCCCGCGATCAAGGTTTCCTGATCATGCAATGATGCCAGGAAGTTATAGTGGATGACCGGATACTGTCGCGGGTCCGCTGATTTAATATGCACGTGGCCCCGGCTTTCAGGATGGTTCTGGTTGACCGTGCATGTCATGCCCGCTTCTTTTCCGAGCTTTCGTTTTCCATTGTCGAGCACCACACGATAGGGAATAAAGTGGACCTGGATATCGGGCGCAGCGAGTTCACGTCGGGTCTTGAAAAATCCAATAACAGGCGCAGATGGCAAATTCAGGAAACCACTATTAAATACGGCGTACTTCAAAATCTCCTTGAATAATTTGATGCCTCGCGCTGAGTCGTTGTAGGCAACACCAGGTTTTTTGATCTGGAAGGCGATGCGGGGTGCAATGTGATCGAGCAGATTTTCGCCCACACCCGGTAGGGCATGCACCAGTGGGATATTGTGTTTTTCTAAAATCTCTGGCTGCCCCACACCAGACAGTTCCAGAATCTGCGGGGAATTGATTGCGCCGGCACTCACAATCACTTCTTTTCGTGCTTCAAAAACCTTCGTTTTGTTTCCAATATTGGTCTCCACACCAATGCAAGTATTGCCATCAAAGAGTAGCCGTGTAACGAGTGCATTTGTTGCGATTGAAAGATTGTTACGCTTGCGGATAGGACGAAGATAAGCATGATCGACACTCATACGTCTGCCGGACTGGATTGTTGTTTGAGTCTTGGCAATTCCTTCTTGATCTTCCCCGTTGTAGTCCATGTTGTGGGGTATACCCAGTTCCTTACCCGCCTTGAAGAGTTGATCGTAAATCGGGTTTGAATCAGGCGCTTGCGTAATCACAAGCGGGCCTGCACGACCTCTATATAGTGCCTCGCCGGAATCGTAGGATTCTATGCGTTTGAACAGGGGTAGCACATCGTTATAACTCCACCCCCGATTGCCAAGCTGAGCCCAGGTGTCATAGTCCAGTTGATGACCCCGCACATAAACCAACCCATTGATCGCGCTGGACCCGCCGAGAAGCTTTCCACGTGGAATCGGGATTGCACGGTGCTTGGTGCCGGCTTCAGGCTCGGAGCGGTAACACCAATTGGCTTTTGGATTGTCGATTAACAGCGAGAAGCTAACAGGGAATCTGGCCAGAAAATGACTTCTTCTGCCTGCTTCTAGAAGCAGAACTTGATTGTTAGGGTCGCTTGATAACCGGTTTACGAGTGGACAGCCTGAGGAGCCACCGCCCACAACGATGTAATCAAAAACTTCATTATCCATTCAGGTTATTTTACAAGAAGGACACTATTGTTTTAGCTACTTTCACAAGAAAATGCATTTGGAAACGGGGCGATCTTTTCTGGTGACCAATCGGTCATCGCGAATACGATGTCCGAGAAATTTTCCTTAAAAGCGGCTACTGCCAACCGACCACGCACCCCCGACAACAACACACAGAGAAACGGAATCTCCAGATGGCATTTCAGAGTAACGCGTAAATTCCGCTAAAGATACGCCAAACGCTTGCTCATTCAGTCGTTGTCCAGACCAGGGACAATATTTCCAAGACACATGTGCGACCCTCCCGTTGGGGCACTTTCGAGGAACAAAAAGAGCGTTCAACGGCGTTTCAATCCCAGCAGTTATCAAATCTCCATTCCTCTTTGATAACTGAACATTGTTAGCGTTGCAGACGACCGCTAGGCCTGTTTATGCCGACAGACATAATTTCAACTGCTTTATATATCGTTATCGACAATATCGTATTCGATGATCCTATTGAGATGAATTTAGATTTTAGAGATGGCTCGGTGGAGCACCGAGCCATCTCCCAAAAGACTGCCAAGTAAGGTTATCCGTTACTTAGCCCGCTAAGCCCAATTGCGACATCATCGTCATCATGTCGAGGTAATTTCTTACCGCCTTGACCTTGCCGTCTTTGAATTCCCAGATCAGCACGTTTTTAAGACTAACGCTTTTACCTGTTGGTGGAATGGTACCTCCATCAGGCGTCATAATATTCCCCGTGTTGGTGCCGGTCCACGAACACTCTTCAACCAGAACGTCTCCAGCATCAATTCTATTGTCACATTGTCCAACCATATCGGGAAAAATCGTTTTCCAGTTCTGGGCATATGCCAACACTTCGTCAGAGCCAACTGATTTGCTTCCAACAGCCATATCTTCCATTGTGGCATCACTAGCAAGTTGCGCCTGCCACTCATCCCATCTCGCCTCATTAAACAGCACCATCAATTTGTCACTTAATTCTGCATTAGTCATTGGCTTCTCCATCCAAGTTTTTAAATTGTGGGAGGCGCACCTTTGACCTGCTTTTTTGCTTCTGTTGGGCGATCAATAAACTGGGGTTACAACCTAACCACCTCACAACTATACCCGCTCTCCGGCGCACAGTGCACTTGAGTCCCTCAAGGCCTTTTTAAGGGACCGGCGTATTCGTTACCATTGGGTTCAAGGCAAGTGGCGCCCTTTGGTATACCATCGAGCAACGCCGCGGGCGTAACCGCCGACTCGCCAGTCAATAGTCAATGGCGTGCCGGGGATATCAGACACACAGACTACCGCTAAAGATCACTCGCTTACCCCACGACATCCCTGTAGAAATACAATGCTACAGATTAAGTGGGAATAAAAATCTTGAAGAGAGATCCACATGAGACGATCTGATCAGGCGCTCAATGAAAACGCTAAGGGTGTCTATGTTATCAGCGCCACCCCGTTTTCTGATGATGGCGCACTCGACTACGCGAGCCTTGACCGCCTGATCGACTTCTACCTTAAACAAGGTGTCCATGGCCTGACACTGCTGGGTGTGATGGGAGAGGCACCAAAACTCAGCTCACAGGAACAAAGTCAATTTATGCGCCACGTCCTGCAACGTATTGACGGGCAACGCCCAGTGATCGTTGGTGTCAGTAATCCAGGCATCGACAATCTAGCCGCCCTTTCGCGTGAGGCAATGGATGCCGGGGCGGCCGGAGTTATGGTTTCAGGGATACCGGGGCTCAAAACCGATGAACAGGTCTTCAATTACTTCTCCCGAGTTATTACTGCATTGGGACCGAACATACCGATCTGCCTGCAGGACTACCCTCCGACGACGACGGTGTATTTGTCGGTATCAGTGATCAATCGGCTGATCACCGAATACCCTTCGATCAAGATGTTCAAGCATGAAGATTGCCCCGGTCATCGAAAACTCAGTAGCCTGAGACGCGGCCCCGAGACCAATGGCATTCGAAGAGTGAGCATCCTGTCCGGCAACGGTGGATTGTATGTTCCTCAGGAGCTGCATCGCGGTGCTGACGGCGTTATGACCGGCTTTGCCTTCCCTGGATTGCTGGTAACCGTCTACGAAATGTTTCTTTCCGGCAAGACCAACGCCGCTGAAGATCTCTACGATATTTATCTGCCACTGATTCGACATGAACAGCAGTTTGGTTTAGGGCTTGCTCTGCGCAAAGAAACGCTACGCCGGCAGGGCGTATTAATCTCAGCCAAGTCAAGAGACCCTGGACCGAGTCTAGATGGTGATGACCTACTCGAACTCCAGCGTCTTTTCGACCGCCTAGTTCTAAAGCTGAAGGCAGCTGATCATCCTGTTCCGGAAGGACTTGGCGGCTAGACGCACGGATCTATCTTTGCCAGCATCCAACGCGGTACACCATCGACGACCTCATTTTTATTGGTCTTTTTTGCTAAATTAATTTTCCCTCCATAAACACGAAAAAATAACCCTGCTAAAGAAGGCCGATTAAAGATACGTCGTTACAGAAACGTCGTTTTATTGCAAGCACTTCACCAATACAGTAAATTTT
>CAZAHE010000093.1:0-9260 GCA_964484965.1 uncultured Acidiferrobacteraceae bacterium | reverse complement strand
GATATGGTGCTCAATGGCACAGAAATCGGTGGCGGATCAATTCGAATCCACCAACCCGAAGTGCAGTTGCGCGTCTTTAATCTGCTGGGTATCGATGCCGAACAAGCACAGCGCAGGTTCGGGTTTCTACTCGATGGGTTGCGCTATGGTGCGCCGCCTCATGGAGGTATTGCCTTTGGCCTGGATCGCATCGTTGCAATGATGGCAGAGTGTGATTCGATTCGCGACGTGATCGCGTTCCCTAAAACTCAGCGGGCTTCATGCCTTTTGACGGAGGCGCCAGGTGAGGTAGATAGTGAACAACTGCACGAGCTTGGGATTCGGCCGCTTGCCGCGGGCCGCAAAGGGAGTTGAAAAAAACTGTAGCGAGTGATCATCGCCAGGCCGAATACAAGCGGCCCGAGTCAGTGCTGGTGGTGGTTTACACGTCCGTGGGAGATACGCTACTGATGCGACGCCAACGCCCGGCATGGCCGGTGTTCTGGCAGTCAGTCACTGGCAGCCTAAAGTGGTGTGAGCAGACACCGTTGGAGGCAGCACGGCGAGAACTTGAGGAGGAAACTGGCATTGATGCTGATTCGAATTGGCGGGATTGGCACCACACGTTTCGTTTCCCTGTATTGCCACGATTTCGCCATCGTTACCCACCGGGCTGCAGGCACAACGTGGAACATGTTTTCTCGCTAGAGATTCCGGCGGTGACGTCTGTTCGGGTTAATCCCACTGAACACAGTGACAGTTACTGGTGCCCGCTCAACGAAGCGACTGCTAAGGTGTGGTCCTGGACCAATCGGGCGGTGCTGACAGCGCTTTCTAATCAAACCCATACGAGATCTTGAAGCCGGGCGGGAGATAAGGAAAAGCCACCATGGCCGGACACAGCAAGTGGGCTAACATTCGCTTCAGGAAGGCGGCGCAGGATGCTCGGCGCGGCAAACTCTTCACCAAGTTGATTCGTGAGGTCACAATCGCTGCGCGAAGTGGTGGTGGCGATGCCGCTGCTAATCCACGCTTACGGACAGCGGTCGACAAAGCGTTGGCGGCAAACATGCCGCGCGACACAATCGATCGTGCAATCCAGCGTGGTACAGGTGACCTCGATGGCGTTAATTACGAGGAAATCCGCTACGAAGGCTATGGCCCAGGCGGTGCCGCATTGATGCTCGAGTGCACCACAGATAATCGCAATCGCACAGTGAGTGAAGTCCGCCACGTGTTGACGAAGCACGGCGGTCGTCTTGGGGCAGAAGGGTCAGTGGCCTATTTGTTTGACCGAGTTGGCCTGTTGATTTGCCCGTCGGACATGAACGAGGACGCCGTAATGGAAGCCGTTGTGCCGGCAGGTGCCGAGGATGTTGAAAATGCGCAAGACGGGAGCATCGAGATCACGACATCACCGGAGGCCTTCGCCGCAGTGCGCGAAGCTCTCGAAGCAGCGGACCTTGATGTGGAATTTGCTGCGATAGTGCAGCGACCTTCCAGTCACACAGATTTATCAGATGATGCATCAGAAAAGGTCATTGGTTTGATGGATGCTCTAGATGAACTCGATGACGTGCAGGAAATTTTTACCAATGCGCAATTGTCGAGCGAGGTTGCGGGCGACAGCTGAGCCGAGAGTGACATTGAATTGAGCACAGTCACCGTACTTGGCATCGACCCGGGGTCCCGAGTGACCGGTATTGGTATCGTTGCAGGCAAAGCCAGTGTCTTGCAGTATTGTTACAGTGCTTCTGTCCGCACCGGCAACGGTCCGCTTGCTGAGCGGCTCGCCATTATCTATGGTGCCTTGTCGGAGGCGATCAAGATCCATCAGCCTGATGCTGTTGCTATAGAGCAGGTCTTCGTGGCTCGTAACCCGCGCTCAGCATTGGTGTTAGGGCATGCTCGGGGCAGTGCGCTGTTGGCAGCGGTCAATCATGGACTGCCGGTGACGGAATACAGTGCGCTCCAAATTAAGCGTTCTGTGGTGGGGACGGGGTCAGCAACCAAGAAACAGGTACAGCATATGGTTCAGGTTCTGTTGAGTCTTCAGCGCAAGCCCGCACTCGATGCGGCTGACGGATTGGCCTGTGCCATCTGCCACTTACACACATCGGCGAGCCTTGCTCGGATCACTGCGGCCAGCCGACTAGTCGGCACATGAACGATCCAGGAGACCACGGGTAGTGATCGGGCAACTTATCGGGAAGGTGTTGGAGAAGTATCCTCCGCGACTACTGGTCGACGTTGGCGGGGTCGGTTACGAGCTCGAAGCGCCAATGACATCCTTTTACGAATTGCCCGAGGCCGGTTGTGCGGTGACGCTGCATACCCACCTGGTTGTGCGCGATGACGCTCATCTGCTTTTTGGCTTCACTGATTTGCGACAGCGCAACCTTTTCAGGGAATTGCTGAAGATATCGGGAGTAGGACCACGGGTGGGGCTTGCTGTTCTTTCCGGACTGACTGCGGACGACCTGGTCAATTGTATCTCGGGGGGGGATGTGGAGCGGCTGACTCGGGTTCCAGGAATTGGAAGAAAAACAGCTGAACGCTTGATCATTGACCTTCGCGATCGTATCGGCGCTTCTGCGGTCGGTCGCCCGGGAGTTGCCGACGAGACGCGGCTGACGCCGCAACAGGACGCAATCAGCGCGCTGGTTGCTCTTGGGTACCGGCAACAGGACGCGACCAACGCGGTAACGTCGAGTCATACTGAGGGCGAAACGGTTGAGACAAGCATACGCAACGCCCTGAAGCGCTTGGCGAGAGGACGCACATGACAAAGCGTGATTCCCTGATTGAGCCAGACGAAAACGTCGATTCCGAAATGGAGCGGATTGTTGATCGCAGTCTGCGCCCCACCTCGTTATCGGAATTTGTCGGCCAGGTTCGAATTCGTGAACAGCTTGACATCTTCATCAGTGCCGCGCGGCGCCGCGGTGAGGCACTTGATCACGTCCTTGTTTTCGGCCCACCGGGACTTGGTAAAACCACACTGGCACACATCCTTTCGTACGAGATGGGAGCGCAGCTTCGCCAGACTTCCGGACCAGTACTGGAGAAAGCCGGTGACCTCGCAGCGTTGCTGACCAACCTCGAACCAAACGATGTACTGTTTGTGGACGAAATTCATCGATTGGGTCCGGCAGTCGAGGAGATTCTCTACCCGGCGCTAGAGGACTATCAGCTTGACATTATGATCGGTGAGGGGCCGGCGGCACGCTCGATCAAGATTACTCTGCCGCCGTTCACGCTGGTCGGTGCGACTACCCGTGCTGGACTGCTCACTTCACCTCTGCGCGACCGGTTTGGCATCGTCCAGCGGTTAGAATTCTATGAAGTAAGTGAGCTTGAGCAAATAGTTCAGCGTTCGGCAGATATTCTTGGGGTGCGGTGGGAGAGTGACGGGGTTAGTGCGATTGCAAAACGCAGCCGAGGAACTCCACGGATCGCAAACCGGCTGTTGCGACGTGTGCGCGATTATGCTGAGGTCAAGGCCGATGGACGTATCTCAGGTACGACCGCCGAGGCTGCGCTAGATATGCTGGATGTCGATGAATTCGGGCTTGATGTCCTTGATCGGCGCTTATTGCTCGCGGTAATGGAGCATTTTGATGGGGGCCCGGTCGGCGTTGACAGCTTGGCTGCGGCGATCAGTGAGGAACGTGGCACGATAGAAGATGTTGTGGAACCGTACTTGATTCAATCTGGGTTTCTCGCACGCACACCTCGCGGACGTGTTGCCACCCGGGGTGCATGGCGCCATTTCGGCCTGAAACCACCCGCTGGCAGTGCTGCACAGGCCGCACTATTCGAAGGCGATGGTTGAACCTGTAGTCACAGACCGCTTTGAGTGGTCGGTGAGAGTATATTTTGAAGATACTGACGCGGGCGGTATTGTTTACTATGCTAATTACCTTAAATATATGGAGCGTGCCCGAACTGAGTGGTTGCGTGCGATGGGTATGGACGTAGAGAAACTAGCGCGCGATGCACGGATTCTCTTTACTGTTCGTTCTATTCGTCTCGACTATATGCGCCCGGCACGCTTGTCCGATGCGTTATGTGCAAGCGTCGCGTTGCAGCATTTGGGCGGCGCCAGTATTGAACTGGTGCAGGCTGTCACACGCGACAGAGAAGCTTTGTGTGCCGGTGAAGTACGGTTGGCCTGTGTCGATGCTGATTCCATGCGTCCGCGTAGAATTCCGGTGACTGTCGCGAGAGCTATTAGCTCAGGATCAATAAATTGAACGTTTTTGAGGCATTAGAGTTGAGTATAACTGAGAGCTTTGTATGAATACGGCAACCGAACTGGTCATCGTAAGTGAATCGCTTTCTATCGTTGATCTGGTTGTTGAAGCAACGTTGCTGGTTCAACTGGTTATGTTGTTGCTGGCTATTGCCTCGTTGGTGTCATGGACACTGATTTTTACAAAGGCCGCAACACTCAAAAGTCTGCGTCGCGAGGCAGATCGTTTTGACGCGTCGTTCTGGTCGGGAGGAGATCTTGCAAACCTCTACCGTGAGCTTTCTGACGACAGTGCAGAGGCCGTCGGCATGGCAAGCATCTTTGTGGCCGGCTACAGTGAGTACAACCGGCTGGCTGGCAACAGTACGATCGACCGTGCCGATCTGGTAGATGGCGTACATCGGGCTATGCGGGTCGCGTCGTCGCGCGAGATTGAAGTTTTGGAATCCCGCCTATCGTTCCTGGCGACGGTAGGTTCAACTAGCCCTTATGTCGGTTTATTTGGCACAGTGTGGGGAATAATGAACTCATTTCGTTCCCTGGGAGCCATGAAAAGTGTATCTATTGCCACAGTGGCACCAGGCATCTCTGAGGCACTGATCGCGACCGCGATGGGACTATTTGCCGCGATCCCGGCCGTCATTGCTTATAACCGGTTTTCTAACGAGGTCGATTCCCTGACTTCACGCTACGAGGTCTTCGTCGAGGAATTTGTCAGTATTGTGAACCGTCAGGCCATTGGTATCCGTCGCCAGAGCTGAACAAGAGCACGTGACCTGACATGGACCGACGCCGCCGCCGTCGCGTAATCAGCGAGATCAACGTCGTGCCATATATCGATGTGATGCTCGTACTGCTGGTGATTTTTATGGTGACGGCGCCGCTTCTAATGGAGGGGGTAAAGATCGAGCTGCCAGAAGTAGATGCACGCCCGGTTACTGAAGACAGCAGTGAGCCTTTTGTAGTCCACGTCGACAGTAAAGGTGCTTATTACCTAAACGACGATCAGAAAGCGGTGGTCGAAGTGAAAGAGATTCGCATCAAGGCGGCGGCTGTTTTAAGAAACAATCCAAAGACGCAGTTCCTCGTTCGCGGCGATCGCCGTGTGGATTACGCTTCAGTCATGAGAGCAATCGTGTTGTTGCAGGAAGCCGGTGTCTCCGGCGTAGGTTTGGTGACCGACACGCCGGGTTCGTGATCGGGTGGATTCTCATCTTCGTCGCTTAGGTCGCCCGCTACGAGCCGTTTTCCTTGCGATTGTGGTGCACGTGGTGCTATTGGTGCTTCTGGGACTCAGCTTTTTTCTTGAGCCGGAAACTATTCGGCCCAATCCGGTGATACCGATTAATGCTGTAGCGGTCAGCGAGGCAGCCTTTAACGCCGAGACGCAAAAACAAGAACGAAAGGAGAAGCTGAAGAAGGAGAAGCTGAAGAAGGAGAAGCTGAAGAAGGAGAAGCTGAAGAAGGAGAAGGCAAGAAAAGAGAAAGAGCGCAAAGCCCGTGAGGAGCAGGAAGCTGAGGAAGCCCGCGCACGTGATAAGGCGGAGGCCGGTTCAGCACTTACGGCACTGGTGAGTCAGATCGTGAACAAAGTGCGAGCCAACTGGACGGAGCCACCGCGAACGAACGCTGGTCTGAAGGTGGTCATTTCGGTTAAGGTAAAGCTGACGGGCGAGGTCGAAACTGTAAAGATTGTGAAGAGCAGCGGTGATGCTGTTTTCGACCGTTCTGCGGAGAATGCGGTCTACCGGGCGTCGCCGTTGCCGTTTCCAAAAGAGCCGCGTTATTTCAACTACATCAAGAATTTCAACTTCGTGTTTAGTCCGCAAAGATGAATCTGATCGAACTGCGATGAAAAGACTGACTGTCATCGGTGTGATGTTTGCGCTTTGTATTGTCGCTGGCCAGGTCGCGGCGTTGACTATCGATATCACCGGTGGTGCTGGCAGAGGTGTGCCGATTGCGGTCGTGCCTTTCGAATGGCACGGCCAGAACCAACCGCCAGAGGATCTAGGTGCAATTATTGCGGCAGATCTCTATCGGTCCGGACAGTTCAATACGCTGCCTGTGAATGATTTCCTCAGCCGGCCCAGTGATGAAAAACAGATCAAGTACAAGGACTGGCGACTGATCAAAGCGGACAACCTGGTCATTGGACGGGTCACTCAATTAGGTTCCGACCGCTATGCGGTGCGCTTTCAGCTGTTCGATGTGAATCGACAGAAGCAACTGATCGGTCACCGCTGGGAAATTCCGACTCAGAAGTTCCGCAAAAAAGCCCATCAGATCAGTGACCTGATTTATAAGAAACTGACGGGACACCCGGGGGCTTTTGATTCACGTATCGCCTACGTAACAGAATTTCAAGCAGCCAATTTGAAAAAAGAGTACAAACTCATGGTGGCCGATGCTGATGGCCACAACGAGAAGGAGATTCTTAAAAGTAGCGATCCTATTATTTCCCCGGCATGGTCGGGCGATGGTAAGTGGCTGGCATATGTGTCATTCGAGAATGTTGGAGGCACTACACGCTCAAGAATCTTTATTCAGAACGTTGTGACGGGCAAGCGCGCGAGGCTTGCGAACAAACAACTTGCCAAATTTCAAGGCATCAATGGTGCGCCAGCGTGGTCTCCGGATGACAAGTACATAGCGATGACGCTGTCACGTGGCCGTAATTCTGATATTTATCTGATGAATATGGCCTCTAAAGCGCTTCGCCAGGTCACCGAACATTACGCCATGGATACAGAGCCAGCATGGTCTCCAGACGGCCGTCACCTGGTGTTTACTTCGGATCGCGCCGGGCGGCCACAGATTTATCGTGTGCCCGTTTCCGGTGGGCGGGCTGAGCGATTGAACATCGAGGGCAAGGAAAATGCTCGGGCGTCGTACGATCCGAGTGGCAAGCACCTTACACTTGTAACAAACCAAGGCGAAGGCAAAGGACATCAGATTGGTGTATTCTCTTTGGCAAATGGTAGTCTGGAAATTTTGACGGATGGGCGTTTGGATGAATCGCCCACGTTCGCGCCCAACGGGGCTATGATCCTGTTTGCGGCACAAAGAGGGGGCAGGGGACTGTTGTCAGCCGTGTCGGCAGATGGTCGAGTAAGGCAGGAGTTGCGGTCTCATTCGGCAATGGTGCGATCGCCGGCCTGGTCGCCGCTCAACCTTGATCGATAAGGAGAGTAATCATGCACAAGATACTGATCTGGTCACTCGCGGTGGTGATCACCTGCGGCCTTGCCGGCTGTGTAAGCGATAAAAAGAAGACCATTGCCGAGGTTGAAGATGCAACTATCGGCGCCACCGGTGGCGTTAGCGCCACGGGTATTGGAGGAGATACTGACACGACCGGTCAGCCCCTCGAAGGAAAGACGGGTGCAGTCGATGACCCGCTCAGCCGGCGAGTGATTTATTTCGAGTACGACAGTAGCGTGCTCACTGATGAAAGCCGTTTCATTGTGGAGGCACATGCTCAATATCTTGCCAATCATTCTGGTATGGCAGTTGTGCTGGAAGGCCACGCTGACGAACGTGGTACGCGGGAATATAACTTGGCCCTGGGCGAGCAGCGCGGTGGTGTCGTTGCCGAACTCTTTCAGGGTCTGGGAGTAGATTCTTCTGCAATACGTGTCATTTCTTACGGCGAAGAGCGGTCTGTCGCGTTAGGACATGACGAAGACGCGTGGGCGATGAACCGCCGTGTCGAGATTCTTTATTAACGGGCAGTCAGCTCATTACAAGGGTTTGACCCGCATGTTTGATGACAAGCGCCCGATGCGTTGGCACTCGGGGCTTGTCAGTTTCGTCTGGGCCTGCGTTTTCGTGCTGCTACCGGTTGGCGCGACCTTTGCCGCTGGTGATGGTCCTGATGAAGACGAGATCACCGTCAAAAAAAATCCGCAAAAGCCAGCCACTGTGGTACTCCCAGCACCACCGAAAGTGGTGCATATCAATCCCGACGTTTCGCGCGCCCTTGCGGTTATTCAGCAATTGCGTGAGGAGATCAAAGGACTCCGAAATACAGTAGATCTCCTGACATTCCGGCTTGAGAAGCTCGAGCGGCGCCAGCGGGACCTTTACAATGATTTAGATGACCGGTTGAGGCGGCAGGAACGGGCGAGTGCCGAACTACGACCACACAAATCGACCGATCGAGAAAACCTGCCGGTGACCAATCAGCTGCAAACCGAAAAGCCGACGATTGTTCCAGCGACTGATCAACTGCAAACTCAAACGTTGACGATTGCTCCAGCGACCGATGAACCTCAGACTGAAACGCTGACGATTGTCCCGGGAACCGATGAGCCTCAGACCGAAACGCTGACGATTGTCCCAGCGATTGATTTGAAGCCGGTCACCGCAGTTGCCGCATCGGGGGACCAACAGACTGTTGTGGTGCCATCGACAGTAGCCGACGTCTCTCAGGACACAACTTTATTGCCTTCTTCAATTGTTGTCGGTTCTGTCATTACGTCATTGGCACCACAACCGGAAACATCGATTACCGATGATGCACAAGGTGCTGCTATTACGGCACCGAATGCGTCGGCCAATCAGTCTTTGATAGCCAGCACAGGGATTGTTACAGCAACAGAAAAAGAAGCTTACGACAAAGCGTTTTCTCTACTTAAGCAGAGCCGTTATGCAGATGCGGCAATCGAGTTTGAGAAATTTCTTCGTGAACACTCTGCTGGTGGCTTGAAAGACGATGCATGGTACTGGATGGCAGAAGCGCGTTATGTGATGCGCGAATTTGAAAAGGCACTTAATGGATACCGGACGATTGTTACTTATTTTCCGGACAGTTCTCGTGTACCCGCCGCAATGCTGAAGATCGGCTATATACAGTACGACATGGCGGCTTATGGTGAAGCGCGGCAAACACTCACTGATCTGTTGCAGAGATTTGCTGCGCACCGTGTTGCCGTAGCGGCGGAATCCCGTCTAAAGAAAATGGAACGAGAAGGGCGTTAGTCAGTCCTGACTAGACGACAAACATTAAATGGAAGAGCTTTCG
>CAZAHE010000092.1:2140-9353 GCA_964484965.1 uncultured Acidiferrobacteraceae bacterium | reverse complement strand
GCTGATGTCGCGATTATCGGTGCACCCTATGTTGCAACCACGCATGACACTTACGCAGGTGTGTCACGCGACGAATGGTTGTCGGCACCCAAGCGGGTACGTCAGCAATCAGCACGCTATCAGTCGGGTTACATACAGGACTTTGGTTTGGATGTTTTCGACATTTTGCGTGTGGTCGATTTCGGTGACGCGCCGATACCAGAGGAGGTGATGCGAGTTCAATCGGCCGAAAACATACTGCTCGCCCAGCAAGCGGTTGAAGAAAAGGTTGGTCAAGTCCTTGATGCCGGCGCAATACCAATCGTTATTGGACAGAACTCGCCGTGTAGCTCCTACGCGATTGCCAAACCAATTGCTGAGCGCGCAACTGGGCCGGTCGGCTGTGTCAGTCTCGATACGCACTGGGATATTCAGCCTCTGGACTTTCTATCTCGAGATCCCCGTATCGCCGGCTCTGCAAGTTGGAAGCACAAAATGTATGAATTTCATGACAACATGCATCCCCAGCACCTGGTCGAGATTGGGGAGCGAGGCATGCTTGAAAAACAATCACTGGTTGAGGCGTATATCAACCAGGGTGCACGGTTCATCTCATCGTGGGAGATCAGAGAAGGTCTTGGTATGAAAGGTGTTGCGCAGGAACTTGATCGTGCATACAAAGGAACAGATGCGGTCTATGTGCATTTCGACATGGACGTCATGGGTGGTGCAGGACCCGCGCCAGGGGATATTCTTGGCGAGGCGGTAGAGCCGATCGGCCTCAGTGACTACGAAATCATCAAGATAGCTCACGAAGTCGGCAAGCGTGGCGTATCGGGTATGTCTTTCATCTGCATACCACCGGGATCGGCGATCGTTTATCGGGTCATCGTCTACATCGTGATGTATATGCTGGCAGGTATTGCGATGTCTCGCACCGATGGAACGGCGCTGCTTCCCTCACGCGGCATCTGATGTCATTCGCTTGTCGTATGCGGCGCCTGGCCAGTCGTGCCACCACGTCTGGAATAGCGCAAGCTGGCTGCGAGCCAGGTGCTGCTGACTGCAACTGAGATGGTCATCCTCGTTGAAGTGCCGCTCGTAACCAGACTCACCCAGCTGTGAAAGCAGGTATTTGTAGTAGAGCACGAGATCCGGGCCTTCATCGAAGGTGGACAACACCATCAGGGCATCGTCGAGCTCTTGCGCCAAGCTCCTGGCTCGGTTGTCACCGTTGGCAGCCAGCCGGCAAAGGTATAGAAGATGCAGTACTTCGCGCGGCAGCACATTGCCGATACCTGTAATGGCTCCTTCAGCACCGCAGTTGACGTAACCGTGCACGACCTGGGTGTCGACCCCGACCAGTAGTTTGAGTGCCACGTCGGTGCCGGTGATGTGTTCAGCTGCATAGCTAAGCGGTGCACGCCCGCCAAACTCCTTAAATCCGACCAGATTGGGATGGGCGTCACGCAGGGAAAAGAACAGATCAGCTTTGGTTTCGAATCCGTAATAAGGACTGTTATAGATGACTGCCGGTAACTGTGGGGCGGCTTCCAGTATTGCCGTGAAGTGCGCGCGCTGCGCCGCGGGCGACGAGCCACGTGACAGGACGCGAGGAATCAGCATCAATCCACCGGCGCCGACGGCCTGGGCGTGGGCTGCATGCGATACTGCAAGTCTGGTATTTTGTGCGCCAGTGCCGACGACGACCGGGACCCCGGCATTGACCAGTTGCGCGACACCCTCTTGGCGTTGTCGATCGGTCAACAACGGCCAGTCTCCCATCGAACCACAATAGACAACACTTGTCATTCCAAGATCGATTAGCTCGCGTCCCTTTGCTACCAGTTTGGAAAAGTCCGGTGTGCCTTGCGTTGTACAAGGTGTCATCAGGGCGGGTATACCGCCGTAGAACACGTCGCTAACCATCGGTTGGTTCCTCGTTGAAATGAATAAGTTCGTGATTAAGCCCAGTGAATTTCGACTGAACTTAGTTTTGACAATCGCTGGCTGTGTCTATGGTGTCGGACAATTCGAGAATCATCTGGCCTGTTCAGCGCCAAACAGAAACTTCCGTGCTTCATCATCTGGAGTTTCTGTTCCACGTTTCGAGCGAGTTTCCTTGAGCAGATCATATCCACGCCGCAGGGCAGGACGCGTTTTTAAATCGTCATACCACCGACGAATTTGGGGAAACTCATTAAGATCAATTTGTTGGCTTTTGTAAGTCAGCACCCATGGCCAGCATGCCATGTCGACGATGCTGTATTCATTACAGATGTACTGTCTTCCCGTAAGACGTCGATCCAGCTCACTGAACAGGCGCAACACTTCGTGCCGGTAACGTTCAATTGCATACGGAATCTTCTCTTTCGCATACAACGCGAAGTGGCCGTTCTGTCCAAGCATTGGCCCAAGTTGGCTGACCTGCCACATCAGCCACTGCGTGGCTTGATGCCGTTCGGTCGGTGTAGCGGGGAAAAAAAGGCCACTTTTGTCGGCCAGGTAAAGAAGAATAGCGCCGGATTCGGCTAAAGAAAGCGTTGTGCCGCCAGCTGGCGGATTATGATCCACTATCGCCGGCATACGGTGGCTAGGGCTAATTTTGGCAAACTCGGGATCGAACTGTTCACCGCGGCCGATGTTGATTGGAATCACCCGGTAAGCCAGCGCCATTTCTTCAAGCGCAATAGAAATTTTCCAGCCGTTCGGCGTAGGCCAGTAATAGAAATCGATCATTTGGATTCTTTTGCTGATGGTTAGTGTGGCCGATAGTGTAGTTTTCAGAGATTCTTCGAGGTTGTTTCTGAATCGGAATAGTGTTCATTTCCGATCGCACCGTTGGCACGAAGTGTATCGATCTCGGTTTGTGAAAGTCCGATTTCTGTAAGTACTTCGAGGTTGTGTTCTCCGAGACGGGGCGCACCGCGATTGATCTGCGTTGGCGTGCCCTCAAAACGTGCGGGTGTTCGAGTCTGGCGCAAACGTCCTGCAAACGGGTGATCGACTTCGATCAAGATGTCACTGGCCACAACTTGCGGGTGTCGAATCACTTCGTTGCGCGTGAGTGCTGGTGCAGCGGGTACTTCTTCACGTTCGAAAATAGTCAGCCATTCCTGAGTGGTCCTGGTTTTCAGTATGCTTTGTATAAAATCAAGTCGTTCATCCACATTACGGTCGCGAAGGTCTGCTGTCTTGAATCGAGGATCATTGACCAGATTCGGCATTTCAAAAGCCCTTGCAAGTGCTGCCCATTCTTTGTCGCCCATCGTCGATACGGTCATGTAACCATCGCTTGTTTCGTAGATGAGATCAATAAAACTGGCGGCGGCCTGGCTCGTTACCGGTTCATCGACAAAGGTCTGTGCTCCCATATCCGAGCCCCAAAGAAAACTCAACATGGCGTCCAGCATCGACAAGCGCACATGTTGTCCCTTGCCACTGCGCTCACGAGCGAGCAAGGCAGCGGTGACCGTTTGCGATGCAACCACCGCCGTCAGCTTATCTGACAATATGGTACGTACCAGCCGAGGTCGGCTGTTGTCAGATCCAGCCTGGATCGTCGTTAGCCCTGAGATAGCCTGAATGATGGGGTCGTAGACCGGTTTGGATGCAAGCGGGCCGTTTTCCCCGAATCCCGACATCGATACGTAGACGATGTTCGGTGCGGCCGCCCGAATATCAGGTTCGCCGATACCGAGTCGCTCGACGACACCTGGGCGAAAGTTTTGAATGAAGACATCGGCACTGGCAACCAGTGTTTTTAGAACTTTAATCGCTTCGGTTGATTTTAAATTGAGAGTGATTGACCGCTTGCTACGATTGATATTGAGAAAGTTGACCGAAATTCCACCACGGCGACTGCCAACAGAGCGGGTATGGTCGCCGACCCCGGGCATTTCGACTTTGATCACGTCGGCGCCCTGATCACCTAGAAGTGATGTTGCCCACGGACCGGTGAGCATGTTGGTGACATCTATGATTCGATATCCCGTCAGTGGACCTGTCATGATCACTCTTCCTGTTGGCGTTTCAAATGGTGTGTGAGGGCCCAGACCATAGCCTGGTTTTGAATGACAGCTGAGAAGGTAGCATGGAAGGCGGCTGTCTTGTGTCAGTCAGGCACCAATCAATGCTCAGGGTGGGCAGTACGCAATGCTTTTAAGTCATTCGTGCGAGCGGTGTCTCACTAATTGCCAGTATTTATCAAATATGGATGTTGATCCTGCGCCCTGCTCGTATCAATCAAGGCAGGCAGCGCCACAACGTATCGTGTTATTCGCCGGGCTCCCCAGAGCAGCATGTTGAAAAGCTACGGCGATTGCGTATGGCAGGTGTCACGCAATTCAACATTTACCGTTGAGAACGGAGATGAGGAAAAGTTGATCGCTGATTATTCTGAGCGCATCCTCCCGGAGGTCAGACGTTAGAAGTGATTTGCTAAGTGGTGTCCTCCGCTGAAAGGACTACAAATTGACTATGGCCGTGAGCCTTTTGGCGTCACATCAGGTTCTTGTGGTGCCGCTGGCCCAGGTATAGAGGCACATTCAAGAAAAATCCGATGCTCGCAGCGTGCGCAGATTGATCGGTCCAGACGTCCGAAGATATTGATTATCGCATCTGCTTTTTTTACGAAACGGTGTGTTTCGTCAATATCAGACAAGTAGCCCCCTCGTATGAGAAATTTCTCGACATCTGGTTTGATTCGGTAAAGGTAAAGGCCCCCTCCCTCGCTGTTGCGCTTGTGTGCTTCTTCAGCCAATAATTCTGCACCGGTGATATCAATCTCATTAATACCCGAACAGATCAGCAGTAAATGAGACTGATCCGGTTGTCTCTGTCGATAAATTTCGAGCATGCGTTCGACATGATGGGTGGAGCCAAAATACAGCGAGCCATCTACGCGCACAAACTTAATTTGGGGGCATTCCGGCAGGTTGGGATCGGTTACGAAGTCCCGATTTGGTGTGTTTGGGTTCGGCACTCGTGAAAAAATACGTGGCCGAGCAGAATCCATCACGAACAAGAGCAGCCCAAAAACAACACCAAGAAGGATTGCATATTCAAGACCAACCAACAATGCGGTAGCAATTGTCAGGATCAAGACCGCAGCTTCGGTGCGGCTTGTTTTCAGGATTTTGATGATGCGCCCGATATCAATAAGGCGCCAGGCGACGAGGAACAGTACGCCGGCCATTGCTGCGTTTGGGAGATAGGCGGTCAGAGGTGCGATAAAAAGAACAATCGCCATTAGCGCAAGGCCCGCCACAATGGCAGACAACGGGGTTCGCGCACCAGCTTCGTAATTTACCCCCGTGCGATTAAAGGATCCTGTTGCGACATAACCTGAGCAGAAACTCGCTGCCATGTTTGAAAGACCTTGACCGAGGAATTCCTGGTTCGAGTCGAGGTTCTGCCCGGAGCGCAGTGCAATCGCTCGACTAATAGTGATCGCTTCGGTCAATGCCAATAGCGTTATTGCCGCGGCTGCTGGAGCGAGAAGATTGATGGTGTCGAAGGAAATGACCGGTATAGTCATTTTAGGCAATCCCGATGGCAGCGCCCCCACGGACTTGATCTGAGCCGTTTGTGCACCAATAACAAGATCAATGAAAAAAGCGAGCACCGCGCCGGCGAACATAGCAGCAAGCATATAGGGGATGCGAGGAAACAGCCGCAGTGTTGCGATTCCGGCTGCAATTGAAACCACACCGACCGCCATGGTGTATGGATTGACTTGATTGATTTGCGTAACAATTTGCCCCGGAATTTCATAAAGTGCCCAGCGGCTGTCCGGGGGAAGGCCCAGGAACGTGGGGATCTGACTGGCGAAGATAAGAATGGCAGCGCCAGCGATGAATCCAACAACAACGGTGTGGGAGATGAAGTCCACCAGAGTTCCGAGACGAAGGACACCGAGTAGTAATTGAAAAACACCGACCATCAGAGTCAGAGTCAACGCGAGAGCCACGTAGTCGGCGCTACCAGGCAAAGCGTGGGGGCTTAAGGTTGAGAAGAGCACCACCGAGGCGGCTGTTGTTGGACCCGATACCAGGTGCCATGAAGACCCGAAGAGTGCCGCAATGATCGTTGGCAGCATCGCGGCATAGAGCCCGTACTGTGGTGGCATGCCCGCGATGGTCGCAAAAGCAACGCCTTGGGGAAGGACAACGATGGCACCGGTCAGACCAGCAAACAGGTCATGGCGCAGTGAGTCTGGGTTAACCTTTGGCCACCAGCGCAGGAAGGGAAGAAGGCGACGAATCAACGTCGGATTCCGGCCGACTTGCTGGGGCCATACTGCTTTATCTTATGAATACACATATTAATCAATAACTTATACAATAAACATGATGCAGATTACAAGTGTACTCCTTACCGTTTACCTGCACTGTGTTGGTTCAACGATCCTATTGCTGATGCTGGCTGAGCAATCGGATTCGGTCCTCCTGCGCTATTGTAGTGGCGTAAGCCTTGACTGGCAGTGCATTACTGACAGCATTGACTTGGCATCGAGAACGCGAACAAGCTGTTGTTTTATTTGCAATTCACCCGAACCACCAGCGGTGGGGTCGCCGCAAAAGTGGGGAAATTCCCAAAACTTCCTTTCCGTGTAAGGAACCTTGGATACGAAAATGGTTATTTCAATTAATGCGCTCGATCACATTGCACTTCGAGTGATCGACGTTGAACAATCACTTAAGTTTTATTGTGATGTGCTCGGACTGGTTTCCGAACGTGTGTCGGCATGGCGCGACGGACAGGCACCATTTCCATCGGTGCGAATTAATCGGGACACATTGATTGATCTGCTCGACGGCAAGCCAAATGGAGTGAATCAGGATCATTTTTGTCTGGTCATCGAAGCGACCGATATGCAGGCGTTAAAGACACACTTTCACTCGATTGGTGTTGATGTTCATGACGGGCCCGATACTCGTTGGGGTGCCCATGGCAATGGCACTTCGCTTTATATACGTGACCCAGACGATAATATCGTCGAGTTGCGGCACTACTAATAAATGTATGTGTGACGTGTAATTTAAAGAATGCTGATTTAATGAGTTCGAGGCCTGGGCGACAGGTTTTGTTTGACGAACTCTCAAGATAGGGTGAGCGATAGGGTTAATGAATTTCACACTCAACGAACAACAGCGCAGCATTGACGAGTCGGTACGGCGTGTGTGTGCTGATTTCGATGATGCCTACTGGCTGGAACATGATCGAACTGGTG
>CAZAHE010000092.1:0-2130 GCA_964484965.1 uncultured Acidiferrobacteraceae bacterium | reverse complement strand
CCGAGTTTCGCCAGGCGATGGTGGAGGGCGGCTGGTTGGGTATTGCGATGCCGGAACAATACGGCGGTGCAGGTCTCGGCATCACCGAGGCAGCGGTATTAATGCATGCGGTGACCAACTCCGGTGGCGCGATGAGTGCTGCCTCATCCATCCATATCAATATCTTCGGGCCACATCCGATTGTGGTTTATGGCAGCGAAGCGCAATGCGAACGTTGGTTGCGGCCATTGATTGAAGGCCGAGAGAGCGCGTGTTTTGCCGTGACCGAACCGGATTCCGGGCTGGACACCGGGCGACTCAGGACCGAGGCAAAAGTCAACGGGGACCATTATGTCGTTCGTGGTCGAAAGATCTGGACATCGACAGCGCAGCAGGCAGACCGTGTGATGCTGCTGGCTCGCACCACCGCGATGACCGACAATGTCTCTTCCGTAGATGGTTTGACTTTGTTTTATACCCGGCTAGATCGCCAGCGGATCACGGTCCGAGAGATTGACAAGATGGGCCGCAAAGCGGTGGATTCAAACGAGCTTTTCATTGATGATCTGATCGTGCCAATCGATGATCGGATCGGTGAAGAGGGTAAGGGTTTTCGTTATCTGTTGGATGGCCTGAATCCAGAACGCGTGCTGATTGCAGCCGAGGCGGTCGGCATCGGACGAAACGCGATTGACCGGGCTGCTCGCTATGCCAACGATCGGATCGTTTTTGGTCGCCCCATTGGTCAGAACCAGGCCATTCAGCATCCGCTGGCGCGCTCGTGGACCGAGCTTGAGGCCGCCTGGTTGCTCGCCCTTCGTGCCGCGTCGGCTTATGACGCCGGCGAACCGTGTGCCGCAGATGCCAATGCGGCGAAGTATTTCGCAGCGGAAGCTGCGTTTACGGCTTGTGAACGGGCTGTTATGACCCATGGCGGCATGGGATACGCCCGCGAGTTTCAGGTTGAAAGGCTCCTGCGCGAAGTGTTGATCCCAAGAATTGCGCCAGTGAGCCAGGAAATGGTGTTGTCTTACCTGGCCGAAAGAGTGCTCGGGTTGCCGCGCTCTTACTAAACCGTCGGCGCAGCAGTGCAAAACGACACCAGTCCCCACACTTTGGCTAGTGGCCCTTTGGCAGGGCTGCGTGTGGTTGATCTTACGACGATACTTTTGGGGCCGTTTGCAACACAAATCCTAGGCGACATGGGTGCCGACGTGATAAAGGTCGAAGCCCCCGCGGGTGACCCAATCCGGCATGTCGGGCCACCACCGGCGGACACAATGGGATCGGTTTTCCTCGGCGCAAACCGAAATAAACGCAGCGTCGTAATGGACCTGAAGCGGCGCGAAGTGAAAGAACTCTTCTACAAGATGATTGAGGGTGCGGACATCTTTGTTCATAACATGAGACCGCAAGCGGCAGCGCGCCTGGAAATCGATTATGCCTCCCTGCAACAGCATAAATCCGACTTGATCTATTGCAGTACATATGGGTTTCGTGCGGGCGGCCCTTACGGGCACAAACCGGCATTTGACGACATGATTCAAGCTGCTTGTGGCTTGGCTTCGTTACAGAGTCAAGGACATGCCCCGAGATACGTCACCTCAGCAATTGCCGACAAGATTACCGCCACGACCGTTGTTTATGCCATTACGATGGCGCTGGTTCACCGATTGCGCACTGGCAGAGGTCAACACGTAGAAGTGCCGATGTTTGAGACGCTGGTTGCTTTCAATATGGTCGAACACCTCTATGGCGCAGCGTACCAGCCGCCACGTGGCGAACCAGGGTATCCCCGGGCACTGTCACCAGAGCGTCGGCCCTACGCGACACAGGATGGTTATATCGGTGTGCTGCCGTACACCGATGATCAGTGGCAGTCTTTTTTCCGAATTGCGGGTCGGGAGGATTTGGCAAACGACGAGCGTTATGGGTCGCTTTCAAAGCGTTTGGCCAATATCGATGCCCTGTATGGGGAGCTTGCCGCGATAGTGGCAGAACGAACTTCAGCCTCGTGGCTCGATGCACTCGATGATGCCAATGTGCCGTCAATGGCTGTCATGTCACCGACGTGTCGATGCAATCCGACTACAGCGCCGAATACGGAATCACTCCAGTTACCGTCTGGACCTTCAAAAATATTCTCCCCTG
>CAZAHE010000091.1:4945-9469 GCA_964484965.1 uncultured Acidiferrobacteraceae bacterium | reverse complement strand
TATACGAATGATACAAAGCCCTCTCCTCTGTTATTGAAACAGTGAGTACCTTTGGTTTGGTTAGCTTGACTGCCGAACCACTATCTGAGGAGTTATTGCCCGCCATCTGTTGGCTATCGCTCTATTAGATTGATTTACAGGATGATCTATTCAAGTATTCCTGAAATATGATCCAGAAAAAGCCCTTCGTCAATGGTGCCTGACTGTGTAGTTAGAAATCGTCCAATCTCCGAGTAGAGACGAAAAGCCGTATGCGGCGTTATTACTTTGACGGCGTGGGAGCCATCCTCGATTCGTAGCAATTCGGATTTGATCCTGCGGCACAATTCCTTCTGTAACGACGGAAGGATGTTCCGGAGTCCAGCACCTCGCAATTGGGCAATTGTGGCGCCAGACAATAGATTCCCTTCCGCCAATACTTTCAGCCACTCCTGTTGAGGCGTTTCTCGGTCATTGTCAAGCGCGTTCAACAATTGTGCTGCGAGCTCTGGTACACCGTGTGCTATCTCTATATACCGAGTGATAAGCGCAGCATCATGAGTGAATGAGGATTTGAGATATTTGGCCAGAGATTCGTGCTGTGGCAAGGTCAGCACAATATCCACACAGCGGCTTCGCACTGTTGCCGGAATCCGGTTAACTAAGCTAGCGAGCAGGACAAAGAAGGTGTCGTCAGTCGGCTCTTCCAACACTTTCAATACGGCATTGGCGGCGTTTCGATTCATCGCATCTGCCGTCACAACAAGCACCACTTTGGGACCGTTTCGATGCGAGGTAGCAGATAGTGCATTAATTAGCTGACGTACCTGATCGACCGTTATGGATCTGCCAGTTGTAGTAGATGCAGCACTACTGGGAATGTAGCGGGCCGCCGCCGACGCCAGAGATTCGTCCAATTCATCGATCCCAGCGCTGCTGGTCAGAACATGCAGGTCTGGGTGGTGTCCGGCGTCCACTAGTGTGCAGTCCATACATTGACCGCAGCCGCTGCCCTGTTCCGAACATAGCATGTCGCGCGCAAACTGCAGTGAGAAACGAAGCTTGCCGGCACCGCGGTTACCACAGATCATCAGGCCAGGTGGAAGCCGATCCTGCTGCATGGCCAGCGCAGTCAACTGTTCATGGTGCCAGGGGAAAACTTGTTTCATGGTCGTTGTGAAAGCACCAGGGTATCAAGATGGCCCCGGATTTGCTCTTGAATCGACTCGATAGAAGCAGTCGCATCCAATACCTGAATCCAATCTTGAATTCGACTTCGTTCGAGGTACGCTGCACGCACGCGTTGTTTGAAATCAAAATCAAGGCTCTCAAAGCGATCACCACTGCGGTCTTGACCATGTCGGCGGGCCAGGCCGACTTCGACAGGCGCGTCCAGTAATAAAACAAGATCCGGTCGCAAGCCATTCTGTGTCATCTGCTCGAGACGACTGATGTCAGCTGAGTCAAGCTGGCGTCCGCCACCTTGATATGCATAGCTGGCATCGGTAAAGCGGTCGCACAGCACCCAGCGTCCGGCCAGGAGAGCAGGACGAATAATCTTTTCAATATGTTCCGCGCGAGCAGCAAACATGATCAAAAGTTCTGCCAATGGTGTCATAACCTCGCTTCCATCAAGCAAAATTGTTCGAAGACGCTCTGCAATAGGCGTTCCACCAGGCTCCCGCGTTGCCGTTACACTAATTCCTTGCCGAGTCAGGTGATCTGCAATCCAAGATAAATGCGTCGACTTCCCTGCCCCATCGATACCCTCCAATGCTATGAATTTTCCTTTTTTACCGGTCACTGGCTTAGCGTTTATTAGTTATCAGTTGGCTCTCTGGAACTTGCCTACGGCCCGCTGGTGCTGTTTATAAGTCTCAGAAAATAGGTGTGTGCCGTCGCCCCGGGCAACAAAGTACAGATATTTTGTTTGTGATGGTCTAGTGGCGGCATTTAGGGCTACACGGCCAGGACTTGATATTGGCGTGGGCGGCAAGCCAGCACGCGTATAGCTATTGTAAGGCGTGTCCGATTCAAGATCTTTGCGAGTAAGGTCGCCGTCAAAATGATCGCCCAGGCCATAAATAACGGTTGGATCAGCCTGCAACCGCATACCCAAACTAAGACGTTTTATAAAAACGCCGGCGATGATCGATTTCTCGGCATCTCTTAAAGCCTCTCGTTCGACGATCGATGCCAAAATGAGTGCTTCGTAAGGCCGTTTGAGGAGAAGACCCGGGCGACGATTCGCCCAAGCTTGCTTAAGCATGTCGTTCATACGCTTATGCGCGCGCTTCAGAATCGAAACATCGGTATCACCTCGCGTGTAAAAATATGTGTCTGGGAAGAACCATCCCTCAGATAAGCTACTCTTGATTCCAACAATTTCTCGGAGTTCTTTGTCTTCAAGAGTTGGCAATATTCGTGTCAATGCCGGCGCCAGTTTAAGACTGGCGCGCATCTGCGCCGTGGTCGATCCCTCGAACAATGTTACCCGGTAGGTTACAACGTCACCACGCCTCAACTGATCCAATATTGCGGACAATGTGGTCGGGTCCTGAAAACGAAATTCACCGGCCTTCACATCGTTCGTTTGTCGGTATACCGCGGCCCAAAGCAATAAAGTCCACTCACGATCAATAACACCGCGCGATTGAAGTTTCGAAGTGAAATCGGAAAGCCCACTTCCTGATTCAAGATGGTATGAGGCCTTACCCGGGTTGATGAGCCGATTGACATCCCAATAGACGAAAAAGAATGCAGCTGAAAACAGTAATAGTAACGACACAACGGCCCCTGCCAGGCGCATCCACCACCGCTGAGGGAGCGAACTCACTGGATGCGTTGAAATACCAGGCTGCCGTTCGTCCCACCAAATCCAAATGAGTTGGATAGCGCAGTTGCTACAGCCATATCGCGGGCGCTTCCTGCCACGTAATCTAGATCACACAATGGATCGGGTTCTTCAATGTTGATGGTTGGCGGAATAACCTGATGATGGAGTGTTAAGACCGTCGCTATGGCCTCAACCCCGCCAGCGGCGCCGAGAAGATGACCTATCATTGATTTATTCGAGCTGATCATCAGTTGTTCTGCGTGCTTGCCGAAGCAGCTTTTAATGGCCATCGTCTCAGCCACATCCCCTAGAGCTGTCGACGTACCGTGCGCATTAATGTAATCGACTGATTCAGGCAGAAGACTTGCATCCCTGAGCGCATGCTCCATGCAACGCGCCGCGCCTTCCCCCCCAGGTGCGGGCTGAGTCATGTGGGCCGCATCTGCATTCAGTCCGAACCCGCTCAGTTCGGCATAAATTCGCGCACCCCGTTGGCGGGCGTGCTCGAATTCTTCCAATACAACAACCCCAGCTCCTTCGCCAACCACAAACCCATCCCTGCTCATATCCCAGGGGCGGGAAGCTTTCTCGGGTCCGTCATTTCTACGACTCAGCGCCTTTGCCATACCAAAACCAGCGATAGATGTTTTGGTGATCGCCGCCTCGGCACCACCGGCCAACATCACATCGGCGTCGCCATACTGGATAATCCGACCAGCTTGGCCAATAGCATGGGTTCCCGAACTACAAGCAGTTGCGATGGAAAGATTAGGACCTTTCAAGCCCAGCATTATCGACAGGTTACCAGCAACCATGTTGACCAGGCTCCCAGGTATGTAGAACGGTGACACCCTCCGATGACCACGGGTTTCATATAACGTTGTCGTTTCTTCGATGGTTTGCAATCCACCGATACCAGCACCAACCAACACTCCGATCCGTGGTGCCACTAGTGGCGTCACCTCGAGGCCAGAATCGTTAAATGCTTCGATCCCTGCAACCAGCCCCAGCTGGATAAAACGATCCATTTTGCGGGCATCCTTCGCCGACAGGAGTGTATGCGGGTCAAAGTTGGTGACCTCACCTGCAATACGGCACGGCAGATCTGATGCGTCAAATAATGTGATCGGTCCTATACCACTTCGACCCTCAACTAGGCCTGACCAGGTCTGTGGCGCGGATAAACCTATCGGTGAAATACAACCGACACCTGTTATCACAACGCGACGCCTAGCCAAATCAGTCAATGACCGGACAATAATTTGTAATTGCCCGTGGGCAACAAGATAGTGTGGGACAGATAGGAGTCAGATTAGGCTTTTGAATGCGTTTGGATGAAATCAACCGCTTGTTTTACGGTCGTGATGGATTCAGCCTGGTCATCGGGAATCTCGGCGTCAAATTCCTCCTCGAGTGCCATCACCAATTCAACCGTGTCAAGAGAATCTGCACCAAGATCATCAACAAATGAGGCGTCCGGCGTCACTTGCTCCTCGGCAACGCCGAGCTGCTCGACCACGATTTTTCTTACCCGTTCTTCGATGCTGCTCATCGTTGTTCCACCCTCCATTGGTAAATCACAGTACTTATTCCGTTCGCACTACTGGGCGGCGCGTCAGTGCATAGGCGTTTGCCCAGGGTCGTTATGCGGCGCTTCGGGTGGCACGGATTAAACAATATTCCCTGTTGCAAGTCCATCGTTGGGATGC
>CAZAHE010000091.1:0-4845 GCA_964484965.1 uncultured Acidiferrobacteraceae bacterium | reverse complement strand
AATCCTGGTGCGACCGCATTAACCGTAATACCGCGACTCCCAACCTCCAGCGCTAACGCGCGAGTGAAGCCGTTAATGCCGGCCTTTGCGGCGGCGTAATTGGCCTGCCCGGCATTGCCCGTAGAGCCAACAACCGATGTAATGTTTACGATCCTACCGTGGCGTGCCTTCATCATTGCTCGTAAGCATGCTCGGCTCATACGGTAGATAGACGTCAGATCCGTGTTAAGCACGATGTCCCAGTCTTTTGGTGACATTCTGACCAGAAGGTTATCTCTTGTTATACCCGCGTTATTGATCAGAATCGATACAGTACCGTAGTCCGATTGCGTTGTATTGATGATCTCTTCAACCGCATCAACATCAGTCACATCCAGCACCAGTCCGATGCCGTTATGCCCATGCTCTTTAAGACGGGAAGAAATGGCCCGCGCACCTGCTGATGTTGTCGCGGTGCCGACGACATATGCGCCAAGTTGGCCCAAATGCTGTGCGACAGTTTTTCCTATACCTCGGCTTGCGCCAGTGACTAGCGCTACTTCCCCAGTGAGTTGCACGTTAGCATCCCCTTTGCATCTAATATCGCAGTAAAACGCTACCCCAGGTAAAGCCACCACCAAAACCCTCTAGTAGGACGTTGTGGCCGCGTTTTATACGACCGTCGCGCACTGCTTCATCAAAGGCAAGCGGAATAGAAGCAGCCGATGTGTTGCCGTGACGATCAACCGTGACGACCACTCGTTCCATATCAAAACCGGCTCGCTTGGCCGTTGCCGAAATAATTCGCAAGTTTGCTTGGTGCGGTACCAACCAATCGACCTCAGACTGATCGATTTGGTTATGACGCAGCGCTTCTTCCACAACATCACCCATTGCTTTGACCGCCCAACGAAACACCTCTGCACCATGCATTTCAGTGTACGCGCGCCCTTGCGCAAGTGTTGAATGAGCTGTTGAAACGCCGACCGGCACCTGCAACAGACCCGTATAGGCACCGTCGGCATGAAGGTGCGTTGACCGAATTCCAGGCTCAGCAGCCGCCTCTATGATCATTGCTCCAGCGCCGTCACCAAAAAGAACACAAGTAGAACGATCGGTCCAATCGAGTATTCTCGAGAATGTTTCTGCGCCCACAATCAGCGCGCAGCGTGCCGCATCACATGCTATGTATTTGTTGACAATATCTAGCGCGTAAACGAAACCCGCGCATACGGCTTGGATATCGAATGCTGGACAGTCACCAATATTCAGCCGGGCCTGCAAAAGACACGCGGTGCTCGGGAAAACTTGATCGGGTGTGGTGGTGGCTACAACTACAAGATCGATTTCCTCAGGGTCCCGACCCGCGCTTTGTAATGCCCGCGAGGCGGCTTTTTCCGCCAGGTCGCAGGTAAACTCCGTATCCGCTGCGATCCTCCTCTCCCGTATTCCGCTACGAGTGCGAATCCATTCATCGCTGGTTTCAATTGACTTGCTGATTTCAGCATTAGTCAGTATTCGTTCAGGGAGGTACCCTCCAACACCGGCGATCCTCGCGAAAGTCATATTGCCTATCCCTGGAGTTGATTGAGTTGGTCGGCAATATGGGAGGTAATGCGTTTTTCGACTACTTCCATCGCAACTCTGATAGCGTGCGTCAGTGCGAATGCATCTGCGCCACCGTGACTTTTGACTACCGGTTTCTGTAATCCTAGTAACATTGCACCATTGTAACGGCGTGAGTCCGTGCGTGATTTGATACGCTGAAGCACCGGTAATGAAAGCATGCCGGCTGCCCGGGCAAACACAGTACGGCCATACTCCTCACGTAAAATTGAGCGAATCATCTCAACCAGTCCTTCGCTGGTCTTCAACGCGACATTGCCGGTGAAACCATCACACACTATTACATCAACTTCGCCGGCATAAATATCGTTGCCTTCAACATAACCAACATAATTTAACGGGCTCTGTTTGAATAGCGTAGCAGCTTCCGTTAAATACTCACTACCCTTGCCTTCTTCCTTGCCGATATTGAGCAGTCCAATTGATGGTCGAGACTTATTGTCGAGGTATTGCGACAGCATTGCTCCCATGATGCCGAACTGGAATAGTCTTCGTGGCGTTGCATCATTGCTCGCGCCGAGATCGAGCATGTAAACGTGGCCACGGGACCTCGGTAACGGATATACGATTGCTGGCCGCTCAATACCCGACAGACGTTTGATAACCAGCGTTCCCATAGCAGTCAATGCCCCGGTATTGCCAGCGCTTACACATGCAGCAGCGGCACCGTCATTGACTAGGTCAATTGCACGCCTCATTGATGAGTCGGGCTTTCCCTTCAGCACGCCTGTCGGGGACTCGTGCATGTCAATCACCTCGCTGGCATCGCAGAACAATAAGCGAGAATGATCTAGTTGCGAGCCATATTGAGATCGAATCTTTTTCTCTGGCCCAACAAGAACCAATGATAATGTCGGCGACGCCTCAACAGCAGCGATCGCAGCGGGAACTGTCGCAGCAGCTCCAATGTCACCACCCATCAGGTCTAGCGCGATGGTGGTATCCATCGGCGTTTGCTCAGTCGTGGTAACTTTTGCGCTCGACGAATCTTGCGCAGTCATTGTGAGGGTAATGGGCTATTCCACAATGTCTTTGTCTGGAATAACACGCCGCCCCCGGTAGTAGCCGTCGGCAGCGACGTGATGACGTCGGTGAAGTTCACCAGAAACAGGGTCAGCTGACAACGCTGCTGTACGCAGCCGATCATGTGAGCGGCGCATTCCCCGCTTGGAAGGAGTCTTTCTATTTTGTTGTACGGCCATGATGATCATTTACCCTAAAATGAAGATGTCGCAATGAGAAACTAAGGACAATACTTCGAGCGGCACTTAGGCGAAACGAACTATATTCGGAGAGTGACAAAGTGTCAAAATCTTATCAACCCGCGCAACTGATCCTGGCTTCCTCATCTGCCTTTCGGCGCGGATTGCTTGAGCAGTTGGATGTACCGTTTGTCGTCGATCCACCTGATATCGATGAGACCGCATTGCCTGGCGAAGACGCACCTTCACTGGTGACACGTTTAGCGGTTGAAAAGGCGCAGACTGTCAAGCGCAGGCATCCCGAAGCGCTCATAATTGGCTCCGACCAGGTTGCTGTCCATGGCGGTGTGATCACCGGGAAGCCGGGAGACCGCGAAACTGCAATCGAACAACTGCTCGCGGCATCGGGGAAAACCGTACAATTGTATACTGGCCTTGCTCTCGTTAATGCGTCTTCAGGGGCACTGCACTCGCGTGTCATTTCCTATGAAGTGACGTATCGCGTTCTAAATGAAGACCTGATCAAACGGTACCTCAATCGTGAACAGCCGTATAACTGCTGCGGCTCACTGCGGGCCGATGGTCTCGGTATAGCTCTGTTAACACGCATGGTTGGTGATGACCCGAGCGCGTTGATTGGGTTGCCACTGATTGCGTTGGTTGAATTGCTCGGCAAAGAGAATTACCGCGTAGTCTAGAAAACCGTATCGATGAATAACTTAAAGTGCTACTACTCAATCAAGGACGTGGAGTAATTCAGAAAGCGCTTTCGGCAAATGCGAACGCACGTCCAACGGAACTGCCGATTCAGGATGTTGCATGGTAATAGCGGATGCATGCAGCCACATTCTCTGGAAGTCAGCAGAACGCAATAAGCGATCTGCCGCTCGATCGCCGTAGTAACGATCGCCGACCACGGGATAACCGATAGCTGCCGCATGCGCTCTAATCTGATGCATTCGACCTGTCGCGAGAGTCACTTCAACTAGCGTATGTTGAGCAAAACGTTTGAGCGGGCGAAAATGTGAGAGCGCTGCTTTTCCTTGTTCGTCGGGCACTGATTGACGTAGTCCGCGGCCACTGGTCCTACCGACCCGCAGCCGAAGATCGATGCTTCGCGAGCCGCCTTTCCATTGCCCATGAAGCAAAGCCTGATATTTCTTTTCTATGCCCTCGCCAGTGCGAAACTGACTATGGAGACTGCGTAGCGCCAGGACCGATTTGGCCATCACCAAGCAGCCCGAGGTGGCACGATCCAAACGGTGCGCGAGTTCGAGAAAAGAGCAGTCCGCTCGAGTGCGCCTTAACCACTCTACTAAACCAGCACGAATGCCAGTGCCCCCGTGTACCGCAATGCCTGCAGGCTTATCGAGTATTAATAAGCATTCATCCTCATGCAAAATGGCAGGAGTGAATGGACCAAACGCAGCGCTATCGGCGTGATTGCGAACCGGCTCGAGTCTGACAGGCGGAATACGCACGCGGTCGCCCTCCTGAACCCTATAAGTCTGGCGCACCCGCGAGCCATTAACACGTACCTGCCCATCGCGAATGATCTTGTACAAATGGGAGCGTGGTAGACGTTTCAGGCGTTTCACCAGCCAATTATCGACTCGTTGTCCCTGTGCATCTGCATGCACAACCACAAGTTGCACCTGTGCTGTATTACGCTTATCGTTCTGATTCGGTGACATGACAAGCTGGAATATAGCCCTAGATTCTGATAAAGTGTTTGAAGGAGTAAAAGACTCCGGCACCAGGGTAGCGGATCAGCGAGGTACCGCTGAGCATAATGGTCTGTCCCCGGCAGTCACCGCAAAATCGATCAGCTGCTGCCTAATCAACAGGCCGCTGGTCTGGGACGGCGATGCCAAAGAGACCCTGGTTGGCTGCGCAGGACGAGCGGGACCGGTGTTGTTGCCCGCCAAAAACGAGTCGTGAAGCAGAAAGAGCAAAGATTTTGTCGAATTGCCCCAGTGAGTTGAAAAGTGGCGATTCGTCTATCGAACCGATCACCCAAACCATTAATGAAAGGCTA
>CAZAHE010000090.1:667-9514 GCA_964484965.1 uncultured Acidiferrobacteraceae bacterium | reverse complement strand
CTTTTTCACGCCAAAATGGAGCAAACATTGTCAACACGGGGTTTATTGTTGGCGAGGAAGCGATCCTTGTGATCGATGCGGGTCCTACCCACCTCTATTCCAGAGAAATGATAAACGCTATAAGAAAAATCTCCCCTTTGCCAATTCGATTTGCCGTAATAACTCACCACCATGGGGATCACTCCTTTGGATTGCAAACCTACAAAAAAATAAACACCAACGTGCTGATGCACCCAGACGCTAAAGCGCTTTTGGCGCAGGAAGGAAGCACCCTTTTTGGATTTCTTGAAACACAGATAGGCTTGGACTGGACCGCCGGAACACAGATCGACATGCCTACTTCGTTGGTAAAAAATCAACGAATGGTTGATCTGGGCCAACGCCCAATAATAATTGAGCCATATCAAAAGGGTCATACTCGCGGAGACTTGGTCGTCTACGACGTAACCAGCCGAACACTCTTTGCAGGGGACTTAGTTTTCAATGAACGTGCAGCTACCATACCCCACGCCCATATCCCCACATGGTTAGATCATCTTGAGTCGCTGGAAGACCAAGAATGGGATCGTCTTATTCCAGGTCATGGGCCGCTTCTATCCAAAGGGCAGGCTTTGGACAGCACACGAAACTATCTAGAATTTCTTCAGTTAACAGCTGACGACGCCGTCTCACGGGGCACAACCCTAGCAGAGATAATGGCAACCAACATCCCTGCTCCTTTTAACAAACTTGCTACGGTAAACAGCGAGTTTTTACGGTCAATGACTACACTCTTCCGGCAGTTGGAAGATCAACAATTCAATACATCAGCGCCTAATAAGTAAGACATAAAACATTACTAGGCCTCAACAAATGAATCGGCTTTAGCTTGATGGTCAGGGGTAACCCGCGTCACGAGGCTTATGACAATAAATACAACGCTGTTCGCGACCAACCCAAGCAATCCGGCATGGAGATCAAATGGCCTCGAATCGGCCACCAATTGAAAGTAAAAATTTACCGCGACGCCCACGACCAAACCCGCTATAGCACCCATCCGACTACCACGCCGCCAGAATAATGCCCCATACACTGCCGGAGCAAATTGAACAATGGAGCCATAAGCACCTAACAACAAATCTATTAGGCCCTTACTACCAAAAATAGCCAGGTAATAAGCAGCTGTTCCAACAATAACAACGCCGATACGCATAATCATCAACTGCATACGATCGGAAATTTTGGGAGCCATCGGTTGAACAACATCTCGGCCAAACGAGACTGACGCGCCGTGCGTGATGGCATCAGCCGAAGACATCGCCGCTGCCAGAGCACCAGCCCCAATCAGCCCATAGATAAGTCCTGAACTTCCTAATTCATGTGTAATGAGATACGGAAGCACTTGATCAGATTTTTCCAATACCTCTGGAGGCACTACACCAATAGCGGAGAAACCTATGAAAAGGACAGGGACCAAGAAAAGTGCGAATACTGGATAAGCGATGACAGTTAATTTGATACGGCGTTCCGTAGTCGTATATGATTTGGTAAATAAATGGGGCCACATTAAAAAACCAATCATAGAGACAATAATAGCGCTAGAATATGCGTTAACCGACATAGAAGAACCTGCCCCACCAATTATGAAAAAGTCCTTGGACTTAATATTAATGGCATTATCAAACATGGGTCCGATACCTCCATGCAAATGCAGCACCAGATAGATACAAAGCACCCATGCCACCACAAGCATCAGTATGGCTTGCAACACATCACTCCAAGCCGCTCCCCTAACACCACTAGTTATGACATACATTATCACAATGCCGTAAGACAGGAGCGCGCCGAACCAAAACGGGATATGCCCTTCAGTAAGAACATTAAAGACATAGGCCATCCCTTTTATCTGCAGGGTTAGATACTGGATGAAGGCTAACACGGCGACTATTCCTACTAGTACCACCAGAGTTTTTGACTCATATCGATGCCTTAACAGGTCTCCCATGGTGAAATAATTGTTTTTGGCACCAAGCCGAGCAACTTTTGGACCAACCACATACCAAGGAAGAAGCCCCAAGGCCGCGTACGCCAGAATGTAAAATGACGCGGCGCCTTTTGAGTATGCCCAGCCTGGACCACCAAGAAATGCAAATGCAGAAAAGATGGTGCCACCCATCAAAAACCACATCACAAAAAGCCCTAAACCGCGATCTGCAACTGCATACTCCGAAACAGAAAAGAAAGACTTCCCTCGCCCAGCTGCAAGACCCAGACCAAATGCAAAAACCAGGTAAACGGACATCGAAATAATTGCAATCATCCATGTATCCATCTACTGGGTCCCCCTCTTCTCCTCGATCCAGAAGAAGACAATCAAGCCAACAAATTCAACTATTATCCAGAAAACAACCCAGAACATAGAAAAAGGCATTCCAAAAATGCGTGGTTCCACACGGTTTGCCAAACCAAAAATCGGGAAAATCATTACCAACGCAATGGCAACTAAGAAAATTATGAACCAACGATTGCTTTGCCGCAATTTGCCTTCCTCTGCCACAATCAACTCCCCTTAAACTTACCCAGAAACCAATATTAGCGCACCAACTGGTCCATTTACAATCAGGTGTATATCTCTTAACTCTGAATGGTTTCTAGTAATAACTCTAAACCAGCTTGAGCAAACCGCCACATATTCTTTTGACGATCCCGATTATCTGTCTCTAGCGTTAGAGAGTTCTTTTGTGGTCCAAACACTGCCAAACAACTATGTCCCGCCTTATCCCCATAAGAATTTCCAGTTGGCCCAGCTGCTCCCGTTTCTGCCAAGCCCCAGGTTGTCCCTAAATGGCGGCTAACTGTCTCAGCTAACCATTTTGCATAAGGCTCCGATGCAGACCGAACTCCCGAAAGGGCATCTCCCGGATCCGGCAAGAAGGCACTGCGAGCATTACGAGTGTAAATTACACCTCCTCCAACAAAGTAGGAGGATGCGCCGGGTACGGCCAGAAGCGAGGCAGAGATTAGGCCGCCCGCAGAAGACTCCGCCACACATACCGTCGCCTGGTTCTCGATAAGAATAGTTGCCACAGAGTTTGAAATTTTTGTTAAATCACCCACTTCCATTACTTAGAGCTCCTGTATCATTTTAATTAAATTTTTGCGCCAAGCCATTTGAAATTACTGACTTCTGATGAATTTATTTTACTCCCGAATAGAACAGCTAGAGAATTCATTCCGATAAAGCCAAGGATATTTCCAGAGGGCTTTTCAAGCAATCTCCTTTGCTCTATCGCTTACGGTGTTACAATTACAAAAGCTACAGTGGCGAAATTCGAACATTGAAAGGAATGACTGTTGGCAATATACGAACTCCGCACATACACTCTGTATCCAGGAAAAATAAATGAGGCTATAGAGCTATATACAGATATTGGCTGGCCAGCTCTTGAAGCTTACCAAAAATACCTGGTCGGTTATTTTACGGGAGATATAGGCGCATTAAATCAAATCGTACACTTATGGAAGTTTTCCGACGACGCAGATCGTCGCGAAATGTGGAAAAATATTTACGCAAATGACCAGTTTATCGAATTTGCAGCTAAGTTTCGCCCACTCATCCGAATTCAAGAAAACAAACTACTCATAGCTTCCCCATGGGGACCGCACCCATAAATACCATACTTTTTAAGTTAACTCTGTTCCTGACCTCCAAGTACCCCCGACTCGTAAAGCTTGGCTATCTCTCCCTTGGAATAACCAGCCTCCTCGAGGACGGTATCATTATGTTCACCCAGGAACGGAGCTAACATCTCTACATTTGCGGGGCTCCGATCAAAACGTACAGCTGGCCGTGGTTGACGCACATCTCCCAAAACTGGATGCGTATGCACCTCGATCATATTATTTACTTTAACCTGTGGATCTTCTAACACTCCCCAGCGATCCAAAATCGGAGCACAAGGTACATCCTCATCCTTCAACCTTTGCAGAATTTCGTCAGTCTTCCATTTTCTCAACTCATCCGTGATCATCTGCCGCCGTTCTGTTTGATTCTTAGACCTATCAGCAGGAGTTTTATATCTTGGGTCCTTTATCAGTTCTTCACGTCGGAGTGAGCGACATAAACCGGCCCATTCCGTGTCTGCTACAGCAGCAGCCGTGATATGACCATCAAGAGTCTCGAACACCAAATCCAACCCCATCTGTGCTCTTGCTGGATCAATCTCATTTCCGACAAAATTTAGTCCAGACATTCCTTCTGGCCACAAATATGCGATCATAGTATCCAGCATAGACAATCGTATATGTTGCCCTTCTCCCGTTCGCTCTCGATGCAATAAGGCAGCAGTAATAGCCTGCGCCGCCGTAACAGATGTTGTCTTATCCGGAATAATTGTCCGCACCATTTTTGGCTTGCCCGTCTCCCGGTCCCTTTGGATATCTGCTAGGCCCGATAACGCTTGGATCACCGGATCATAAACTCTCTGCCCAGAGTATGGTCCTTCCCCTCCGAAACCACTAATGGAAACAAAAATAATGTCGGGGCATATATCACGAACTACAGCCTCACCTAACCCCATTCTTTCTATTGCACCAGGTCGAAAGTTTTGAACAATTACATCCGTATCTACCAGCAAGCGTTTTATAGCTTTGACGCCATCTGTTGATTTTAGATTTATAGATAACGACCGTTTACTGCGGTTACAGGAGAGAAAACCATTTGGCATGCCTCGATATCTCACGCCTGCTTTTCGCATGTACTCCCCGTCAACTGGTTCTATTTTAATTACATCTGCTCCCTGATCTCCTAACATCATGGTCGCGACGGGTCCGGAAACCATCGTAGTCAAATCCAGTACGCGAAAACCTGTCAACGGGCCACTCATCAATTTCTCCTTCAACCAACTAATACTAAAAGTTTATTTTGATCTGAGCATAGAGACTGGAATGCCATCTGGGTAGTTTACCGTCAATGCCTTATGATACGCAGGACGTTTATGAACAACCTCCCGATATCGCAACATTTCTTCTGGCACATCAACTTCATAAGCTATCGCCCAATCTAAACAGGATGTTAACAGGATATCAGCGATAGAAAATCCCTCTCCCATTACATACGGCCCCTTAGAATCCATCTTCTTCGTCGCTGCCTGGATTTGCTTTTTAAAATATTCCTCTGCCGATGCCACAGCCTCAGGAGCCGCACCATAAATTTCTTTCAAACTGTCATGCCGTCTTATCAAATATAAAGAATGCGCGTCCAGTTCTGTCATCACGAAAAAACACCATTCGCTGATTTTTGCCTTAACTCCTAACGTAGCAAGGTTACAAAACCCATTTGGTAAGTTAAATTTCTCTGCCATGTAAGTTATGATTGCAGCACTTTCAGACAAAACAACCGGACCATGCTCAAAAACAGGAATCTTCTGTATGGAATTTAATGTCGTAAATTGCGGGCTCTGCGTTTCCCCCGATCTGGAGGTAATCGGAACAATTTCGTAATTTAATCCAAGTTCCTCCGCCATCCAGTAAACCCGCATACATCGGCCTGACTCGATTCCCCAAACTTTAATTTTTTCCATTTCGTTGTTACTCATATCCTGGATAAATTTCCTTGTTCTAAATACTCTACTTTAGAGGAATAGATGTCACATGTTCCTCGTACGCCGAACGCTCACACAAGTGAGCAAACCAAGACTCTAAGTTTTTATGTGTCGCCCTCTCGCTCTCTGGCACCAGAGAAAACCAACGCCACGCAAGAGCTCCCATGCAGACCTCTGCTAAAGAGAACCGATCTCCTAACAACCATTTTCTACCTTGTAAGCCCTCGGACACAATCCCCCACATGTGATTTGCTTTATCTATAGCTTCATCAATTTCAGTTCTGCTAAATTTTTCGGGTGCACGCGCTCTCCCCCAGAATATGGTGGTCATAGGAGATAATAGGGTTGTCTGTTGCCAGTCCATCCAACGTTCAACTTCGGTCCGGAGTTCAACTTCTTCAGGGTAGACATTCATTAATCCGTATTTACGGGACAAATACCGCAAGATGACGTTACTCTCCCAGACTACAAAGCCATCATCCTCAATGGTCGGAATAACTGCATTAGGATTTCGAGCGAGCATATCCGGATCTCTCGTACGCCCGTATTCCATTCCAGCGTCTTCTTGAATAAATTCTAAACTAGATTCTTGGCAAAGCCATAGAACCTTTTGAACATTATGGGAATTTCGTCTCCCCCAAATTTTTATCATTCCTCGACCCCAACAAAATACTCACCAACAGCACCGATTTTGATGCCATAATTACCGCAGCGACTTTAACTCTTAATGGTTACCCTTGGGCCTTCAAGCCCGTTTATCTCTACTTGAAATAGAGTGAATAGTCACTTACTCAAAAAGGTTTGTATGGCCTCGAATACAAGGAGAGTAAAGATGCACTTTGGCGTAATGATGTTTGTCACAGACTATTCAATGTCAGCACCAGATCTTGCGATCGCCGCTGAAGAGAGAGGCTTTGAATCCATGTGGATACCGGAACACTCTCATATCCCAACATCGCGCAAATCTCCATTCCCAGGTGGGGGCGACCTCCCTAAACCGTACTACGATGTCATGGATCCCTTTGTTGCCCTTGGGGCAGCCGCTTCTGTAACATCATCAATTCGTTTGGCGACGGGGATCTGTCTGGTGATTCAACGCGACCCACTCCAAACTGCTAAAGAAGTAGCCACACTAGATCAAATTTCTAAAGGTAGGTTTATTTTTGGGGTGGGGGCCGGATGGAATCTAGAGGAGATGTCTGATCATGGAACAGATCCTAAAACCCGAGGACGCCTTATGAATGAACGTATCGAAGCCATGAAAGTGATTTGGGCAAATGAAAAAGCGGAATACCACGGCGAGTTTGTAGATTTTGATGAAATGATGACATGGCCGAAGCCAGTACAAAAACCACACCCACCTATTGTGGTTGGAGGAAGTTTCCCACATGGCGCCAGACGCGCAATAGCACTAGGAGATGAATGGATGCCTGTTGGGGGTCGAGATGCTGACGTAGTGGATATCAAATCGCAATTTCGTCAAATGGCTGCCGAAGCAGGTCGAGAACCTGATAGCTTGGGCTTAAGCGTTTACGGTGCTCCAAATGATATTGATAAAAACCAGCGTCTCGCTGATAACGGAATAACCAGAGCCGTCTTTAGGCTTCCGTCAGAGAAAGCAGATAAAGTCCTCCCACTAATGGACGAAGCCGCGGGAATAATGCGTAAGGTAAATGGTTAAGTCGCCCCTCACTCCCATTATCGCGAGCCCAGAGTCTCTAATGGCTGCACTCAAACCTTTACAACCATTAGAATAACATTGCTCAAACAGACTCACAGACGGATACTCTGAATTGATGTCTTAACTAGTTTTATAACTCTACTAGAAAATGTACTTCTCCTCCATTTCTGGAAATATAGCATCATCTCTGTAAGGGTGTGCTTCAGCAACCGCTTCATCCAGTTCGATTCCAAGGCCGGGATCCGTGGGAGGAATAATATAACCGTCTTCCCACTGTATCGGCTTTTTAAGAATCTTTGCATGAAAGTTATCAAACCGCTCGATACTTTCCTGGATCAAAAAGTTGGGGCTACAGGTAGAAATTTGTATATTCGCCGCCGCTTCCACTGGGCCACAATAAAGATGCGGAGCAATCTGCACGTAATGAGCCTCAGCCATTCCGGCTATTTTTTTTGCCTCAAGAATGCCACCTACTCTCCCTAATGCTGGCTGGATAATAGATGCTGCCTGCTTTGAAAATAGCGCAGCAAATTCATATTTGGTAGCAAGCCGCTCACCAGTCGCTACGGGAATTTTAGTTGCTCGCGCCACTCTGGCCATCTCATCCATGTTCTCAGGTGGAACTGGCTCCTCAAACCAAAGCGGATGATAGGGCTCCAGTCGTTCCGCCAACCGAATTGCTCCCGCCGCATTCGGTTGGCCATGTGTCCCTATCAAAAGATCACACTTATCCCCTACTGCCTCACGAATATTTTTTACTACCAACTCAGCATTGTTTAGGGCAGAAAGTGAGAGTTGCCTTGGATCAAATGCAGACATGGGCATTATTGGGTCGAATTTAACAGCAGTAAAACCCTGAGCTAAATAATGTTCCGCCCGCTTTGGCGCCTTTATAGCATCACCAAAAACATTACCAATCTCTATGGGATCAATCTCATCAGCAGCAACTGCACTAAAATCATCTGGATCCGGGTAGATATACGTGTAAGACCTAAGTTTCTCGTGCACCCTACCGCCCAATAAATTGTATATTGGCTGACCTAGGGCCTTCCCAATAATGTCCCAGCATGCTGTTTCCAGCGCACTTAGTACCCCCATAAGGGCAAAATCTGGGTGTTGGGCATAGGCCCTAGAATACACAATGCGCCATAGCCGTTCGATCTGGAAGGGATCTGCTCCTATAACGTGTTGGTCGGCGACGTCCATAATCATCTGCTCGATTACTTTGGGGTTAAACGGCACGCCGTATGCCTCACCTATCCCCTCTATCCCGTCATTTGTTACGAGTTTAACAAAAACAAAGTATGGACCTCCCCTATGTGGGGGTGGATTACCAACCACAAAAACCTTTGCATCTCTAATTTCCACAGTTTTCTCCCTTGACTCGCGATTACCGCAAAGTCACCTAGAAATTATGCATCAACCGAATAGGATTATGAAAAGCTACTAGCCACTCTTCAAGGAAAAACAATATAGCGGTTAAACTTTATTCCAAAACCAAAAATATAAAATTTTAATTCGCCTACAACCTAAGGCCCATTTATACTATTGATATAGATGACCTCGCTACCAACTGACCGGAAA
>CAZAHE010000090.1:0-657 GCA_964484965.1 uncultured Acidiferrobacteraceae bacterium | reverse complement strand
TGACCCGCGAATACCGCAAAGTCACCTAAAAATTATGCGTCAACCGAATAGGACTATAAAAAGCCGCTAGCCGCCCTTCAAGGAAAGTAATATAGCGGTTAAACTCTATTCCATAACCAAAAATATCAAATTTTAATTCGCCTACGACCTAAGGCCCATTTATACTGTCAATATAGAAGACTTCACTGCCAACTTAACGGAAAAGGATTGTTTCAAATGACGTCGGAATCTAATCGCCAAATACTTCTTGTAGCCCGCCCAACCGGCGAGCCTAAGGAAAGTGACTTTGAGATTGTAGAAAAAGCAATTCCGATTCCAGGAAAAAACGAGGTTTTATGCAAAACAATCTATCTCTCATTGGACCCATATATGCGAGGTCGAATGAACGGTGTAAAAACGTACGCTGAACCAGTACCGCTTGGCGGGATAATGGAGGGGGGTACTGTCAGTCGTGTTCTGAGTTCCAACTATGATGGATTAAAAACAGACGATATTGTCGTTGGAAGGACGGGGTGGCAGGATTACGCAGTGGTGCACGGTAAGGAGATTCGAAAAGTTGACCCCACGATAGCCCCTATTTCAACTGCCGTTGGCGTACTTGGTATGCCGGGGATGACTGCCTATACTGGTTTACTGAACATCGGAAAACCGGAAACC
>CAZAHE010000089.1:0-9595 GCA_964484965.1 uncultured Acidiferrobacteraceae bacterium | reverse complement strand
GCTGAACAACATAGCCAAGTATTGAATTGAGTAGGAAAATGTTTTGCGCGCCAGCGCATCACTGTAGTTACGAAACAAACAAACCGCGTAATAAACAAAGCCGATATTGAGAACAATGCTGCCGGCAAGATAAATGCTCCCGAACATCTGGGTACCGAAAGGCAACAGCGTTACACCAAAAAGGAGCAGCGTGTACAAGAGAATTTGTAAGCGGGTATAGCGCTCTCCATGCGTCACCGGCAGCATCGGAATGCCGGCATTGGCATATTCCTCACGTCGATAAAGCGCAAGCGCCCAGAAATGCGGCGGCGTCCAACAGAATATGATGAGAAAGAGCAGCAGTGCATCTGCAGACAATTCGCCCGTGACGGCCGTCCAGCCCAACACTGGAGGCATGGCGCCGGCCGCGCCACCAATCACGATATTCTGCGGGGTCGCATGCTTGAGAAAAACCGTGTAAATCACCGCATATCCGATCATCGACGCAAAGGTCAATCCAGCGGTCAGCAGATTGACACCAAAGACGAGAATTGCAGCTGACAGCATCGCCAAGACGATCGCCAGTGTAAAAGCGCCTGTTACTGTTACCGCACCGCTCGGCAATGGGCGCGCACTCGTTCTTGCCATCAGCGCATCTGCATCACGATCAAGCAAATGATTGAACACAGCTCCTGAGGCAGCACCAAAACCAATACCCAGGCCCGCCAGGATTAATCGCACAACACCCACCATGTCCTTGGTCGCGAGAAACATGCCAACAATCGCAGTAAAAACAATCAGGCCAACAACCCGCGGTTTGGTCAGATCGAAATACGCCCGTATAGGCCATCCGTGTCGTGAAACAGCGAGTGTTTTATTTGGACTTGTCACCTGTGGCTTCATATGCCCTGATTATAGGGGACTCAACCGGCCCCTATCCGATACGCGACGCCCTCAGCAGGCGTGCTATATCTTTCCGAATATCCTCCGGACCAGCCTGAGATGGATAGCTCATCATCAGGTTACCCAAAGGATCTAGCAAATAGATTCGACCGGCCTCTGGCGGGTAGGTGCCGCCTGTGACAGAAAATTTAGCCTGCCACAGTGACAATACTTCTGGCTTTAGATAACCGGTCGTTAGTGCGGTGTGTTCCGCCAGATGCACCCTACTGATGGGTGTCTTAGCTGATGGGACAATGGCCAGGAAAATATGGATCCGATCGCGGTGCTTACCTCGACTTAAGCGAATTCGCAGCAACTCGTCGACAACCACTTGGCAATCAGGCCCACAGCTACCGTTAGCAAAGTAAACATAGGTCCACTTGCGATCCAATTCAGACAAAGACTGCTGCTGGCCGTCTAATGTTTGAAAGGGCAACGTAGACACGGGACGAGCGGGTTCTACCAGTTCGCCCCGGTTGACATACCCTGTCGGAGTCCACAACATCGCAAATAAAACAGGCGAGATGAACACAACTAGTAACAACACCAGCGGCCAGCGTCCTCGTTTATGCTCTAGTGTTGTTGTCGACACGGCTAGGCGGCCCGCCGAGTCCTAAACAGGAAAATACATCCGACTCCGAGCACTAGCGCCAAACCGAACCACTGCACGGCATAACCGCGATGTCGATCAGCCCACGAGTCAAGGTGAACCGGCCAGTCGCGCACATAGCCTCCGGCGAGTTCCGAGTCCAGACGAAGAACATAGGGCTGCAAGTCATAACCTGCCTGAGCACGAAACTGAGCAAGGTCCAAGTTTTGCCACAATGTGTTTTGTAAGGAGGCGGGCTCCTTCTCCAGGGTAAAATAATCCGCCGGCGGCCGGTACAGGCGACCGCTAATGCGCCGCTCCCCTGCGGGCACGTTGACCTCGGGCAACGAGGCTCTCGAGTGACCAAGGGCAATCCAACCCCGGTTCACGAGAATCCGCGTGTCACTGTGCAATATGCGAAACGGCGTCAAAACATAATAGCCCACTCGTCCATCGCGTACTTGGTTATCAAGGAGAATCTGGTTTTGACTCTCATACTGTCCACGCGCTTGAGCGGGAAAATATTCCAAGTCTTTTGCCATCGGCTCGCGGCTCACCTGAACCGCTGGTGCATTCAAACGCGCCTGGAAGCGGTCGATGCGATCTTGTTTGTCATGCGCCCGCTGCAGCTGCCAGACACCGAGCAACAACAGCACGACGAAAAGGACTAGCGCACCGAGCAGCCACCCGAATGGCCAGGGTGTCAAACTGGTCTTCAAGTCTAGTCGCGAAATTTCGCGCTCTGATACCATTGGTCCGGGAAGATCAACGCAATGCTGGCCAAATTTCTAATAATCGTGCTGTTCATTGCCATGGTCGCGTCCCTAGGTATTGCCATGCGCCACATGTTGCGTGATCGGGGCCAGGGCGACAGTACGGTCAGGGCACTAACCATTCGTGTCGGAATCTGGGTGGTACTTTTCCTGTTTATTGCAATCGGACTGTATAGCGGATTTTTGTCACCCGGAGACTCGCTGCAAAAGGCCGCGCAACCTGTGATCGAGCGCTAAACGTCTGACTTTCAGCCGCAACGCTGAATCACAAGCGATCTAGCCTGCCATGTCGTGGCTCAAAGCCGCCAGTGAGTCACTCTAGACGATATAGACAAAGATGAAGAGCCCCACCCATACCGTATCTACAAAGTGCCAGTACCAGGCTGCCCCTTCGAAACCAAAATGATTGTCCGGCGAGAAATGCCCGCGCAAACAACGCGCCAGAATGACTGCCAGCGTAATTGCACCCACAGTGACGTGAAACCCGTGAAACCCGGTCAGCATGAAGAAAGTCGCGCCGTAGACCCCCGATCCTAGCGTCAGACCCAGTTCCTGGTATGCGACGATGTACTCATGCACCTGGAAATACAGGAATGCAAATCCAAGTACGACCGTGATGAGCAACCAGAACAGCAGCCGTGCACGTTGATTCTTTTTCAAGGCCCAGTGCGCGATCGTTACGGTGACACTGGATGCCAGCAACAGTACGGTGTTGAGTAGTGGCACACCCATCGCCCCAATACTCGAGAACTGACCTGACTGCAGTTGAGGCGCATCTGGTCCGATATAAGTTGCGCCAGCAGGACCGGCGGTCGGCCAGCCGCCTTCAAAACCTGGCCACAGGACTTCATCGCCCGCCAGCCAGGGCACTGACAGAATACGCGCATAAAACAACGCTCCAAAAAATGCAGCAAAGAACATCACCTCGGAAAAAATGAACCAGCCCATACCCATGCGGAACGATACATCCACCTGGCGATCGTAACGTCCTGCCTCGCTCTCACTCGCGACCTGTCCAAACCAACTGAACATCATGACCACGATAACCAAAGCGCCTACCAGCATCAGCCACGGTCCTGGTGCAACGCCGTGCATATTCAGAATAAAACCGAGCGCCAGCAGGAAAAGGCCCATCGATGTGATGACCGGCCACTTTGCCGGGTCCGGCAGATAATAGGTTCCTTGCTCACCACTCATTTTTCGCCCTCGCTGCTATTCAAAGTCACGCTATTTTTAGGGATTAATACGGCTTCAATGACCACCTTAGGTCGCCGGATAAAATGAATACGATAGAGTAATCGTCTTGACCTCAGCCGGCAAACTGGGGTCAATCACAAAAGTCAAAGGCATATCGCGTTCTTCACTCGGGCTGAGCTGTTGTTCCTCAAAACAGAAACACGCCATCTTCACGAAGTAACGAGCAGCTCGAGGGGGGGTCACGCTGGGCACAGCAGTACCTAGCAACGCCGACTCAGAGCGGTTGTGTACACGGTAGGAAACAGTGGTCGACTGCCCAGGCCGCACTTGGACCTTGCGCGCACCTTGTTCAAGTTGCCACGGCAGTCCCACCACGTCTGTCGTTAACTCCACCGTAACCCAGCGACTTTCATCGACCGGCGCCGACACCGCCGTGCTCGCCTCAACCAGGCTGGAAGCACGACCAGCACCCGCTCCTGTCAACTCGCAGAAAACATCGTACAACGGTACCAACGCATAGCCGAAACCGAACATACCGAGCACGACGATCCACAATCTCCGGCTGAGACGCCGATTCTTCGCGCTGACCGTTAACTCAACCGATGTCATAGTAACCAAAGGCGGACAATTGCACCGGCAAACAATGCGCCAGCGATGAGAAACAACACCACCGCCGTACGGCGAATGCGTTTGCGCTGGGCTGTGACGTGTTCATCCACACTCTGACACGGCGCTACAGTTAGCGGTCAAGGTTGTGCTAGTCGACCTTTGGGGGCGTCGCAAAAGTGTGATACGGCGTCGGCGAAGGCAGCGTCCATTCAAGACCCTGGGCGCCTTCCCACACTTGATCACTCGCTTTGCGACCCGCTTTGATTGTGCGCAACACATTGATCAATAACAGGATTTGCGAGAACCCAAGCACGAATGCACCGATTGACGAGATCATATTGAATTCAGTGAACTGGACGGCATAGTCTGGAATCCGCCGCGGCATACCGGCGAAGCCTAGAAAGTGCTGGGGAAAGAAAGTGACATTAAAAGCAATCACCGTCAGCCAGAAATGCCACTTACCCATCGCCTCGTTGTACATATGCCCGGTCCATTTCGGGAGCCAATAGTAGACGGCGCCAAACATACCAAGTATCGACCCACAGAAAATCACATAGTGAAAGTGCGCCACGATGAAATAGGTATCGTGGTATTGAAAATCCGCCGGTGTAATCGCCATCATCAAGCCGGTTAAACCGCCCACTGTAAACAGGGCGACAGCGGCGATTGCGTACAACATCGGGGTTTCGAAGGTCATACTGCCGCGCCACATGGTCGCCAACCAGTTGAAGATCTTAACCCCTGTCGGAATTGCAATCAGCATGGTGGAGTACATAAAAAACAACTCGCCGGAGAGCGGCATGCCCACGGTGTACATATGGTGTGCCCAGACAATAAACGATAAAAACGCAATAGAAGCGGTTGCAAACACCATCGAGGTGTAGCCGAACAATGGTTTTCTCGCAAAGGTCGGGATGATGGCCGAGATAATGCCAAAAGCCGGTAGGATCAGAATATAGACCTCAGGGTGACCGAAGAACCAGAAGATATGCTGAAACATGAGCGGGTCGCCGCCACCCGCAGCGTCGAAGAAATGCGTTCCGAAGTGACGATCTGTCAGCAACATCGTCACGGTACCCGCGAGCACGGGCATCGCAGCCAGTAGCAGGAAAGCCGTGATCATCCAAGTCCAGACGAAGAGCGGCATCTTCATCAGTGTCATACCTGGCGCGCGCATGTTGAAGATCGTTGCAATAATGTTGATCGATCCAAGAATTGAGGACATACCGAGGATATGGATCGCAAAGATCGTAAAATCCATTCCCATTCCGGTCTGTACGGACAGCGGAGGATAGATCGTCCAACCCGCTGCCGGACCACCACCCGGCACGAACAAGGACGCGAGCAGAAGCGTGCCGGCGAACGGCAACAACCAGAAACTCCAGTTGTTCATCCTCGGTAGCGCCATGTCGGGTGCCCCGATCATGAGCGGAATCTGCCAGTTTGCAAAGCCGACGAATCCAGGCATAACAGCGCCAAAAATCATCACCAGTGCATGGACCGTGGTCATCTGGTTGAAAAAGTGCGGATTGACCACCTGCAAGCCGGGCTGGAACAGCTCAGCTCGAATGACGAGTGCCATCGCCCCGCCAATTAAAAACATGATGAAGGAGAACCACAGGTACAACGTGCCAATGTCTTTGTGATTGGTGGTGAACAACCAGCGCCCGATCCCTTTGGGGACTTCATCGTGGTGATGTTCGGCGACCGCAGTGCTCATACGACTTGCTCCTTAGAAATGAATGCGTCTTAACTGACTCACATCAGGCGGGTCTTCAAACAGACCTACCCTTGTGCCGGCTTCGTGCTGCGATGCTTGGCAACCCAAGCTTCAAAATCAGCCGGCGCCATGGTGTCGACGACGATGGGCATAAACCCGTGGTCCTTCCCGCAAAGCTCGGAACACTGTCCTCGGTACGTTCCAACCTCCAGCGGTTTAATCCAGAATTCGTTCAAAAATCCTGGGAAACCATCTTTTTTACCGCCCAGCTGCGGCACCCACCAGGCATGAATCACATCATGTGACGTGATCAAAAACCGCACCTTCTTGCCTACCGGCAGTGCCATATGCTTGTCTACCTCAAGCAGATAGTTTTCACTCTTGGGGGCTTCGCCTTTGATTTGTGCCCGTGGTGTGGACAGCTTGCTGTAGAACTCGATGCCGTGATCCAGATACTCGTAGTGCCAACCCCACTGGAAGCCGCTCACCTTGATCGTCATATCTGAAGGTGTCGTGTCTTCCATCATGATCAGAGCCTTGGTCGAAGGAATAGCCATCGCAACCAGGATCACAGTCGGAATGACAGTCCAGATAATCTCCGCCTTGGTCGAATGTGTAAATTGCGCTGCTTGGGCTCCTCGACTTTTTCGGTGCACAACGATTGAGTAAAACATGACTGCAAAAACGATGATGAAGATCACCGTCACGATCCACGTGATCAGCATGTGCAGATCGTACTGTTCTTGGGCAATCGGCGAGACGGGCGCCGGGAAATTTAAGCCCCATTCCGCCAGAGCAATGCCAGGCATGAGCAGAACGCCTACCAATACTGCACCTAGACAGCGGGGTAAGCGCCGTAACCGGTCGTGGATCATCATTGTCTCCATTTCAATTCAGAAGTACCCATTGCAACCAGAAGCACCCACATCTTTACACTGCAACCAACAGACGATTGAGCCGATGTGCCAATTCTATCCTGTCTTCCTCCGTCAGGTCGCATCCGATTTCCACAAAGCGGCCATGAGATCCGAGCCTCAGCAGTGAAGGATGGCCGCGAAAAGGCGCCGGCAGTAATTCAACGCGCGTCCAGTAGCGAATGAACCGGTACTCTTGATCTGAGCGCGCGCGATGCTGGCGAACGTTGATATGGGTGTCGTCGGCACTTAGCAGTTCGAATGCGCTTGCACGACGCCGTACCACCAGAAACCCACCGACCAGCGCGACCAACTCAAGGCCGAAGAACGGCAGCACCGGCCATGCGCCAAACGCGGTTGCTGCTAACGCGACGGCGAATCCGGGCGCAGCGAGTATCGCCAGTACCGCGCAGGTTTGGCGGTCGGTGAGAGAGTGATTGGGTGTGATGCAAATACGAAAAGCGGCATCGTTGTAGCTCGTATCAAACCGCGTCATCGTTACCTCTGGCTCAAGGTCTCTGGCGCGATCCCCACAACGCGATCCGCCCTGTTTGCAGTGCAGAAGACCGTACCACAGCGGCTTAATTCGGGCAATCCGAAGCAGCTGCCGAGGATCAGCGGTCCGTCTGGCTCCACCCATCATCACCTGTGCTTTGCAAGCGCCAACCCAATCGTACGGGCCCAACAACCCTATTCGACGTTGACCGATAAACCGTCCTCTCGTCTCAACAGACTAACCGCTTGCTTTCCTGCAAACGCCAGGCCATAGATCACTTCGACAGTCACGGGCAGGCGCTGGTCGCTCCCTCGGAAGACCTCGTAGGCCTCGACCAATCGTTGCCGTGCCGCTTGACCGAGTAGGCCACGACTGCGCTCAGGGTGCGTGTTGGTGGCGCCAAGCGCCCGTAAATCCTGCACAAGATCGCTGAGATCGGAATAGGTCAACACAATCCTCTCGACATCGAGTACCGGTTCCACAAACCCTGCTGCGAGCAACGTGTCGCCAAGGTCGTGCATGTCGAAAAAATCATGCACATGGGGATGGAGATTGACACTGGCAAATGCCTGTCGAAGTTCAACCAATGTATCCGGTCCCAGGGTACTGAATCCGAAGATGCCCCCTGGAGCGAGGACCCGGTGTGCAGTATTGAAAAAGTCCTGCGGATCATACCAATGAAGAACCAGATTGGCCGTCAACCGGTCTATGCTGCCGTCAACAAGCGGCAATGCATTGGGCGCGGCCATCATCTTCAAGTGTCCTGCGGGCGGCGTGTCTGGCGAACGCTCGGGCGAAGGGCACAGATCGCTATGTATGACATCCGCTGAGTCTGGTGCATATGCCACAGCACCGACACTTCCAGCACCTGCTATCGCGACATCGAGCGCGCGCTTCGAAATGGACCCCGACCAGTGCATTCGCTCTGCGAGTTCTGTGCTTACTCGGCGATGCAGAAAGAAAGGATCTGGCCTTTGTGATCGAATTCGCGAGTGCTGATTCAGCAGCCGCAAGCGGCGGTGCAACAGATTGGCGTCAGGCACCATGATGGACAATGCGCTGGTCATGAGCCTGCCAGTAGCGTGGAGAGAGGTTGTTCCGCATCAGCGACCGTGCGGGGCGAGGTGACATTGTCAGTTTCATCGTTACACCCGCCACTATGTAAGAAACATCACAGAAGAGCCTCGATCCAAATAGTGTAATACCGGTATTCGACAACGACCGCACGTGGTTTGCTTGAACAACAGATGTCCAAATTCGACTTCACATTCGACAACCTCAGTAGACGCTTTTTCACCTCGCTGACTCAGAGCCTCGACCACGTCGCACCTTCGCTTTGCCTGTGGTGCCACGCTGCCTCAGAACACCGTCATGGCCTCTGCATCATTTGCCAACGTGCCATCGACGTGAATCCAAGTCCTTGTCTCATCTGTGCATTACCCGGTCGTGGCCCAGGCCAATGTCGCAAGTGCTGCAAAGAATCACCGCCTTACCAGCACATTGTCTCGCCATTCCTCTATAGGGAACCGCTCTCGAGCATGATCCGGGCACTGAAATTTAAACGGCGCTTGGAATTGGTTCGCCCATTGGCTGGTCTTTGGCTGGATGCGGTCGCCCACCGCGTGGAGTTACCGACGTGTCTCATTCCAGTCCCAATGGACAAACAGTCCGCGCGCAAGCGCGGTTTTAATCCAGCAGCCCAGATTGCTCGGGCATTTGGCCGCGACCTAAATATCACGGTTATTCCATCAGGCATTAGCAAAGTGCGCCGAACGCAACCGCAGTCTATGCTGAATGCCAATATGCGCAGGGGTAATGTGCACGGAGTATTCGAAGCATCCAAAGCACTGCCATACGCGCGGGTGGCTATTGTCGATGATGTGGTGACCACCACGAGGACAGCCCGCGCAGTGGCGGGCTGTCTTCAAACTAGCGGCGTCTTATCGGTTGCTATCTGGGCAATTGCACGTACCCCACGGTAAGCACAATAACCATTCAACGCTGATGGTCGACTTAGCAGACCTTTGTCTGCAACACATTTTGTGTCCTGGCATTACTCCAATAAATCACCGCAGAGGTCAACCACCTTTACCGCCACCGCCGGCCTTAACCTTGCAAACGCTAGGCACTTTGTTTTGATCATCTGAAGCAAGATTGTTTGAACAAGCCCAAGAGATCGCGCCGCCGGCATCCGTCGGTGTCAGAACAATGTTTTTACCCACTAAACCTGACGCGACGCCCGTTGATTTCATCTGCATCGTCCGCTAATTTTCTAAGCTCCGCGACCACTTTTTCCTTTCCAGGTAGAATCTGGTAATTGGCAGCCCAGTCATTATCAGGATCAATGCCCATTCGCCTGACGAGCTGTTTACGAGC
>CAZAHE010000088.1:0-9756 GCA_964484965.1 uncultured Acidiferrobacteraceae bacterium | reverse complement strand
GCCAACAAGCGCAGGCCCTCGGGCGAGAAGTGGCGTCGGTCGAGGAGGCAAGTCAAATGCTGGGCGTCCATTCACGCTCGTTGACGCACTTAGATGTGCCACATCACACGCGACTAGAGTTCATAAAGACACCAGTTTCGCTAACGCCCAAGTCAGTACAGCCCTCGTTCGCTCTTGCGATGTATCTACCGATAATTCTTAAGTCTGACTGTACGTGAGTAATTCATCTTTTGACCCGGAATCACTGGCAGCCCGTTTGGGTAACCTAAGTTATCCGCCGGTGCACGAGTGGCAGCCAACACGCGAGGTGGATATGGCGCTGCACATCACCCGTCATGGTGAATGGCTGTATCAGGGTTCAACGATTCGGCGCCCGGCACTGGTCCGGTTGCTCGCCTCAGTGATGCGACTGGAGACAGACGGGCGTTACTGCCTTGTGACCCCTGCAGAAAAGTTAAGAATCACGATCGAAGATGTCCCCTTCCTTGCTGTTGAATTTGAACGAGAGGGTAGTGGTGATCATCAACGCCTGATCTTTCGAACCAACGTTGACGACATTATTGTTGCAGGCCCTGGGCACCGTTTATGGGTCAGCGAAAGCAAAGACACAGTTGGGCCGCTACCGTATATACATGTTCGTGGTGGGCTCAATGCGCGAATCACCCGTTCGGTCTATTACGAGTTGGCTGAACTTGTTCCAGAAAGTGATCCTGCTGCTGGAATTTCACCAGGTCTTATCAGTAGCGGTGTCTTTTTCCCGCTGGTGCCGCCAGCATGAATGACGGTCCCCGCGCAGTTAGGAGAGGCTGGTAAGATGTCGAGGCCGATGAGACTTGGGCCATTCAGCACTGCTGGGTGAGAGAAAAATAAATGACCGATATTGATGACCTGCGCCGTATCCTAACCGAGTACAAGACGATTGCTGTGGTCGGCTTGTCGGCCAATTGGTGGCGACCCAGTTTTTTTGCAGCCAAATACCTTCAGGATCATGGTTACCGAATCATTCCGGTAAATCCCAACTACCAAGAGATACTTGGTGAAGTTTGCTATCCGAGCGTCGAAGACATTCCCGGACCAGTCGATGTGGTGGATGTGTTTCAAAGGCAAGAGGTGACGCCGCCGCTCGCGAAAAGTGCGGTCTCGATCGGAGCACGGGTGTTGTGGCTACAGCTCGGTGTGATCAACGACGAATCCGCGCGCATCGCACAAGACGGCGGTCTCGAGGTGGTGATGGATCGATGCATGAAGATCGAGCACGCACGCCTGCTGGGTGGGCTCAACCTAATTGGAGTCAGCACTGGTGTGGTTTCCAGCCGACGGCCGCGGTGGCTGGTCTACTGACGAGGTCGTACATCCCGTGTTGAGGATGCGCCGACATCAATCAAGGGAGAAAGCGTTTGGCTGACAGGAAATTTGGTTTCGAGACACTGTGCCTGCATGCAGGTCAGTTGCCTGACACGACAACCAGTGCGCGTGCAGCCCCAATCTATCAGACAACATCATACGTGTTCGACGATGCCGATCACGCAGCGAGCCTGTTCAACCTGCAGACCTTCGGTAACGTTTATTCCCGCATGACCAATCCAACCAACGCCATGGTCGAGGAGCGGTTGGCTACTTTGGAAGGTGGCAGGGCGGCAGTGGCGGTTGGCTCGGGTATGGCAGCACAGATGGTGACGTTGTTAACGCTGCTAGAAGGTGGTGACGAACTGGTGTCTTCCAGCACGCTGTACGGCGGCACGTACTCGCAATTCGATTACACTTTTCGACGGTTCGGGATCACGACACACTTTGTGGACCCGGAAGACCCGCAAAATTTTGCCCGCGCCATCACGCCGAAAACCAAGGCGATATACGCGGAGACGATCGGCAACCCACTGAATAACGTTCTGGACATCACCGCTGTCGCCGATATCGCACATGACGCTGGTCTTCCTTTGGTAATAGACAGTACCTTTGCAACACCCTTCTTGTGCCGCCCATTCGAGCATGGTGCGGACATCGTCGTGCACTCTTTGACCAAGTGGATTGGTGGCCATGGTACGTCTATCGGTGGTGCTCTAGTCGAGTCCGGAAAGTTCCCCTGGGACAACGGCAATTTTCCTGGCATGACCGAGCCCTCGAAGGGCTATCATGGTGTTCGTTTCTACGAGACCTTCGGTGATTTTGGATTCACGATGAAGGCGCGAATGGAAACACTGAGAACTATGGGGCCGACACTGAGTCCATTCAACGCTTTTCTGTTCCTGCAGGGTTTGGAAACTTTGCCGCTCAGGATGGAGCGTCATTGCAGCAACGCCTTGTCAGTTGCACAGTTTCTGTCGCAGCACACAGACGTAGCCTGGGTCCGCTATGCCGGGTTACCTGACAGCCCGCATTTCGAACTGGCACGCAAGTACCTGCCACAGGGTGCCAGCAGCATCATTACTTTTGGAATTCGAGGTGGCCAGGAGGCGGGGGTACGTTTCATTGAAGGCGTGCAGTTTTTGAGTCATCTTGCCAACGTTGGAGACGCCAAGTCATTGGTCATCCATCCGGCATCGACGACGCACCGGCAACTGTCGGAGACCGAGCTATTGAGCGCCGGTGTGACGCCCGACATGGTTCGACTGTCTGTCGGTTTGGAAACTCTCGACGATATCCTTTGGGATATCGACCAGGCGCTAGCTAAGTCGCGCGCTTAATCTCTAGTCAGCGGGCGGCGGTTCTGATTTCACATTTTGTACTTGGCCTGGAATAGCTGATATGAGTTACCCCACGCCGCTAATCCCGTCAGGTAGTGACGATTTTCACGATCTGCAGCGAACATTTCGCTGGCAAATTCCGACGTATTTCAATATTGCTGAAGCTATTTGTGATCGTCACCAAGCGCGTCCGAAGTCCATAGCCTTGTACTGGGAGGACACTGCTGGCGCTACAGCTCAGTACACCTTCGCTCAGCTTATTAGCCTTTCGAATCGTTTGGCCAACGCACTGCGCGGCCTTGGCGTACAAGCTGGTGATCGCGTCGCGATTATTTTGCCGCAGCGTATCGAAGCTGCGCTATGTCACCTCGCGGCATGGAAGGTTGGCGCGATCTCTTTACCTCTATCAATATTATTCGGTGCCGATGCATTGAAATTCCGTCTAGCCGATAGTGGCGCCCGGGTGGTGGTGACAACCGGGCCTGCGTTCGAGCGGGTTGAAGCGTTGCGTTCGGACCTGCCTGCTTTGGACAAGGTCATTGATTGTGGTCGGCAAAAAGGCGGTTTCTGGGATTTACTGGAAAGAGCGTCTGAAACTCTGCAGCGACACCAGACGCGTTCGGATGACCCGGCCGTTCTGATCTATACCTCGGGGACCACCGGTCCACCGAAGGGTGCACTCAATGCACACCGTTGGTTGTTCGGTAACTTGACTGGCTTCGAGCTTTCACATGATTTGTTCCCCAAGCCCGGAGATTGTTTCTGGACTCCGGCGGACTGGGCGTGGGCTGGGGGCCTGATGGATGCACTGGTGCCGTCGTGGTTTTACGGTTGTCCCGTGCTGGGTTATGACGGTGGCCGGTTTGACCCTGAGCGAGCGTGTTGGCTACTTGAGAAGTACCGCGTGCGTAACGCTTTTATCCCGCCAACCGCATTGAAGCTGATGCGTCAGCTGGGCCACCTCGATCACTTTGATCTGATGTTGCGCAGCGTCATGTCCGCAGGAGAGACCCTCGGCAGCCAGTTGTACCATTGGGCGGAGGAGGAATTACATGTTTGCATCAATGAGATGTGGGGGCAGACCGAGTTCAACTATGCCGTGGGCAATTCCTCTGCAATGATGCCGACTGTGCCAGGGGCGATGGGTAAGCCCTACCCGGGCCACCAGGTTGTACCGCTGAGTGAGTCGGGCGAATATTTAGCGGATGGCGTGGTGGGAGAGCTGTGTGCATGGCGTGATGACCCCGTCATGTTTCTTGGATATTGGAATCGTGATGCTGCAACGCGGGAGAAATTTCTTGGAAACTGGTGGCGCTCGGGCGACATGGGTTACCGCGATAGTGATGGTTATCTGTGGTTTGTCGGCCGTGGTGATGACGTAATTTCAAGTGCGGGTTATCGAATTGGTCCGGGCGAGATAGAAGACTGTCTTCTGAAACATTCTGCCGTGGCACAGGCGGCGGCGATCGGTAGCCCGGACGCGCTGCGCGGAGAGATTGTCAAGGCGTTCATCGTATTGGCGCACGGTTATGTGTCCTCGAACGGATTGCGCGAAGACATACAGAATACCGTGCGCGACAAACTTGCCGCCTATGAATATCCACGCGAGATCGAGTTCGTAGAAGAATTGCCGATGACGACGACCGGCAAGGTTCGGCGAGTGGAACTGAGGGAAGCTGAGCGTAGGCGTAAGCGGAAAATGGACTAATTGTGATGGGGCTTGGGCAGCATGCGTCCCAGCGGCCGCCCCCCAATCAGATGCATGTGGAGATGATAGACCTCCTGGTGACCGTGGTCGCCACAATTGATAATCAGACGGTAGCCATCTTCGGCAATGCCTTCATCGGCGGCGAGCCGTTTCGCAACCACCATCAATCGTCCTAGTGTGGCTTCGTCATCGGGCTGTATATCGTTGACTGTTGCTATGGTCTTGTTGGGTACGATCAGTATGTGGGTGGGCGCTTGCGGGTTGATGTCCCGAAATGCGCTCACCAGATCATCCTGATAGACAATGTCGGCAGGAATATCGCCATTGACGATGCGGCTAAACAGTGTTTCTTCGGTCATTGGAGTGAATCTCTCAGGCAGATCAGCCGCTTGTAGCGGCGCCCGATCATAGCAGGTCAAGTTTCCTGCCGGTGATGTTTCATGGTGGCAGGTAGTGGGTACAATTCTTGATCCGGGCTCGGCAACTTGTGCAGGAGGAAGAAGAATGAGCTTCAAGGCGTTTCGAATTAGTCAGATAGAAGGCGGCATTCAGGCTGGTTTCGAGGAACTAGAGATCAATGATCTAAGCACGGGCGAGGTGGTTGTGCGCGTGCAGTATTCGGGGATCAACTACAAAGATGCTCTCGCAGCGACCGGTACAGGTCGCATCATTCGAGTGCCGGCAGTGAACGGTGGCGTTGATCTTGTTGGTGTGGTTGACAGTTCGAGTGATGATCGATTCACAGCTGGTGACGCTGTACTGATTTGTGGTGCGGGACTTTCCGAGACGATTGACGGCGGCTATGCGGAGTACGCGCGTGTCAATGCCGATGTTCTGGTGCCATTACCCGCAGGGCTCAGCCCGTGGGAGGTTGGCGCACTCGGTACAGCGGGTTTTACCGCCGCGCTCGCCATGATGCGTTTGGAAGACAATCACCAACAACCTGCCCTAGGACCGATCGTCGTGACCGGAGCCACGGGCGGGGTCGGCAGTTTCGCCGTCGATATGCTGGCGGCCAAAGGTTTTGAGGTGACTGCGTTCACTGGCAAAGGTGACCAACACGAGTATCTTCGTACTCTGGGAGCGAGCCATTTTATTGACCGTCACACTGTTGAGATGGGCACAAAACCTCTGGAAAAGGCCCAATACGGCGGTGCAGTGGACAACGTCGGGGGCGAGGCGCTGGCGTGGCTAACCAGAACGGTCAGTCCAATGGGCAACATCGCATCGATCGGGCTCGCTGGTGGATTTAAACTGGAGACAACCGTCATGCCGTTCATTCTGAGGGGCGTTTCAATCCTCGGAATCAACTCAGTCGAAATGCCGCTGACAATGCGTGATCAAGCGTGGCAGCGCCTGGCGAGCGACCTCAAACCCGTACACATTGATCAAATCGCCAGTCGTACTATTTCTTTTAACGACTTGCCCGGCGCATTCGATGATTTTGTTAATGGCAGAGTCACCGGCCGAGTGGTAGTGGAGATTGGTGGTGGTTAAAGGTCATGGATTGAGGACCTGCGTACATATTATGAATAACGCGCAACCGGCTATCGTGTGGAAGGGCAGAGACCAGCGAGGTTACTATGGCATGAGTCTGATTAAGGACCATTGATTATTTGTAACATGAGAGAAAATGTGGCAAGCATTGTTTGACTAGAGGAGTTGGTGGAATGAGCCTAATGGGTTCGGCGACGATGGTTTTCTGGCATGACGTTGCCAGTGGAGACGATGACTATAAAGACTGGCATTCTAACGAGCACATGGATGAGCGTGTCAGCGTGCCCGGGTTCCTAAGGGGCCGTAGGGCGCGCGCCATTAAAGGTGAGCCTCAATATTTCATTATGTATGAGGTCGATTCGATTGATGTATTGACGTCGGCGGCCTATCTTGATCGACTGAACGATCCCAGTCCATGGACTGGACAAGTGCTTGCACGTTATCGCAACTCCAACAGAACGTTATGTGGCATCGCGCAGAGTTGGGGCCTGGGTAGCGGCACGTTGCTCACGACTTGTCGAATGGCGCCCGCCAGTAATCGCGTCGGTGAGCTACGCACTTGGTTGGAAAACTCGTTCCTGGAAGATTGCGTCAGTGTTGGATCGATTGTTGGCGCTCACTTCCTGATTGCCGACGAGGTGGCCAGCCATACCGAGACAGAAGAGAAAAAACTGCGTGACCAACCGGACGAGATAGCCAGTTGGGTCCTGATCCTTGAGGGCTATGACGAACGTGAGATGCGGTCCATCATAGAAACCTCGCTACAGACAGAGCAACTTGAGGCCCGGGGTGCGGCTACCGGCAGTCGCACGGCTCTCTACCAGTTAGAGCATATCGCTGCAGATGAAGATATTCGCAACGCGAGGATCGGACAGGTCAACGGGCCGAAGCGTTAGTTGTAAATCTGTGGCTTGCCACGAACACTGATACGCCAGAGTAACCTCGAGTCCGTTTCGCAGCTTGCGGTGGAGATTTTTCGTCCTGAGTGCAGAGTCTGGAACGTGTCCCAGATTGCCACATCGCCGATGCGATACTTGTGCCTGTATATGTATTTTTCCTGTAGCACGTGATTCTTCAGTTCTGCAAGGAGTGTGGCCGCCTTGTCATCGTGCATGCCTTTGATCGAATACGAACTCTGTCCAACGGCATAGAGAGTTTTCTCGCCGGTCACATGATGACGCATAACCAGTGGATGATAAAAGGTCGGCAGCTTTGTTCGCTGTGTTTCAGTGAGAATCGGGCTGGCAGAAAATTCGGTCGGCAACAACGCACCGCGGCCGTATTGATGTGCCACTTCCAGAGTATCGAGTCTCTCCTGCATTGATGGCTCAAGATCTTGGTAGGCCGCGACCATATTACAGATCTGTGTTTCGCCGCCGACCGCCGGGACTTTAATGGAATACAACATGGTGGCACTGGCAGGAACAGCTTCATAGGACTGGTCCGTATGCCAAAGTGCGGTGCCATTGCGAACGGCCTCAACCTCGTCTTTCTTTTCGGTATTGCCGACCGTCATCATTTCGGGGTAGCCCGGCATCCGCAGATGATCCAGCACGTGAGGTATCGGGTTACCCCACGCGCGGCCAAACTCAAGGTAGTCATCTTTTCCAAGGTGTTGGTCTCGGATGACAATGACGCGATGGGTATAAAGCATCTCGCTTAAGCACCGCATTGTGTCTTCGTTGAGGCCATCGCTGAGGTCGATGCCGCTGATTTGCAAGCCAAAGTGGCCTTCGAGCGGTTCAACGTGCATGTTGGGTCATCCGATCGGTTAGGCGCATGCCTTAAGCGACATTTTTTCGTGTTGTCTCAACCTGCAGTAGCGGCGAGAGAGACGAACGAAGTGCCGCCATTTCATCATCGTTCAGCGGTTGCAGGGGACGGCGGCATTGGCCAATGTCATTACCCATGATGTGGGCTGCAGCTTTTACTGCTGGGTTGTACGAATTGCTCCACAGGAAGAGCTGGGAGGGAAGAATTCGTTGCCACAATGCGTTGGCTTCAGACAGGGCGCCAGCGCTGACGAGGTCAAACAATTCTACGGCTTCCCGTGGTATCGCATTGACGGTACCCCAGACACAGCCGGGACACCCTGCGAGCAGTGATTGAAACGTGATTGGATCGCCGCCGTTAAATACAATGCCGCCGGTCGTGAGCAGCTCTTGTATGCGTACCAAGTCGCCCGTACTGTCTTTGATGTAACGGATGTTGTCGATCTCAAGCAGACGACGAAAAAAATCAGGTGTGATGTCAATATTCGTGCATTGGGGGATGTTGTAAACCATGATCGGAATATCGACCGCGGCGGCCACTTTCTCAAAGTGGTCATACACTCCATCCATGGTCGGCCCTTCGAAGTAGGGTGGAAGGACCATCACCGCGTCTGCACCAATATCTTTGGCGTGGCGGGTCATCTCAATTGTATCGCTGGTATTGATGGCTGAGGTTTGGACCATATAGGCAGCGCGGCCCGCCACATGCTTGCCCATAAGTTCAGCCAATTCTTTTCGTTCGTCCCAGCGAAGGTAGGGGAACTCGCCGGTGCCTCCGTTTGCCAGGATGATATGAACGCCGGCATCGAGCATTACGTCGAGGTGTGCCTTCATTCGAGCGGGATCAACGGCTTCACCACTAGAATCAAACACTGTTGATACGGGGACACAAACTCCTTGCAGTTCCTTCATGATGGTTTCCTCTGGCGTTAGGTTGATTCGGTGCCGTGGGTATGTATGACAGTTATAGAGACTTGTCGAGCCTGGATCAACTGTTGATTTGATCCGTTCGGCATGTCATGCATCGATCCGTGGTACAGCACTCGTACTACAAGGGGATTCCCCTGATGAGCCGCCATCCACCGCTGATAGCAAGGGGTCGGCTGCATGAACTGCAGATATTTTCTACTTTAAAACGCAGCCCAACGTCGTTCTGTCACTGCGTTTGGTGGCCCGCAAGGCGCTTCGGCTGGAGTCGGATCAAATTGACGCCAATGACGGCAGGGGCATCTTTCTAAACCTGTCCAAAGAGGAGTAGCACTCTGGTTCATGAGCAGTACCGGCAGTCTACTGCAACATGCGCTTGAAACCCGCGGCCTCTTTGCAGGGATCAGTACAGATAATATGGCATGGTAACATCGTAGCGCCAAAGTGACGTCGGGGCGCGCGGCTACCAATCTGGTTTGAGAATGCGGCCCGGTAAACCGGATCAGCAGATGTTGCCGAAGACTGTGATCGCCGCTGTCGCGCAATACTGGCTGATCCGTTGGTTGCAACACATGGGACTGCCAAGTTGATTGTTGAGCAAGTGCGATCCGCGGGTACTAAATACCAAAGACCAAACCATCCAGCTTAGAGGTGCTTCAAGATTGAAAAACAACGTTAGAGAGATTTGGGCAAAAGATCGAGCCGTCGTGAACGGTTGGCTTTCCATTCCCAGTACAGTTACCGCCGAGATCAAAGCACGAGCTGGTTTTGATTCGCTGACTGTTGACTTGCAGCATGGACTGAATGATTACCAGTCAGCACTGACTTTGCTGCAGACGGTTTCGATCGGTGATTCAACACCTCTGGCACGAGTGCCCTGGCTCGAGCCAGGCATCGTAGGAAAGTTACTCGATGCTGGCGCTGCTGGGTTGATTTGCCCGATGATCAATTCAGCCGAAGAGGCAGCGGCTCTTGTGCGTTATGCACTCTATGCGCCGGAGGGCGAGCGCAGTTTTGGGCCGACCCGAGCGATTTTCGAACATGGTAGCGATTATGCGACTGAAGCCAACAAGCAGATCGTGACCCTGGCCATGATTGAAACGACCCGTGCTTTGGAAGAGTTGGATGCAATCGTGGCAACCCCAGGCTTGACTGGCGTCTATATCGG
>CAZAHE010000087.1:0-9791 GCA_964484965.1 uncultured Acidiferrobacteraceae bacterium | reverse complement strand
TACAGTGTTACTGAAGATGAACTACGCTCGATGTTTGTCGAATATGGGGATGTTGTCAGTGCCAAGCTGATTATGGACCGCGAGACTGGTCGTTCTAAGGGCTTTGGATTTGTTGAAATGTCTAATAACAGCGATGCCCAAAAAGCGATGGAAGACCTAAATGGCCGAACAATCGATGGCCGCGCGCTGACAGTAAATCAGGCGCGACCAAGAGAGGATCGGTCACGCAGTGGTGGCGGCGGGGGACGTAGTCGGTACTAAAACTTTTCTTGCTTAGGCTACCTCGTTGAACAAATGGGTTGAATGATTAGACCAGCGGCACGCTCCCAAGCAGGCCTCTGATCAATCATCGCTGTGTCAACGAAAGCACGTTCTTTCTATTTCGTCTTTTGGTGCTATTTTTCACTCCTTAAGATGTCATTTAAAGAGCGTCTCACCGGAACTAAGTCGTGGCATAAGGGCCGCAAAAAAGAATGCGCTATTACTAATCGATGGTGCCTAGGGCTGTGCTTTCATTTCGAAAGGTCGCTCAAGGACATTTCAAGCTGCCCCAATTGTCCGTATGTAACGATCACGGTGCCACCCAGATCACCGATCGGCATCGCGGCGACGTTTGGCCGAGGCCCTACTCTGCCTCCGAGGGTAACCACCTGACCTGCATTGAGCCCGATTCCCCGCTGAGATAATTCATTAGTCAACCATACCAATACCTCCAGGGGCTCACTCCGTGCATCAAGCGGAACCACCGGGACTTTTGACCCATTCTTTATATGCACATCAATTGGGATGTCTCGTAAAGGTTGGTCTTTCCAATCATCGATCGGGTTACCTGCGACTAAACCGCCACAAAATGCGTTGGCGGCACATGCAAGAAGCCATTCGGGCCTGGTTGGCGGGTATCCGCCTGGCTTTGCTGGATTAATGTTCCCCGAGATAAGGGGAGTGATCAGTTCGAAGGTCGGCACAAGTACTGCTTGATCTGCGACTTCATCCGCACCATAGATCTCTTTCCGTGCCGGCAAGTCTGCCAAAATTTCGAAACCGAACTCAATTTCGAGAAATGAATGACGGTATGCATTGGCAGGCACAACAGCTGGGCTTTTAAAAAACTTCGGTTCGAAAACTCGGCCCACAGCCTCGCCGCCAACTTTCCATCCAACCACCTTGTGCCCAATTCGCTTTGCCAGCTCATCCTGAATAGCGACCGCGGTTTCGCGATTACTGGGGATCAGATCATCCGATAATCGTTCGATTGGGTGATTTTCCCGCCATGCTTTCGCTAATTGCTCCGCAGCTTTTGCAATTTGCTCTTTAGTCATGAATTTTTCTCGCGTTTCTATTACATATACCTTGAATTGAACGTTGCATCAGTGTTTTGAAAGACTCACGCATTCAGATTCATCCTCACGAGGGGAAACAACATCAACTGAACGGTACCGCAAGAATCAACAGTGGTAGCAACCCTCTTGTCGCTGCGTAATATCGGATGCGTTGATAAACATCGATTTATATCTCGATCGATGGTGCGGTTTCTTGTGTTTGATTCACTCTGATCGATCGCTGATTTCACTCGAGCCGTTCGGTATCATGGATCGAAGGTGAGTAAATCTCCAGTATCTCCACATCATCAGAGCACGAGAGCTCATCATGAACGATGCCTGCTGGTTGCATCCAGGAGTCACCAGCATTGAAGGTAAATTCCCCTTCTCCTTCAAACATAAACGTAACCGATCCCTTAAGAAGATAGTTCATTTGAAAGTCACAGAGATGACGGTGCATCCCGGTCGTGTGATGTTTCTCAAATTCCTCCTTTTTTACCCTGATGACATGCGCATGAATTTGTCCTCCTGTCGCTTCAGAGATACCAAGATCACGATACTCCGCAAATCCGCGGAGACCCTTTACGAAATCGGATTCACTGGCACGATTGAAGCAAAACTTCTGATTTTCCCAATTTGTCAGCTTTTTTTCTGTCATTTTAAAACTCCTGCGAACGAGTGTTAGTTACATACTTCTATATTAGAAATCCCCTAAGGCTAGGCTTTATTTGCTGCCATTATGATTTCGCGTTCAGCTTCCTCGAGCTTGTGTGACAATCTTGGCCCTCCGTCACATTCGATAGTGGCTCCTGTAAGGATGCGAGACTCATCAGACGCTAAAAACAAGGCAACGTCGGCAATAGACTCCGGTGGGCCAAAAGCATAAGGATATTGCTCCCGTATCCTGGCAATCGGCCTATGCGCCTCCGGATCACCATAAACTCTCCGTGTCCTGTCCGTTATAATGTTGCCGGGACAGATCGTATTTACCCTGACATGATCTTTGGCATATTCTCCAGCCAAACCTCGACTTAAAGAGATGATGCCCCCCTTCGCTGCGATGTAAATATGGCGCTTGAATGAGCCGCCTAAAATCGCCACCATTGAGGCGGTGTTGATGACAGACCCGCCGCCAGCTTTGATAACCTCTGGGATTCCATGCCGGCAGCATAAGAAGGTTCCAAGCAAATCTAAAGACATCGTGTGTGACCACACGGACATATCGACCGTAGTAGCCGGCGCGTCTTCCAGTATTGACCCTCCGGCAGAGTTATAGAGAATGTCGAGTTTTCCGAAGTGCTTTACGGTTTCCTGAATAGCAGATTTGACGCTTTCTTCCTGTGTTACATCAGTTTGAATGAATTTTGCATCTTGTCCTTTGTCTGTTATCGATGTTTCTACTTGTTGCCCTAAATTATCCTGAAGTTCGGCGATCACAACTTTGGCCCCTTCATTCGCAAATTTTTGGGCTGCGCTTCTGGCAATTCCGGAACCAGCACCCGTGATGAAAGCAACTCTATTTTCTAATCTGGCCACATTCAACTCCTTAAAGATGTGAGTGCACTAAAATATGCTTGCCGTTTTATCGTTATATCGCCACCGACCATAAGCATTTGTGCGCCGAGGTCGCGATAGTAACCGGCCTGTTCTGCTGTAGACGCGCCCATTATGCAAATTTTTCCTGCCTGCCGGATCGCTCTAATTATATTTTCTATTCGCGGCGTTAAATGTTCTTCCGCATCCTTACCAAAGAGGCCCAAACCAGTCGCCCAATCAGATGGCCCGACCCCGAAGATATCAATCCCTTCCACACCAATGATTTCTTCGCGATTAGCATAACCTTCATCACTCTCGAATAGCGCCATTAGGTGCGTTGCTTCATTGGCGCTTTGCAAGGTCGCAGCCGGGTTCGACCCGAGGTTGAAATCTACCCCGGCAGTATTAGAAGAAACACCGCGCTCACCGACTGGCGGGAATTTCCCTAACCTCACCAAATCCCGAGCTTGTTGTTCGTTCCTGACATCGGGCAGAGTAATAACCTGTATTCCGCCATCTAGAAGCCGCTGTATGTGGGTACGGGTTAACTCGAGAATCCGTGCTAACGGAACCATACCCAGGTGTGTTATTAACCGGCCCAATAAAAGCGCTTCGGTTGTCGATTGTGCACTGTGTTCTAAATCCAGCCATATAAGATGGTAGCCGGCTTGAGCGTAGAGTTCGATGTCCGTCGGTGTGATATCGCGGCAAAGCACACTATAAAGTACGCTATGTTCTTGAAGTAACTCTCCTAATCGGTCGTTCATTTCAATCTCCTGGCGGTGAATCAAACAGTGACCAGAAGCTGGATAGAGCATACATGCTTGAGCTTCTATGTAATCGCAATTTCATTGCTAACTAGTGCGGCAACCACTATACGTAAAGTTAATCATCGTAATGATTTGGCTGATTTATCGTAGGAATCAATTGCTTTTCACAATACTGTATAGCAGTAGCTGCGGCTACTGGAAAAGCATGCAATACTATATTAATCTTATGCATCATTCTGCCTGCAAACGGCTCCACGCTTAGAGCACCCTAGAGTGAAGCTTGTAGTGCGCTACAGAAACCACGCTAAACAAAATATACATCTCAAGGAGGAAGCACAGTGAAACTAAAAAGGAAACGACTAACTGCGTTTAAGAGTGCAGTTTTAGGAGCGTTCTTGATGACCGGCGTATTTGGCCAATCGAGTACGGTAGCGGCGGACGAAGACGTACTTCACTTGGGCTTAACTTTCTGGATTACAGGCGGTAAGTACGGTTACCCCAATTTTGTACAGATCAAGGATCTGTTTGAGGAAGTCAACGCCAAGGGCGGCATCAATGGGCGGAAGGTAAAGATCACGGAATACGACACCACATGTACGCCAAATAAAGCCGTCGATAATGCCACTAAACTGGCTTATGAAGATAAAGTGCTTTTAATCATTGGTGCCGGTTGTAGTTCGTCGAGTATTCCGATGATACCGATTATTACTAAGGCAGGCGTGCCGATGTTCTCTTCAATGTCTTCAAACGATAAGGTAACTAATCAGGGCAGCGCATGGATTTTCCGAACGTCAGTCGCTGATCGGTTTTACGCAAAGGTGATGGGTGAATATGTATATCACGACCTTGGTGCCAGAAAGATTGCATATGTCTATTCCACAGATGCGGCGCCTAATGGCTTCGCTAAAGGGGTGAGAGATCACCTACGGAATACCTACGGCCTGGAGCCAGTGGCAGATGAGGAGTATCAGTATAAGTCTACTGACCTGCGTTCGTTTCTAATGAAAGCTAAGGCGGCAGGTCCTCTCGATGCTCTATTCATTTCTGATCAGCAGGATGGCATTGCTCTTGGTGTCAGACAGTCCTTTGAAGTGGGCATTCCTAAATCGGTCCCCCGCCTACACACATCTTCGGCTGCCCTAGCCGATGTGCCTAAACTTCTTGGCGATATGGTCATCGGCAGTACCTACTCGAGTTCTTTCGCGCCTGATAATCCGGATCCCAGAGTTGCAAAATTCGTGAAATGGTACGAAGACAAATATGACCAGAGGCCAGACCATCTCATGGCTCAATCGGATGACTTGTTTCGTATCCTTTTGAAGGCATTAAAGAACGCCGATATCAAAAATACACCCGAATCATTGGCCGCTGACCGTGCAGCAATCCGTGATGAGATAGCAAAAACTAAAGATTTTCTTGGAGTAAATTCAGGGCCCATCAGTTTTTGTGCGGATCCTACTCCGGATTGCCGCGACGGAAACCGAACCGCTATGGTGGTGAGATACACTAAGGGCGGAAAAAACTTCGAGACAGAGATACTCAAGGCAGTACAGGTACCGATGCCGAAGTAGTTCGGTCACCTTCAGTGGCCGGGCCCGTATGTAGGTCCGGCCACTGCGTTTTTTTTCTGAAGTAAGAAACTGTTGATCACTAGCGGCACGAACAATGCTTAAAATCAGCAACCTTCAAGCAGGATACGGGAAAATACAGATTCTCTCTGGCCTTACTATGGAGGCGGAACGAGAACAGATTACTGCGGTTCTGGGTGGAAACGGGACTGGAAAATCGACCCTCCTTAAGGCCATCTCTGGTCTGATCAAGCCCTGGCAGGGCACAATAGAATTTGATGGTGAACGCATAGATGGAATGCGTCCAGATAAAATCGTTCGGCTAGGTCTTTCCCAAGTGACGCAGGGAAAAGAAGTCTACCCTTCCATGTCTGTAGAAGAGAATATTCGCGTCGGTGCACATATTCAGAGCAACGCACGCCAAGTTGCCGATGATTTCGAACGCGTTTACTCCTACTTTCCTATTCTGAAGGAACATCGGAACTCCCATGCGGGCATCTTGAGTGGCGGTCAGCTCCAGATGCTGTGCATTGGGCGCGGTCTCATGGCGCGGCCAAAAATGATCATGCTAGATGAACCCAGCTCAGCTCTCGCTCCGCAGGTGATACTAGATATTTTCCAGACTGTTGCCAGAATTCGACGTGATGGGACCACTATATTGGTAGTAGAGCAAAACGTGCGTATGGGACTGCTGCTCGCCAGTTTCGGTTACGTAATAAAAGACGGCGCGATACATATGAAAGGCGAATCAGATGCTCTTTTAAATGACGATAATGTGCGCCTGTCCTATCTAGGCGGTACCTTGGCAAGCGCGGAGGGCGCAACGCTTTAAATCGCGCTAGGGCCAGCAAGGAGAACAATTAATGCTTTTGGACTTAGTAGTTATAGGTTTGTCTATCGGCTTTGTATACGGCTTGGTGGCATTAGGTATTTCACTGATTTATTCAGGCCTGGATATCGTGCATTTCGCACATGGAGAAATGTACATGCTGGGTGCGTTTATCGGCTTGGCCGTTTATGCCGACATGGGCTTAGCCTACCCAGTTGCACTTCTCGTTGCGGTTATCGGTGTGGCGTTGTTTGGTATGGTGATTGAACGAGTGTTTTACCGGCGCCTGACCGCTGCCGGTGGCGGTATTACGGTGGCGGGCATGGGCATCATCATTTGTGGCTTTGGAATGGCCATCTTCCTCCAGAACCTGGCCTTTCTCATATGGGACCCTCAGCCCAAGCCATTTCCAGTCAATTTCGGTATGCCCTTGGAGATTGGTCAAGTTTTTTATCCAAAGAGTTACATGTGGATCGTAATTACTTCGCTGTCATTGATGGTGGCGTTCAGTCTCTTTATGAAATACACCAAGTATGGGCTTGCGATGAGAGCAGTCGCTAAGAGTAAAGATATTGCCTTTCTTTCTGGAATTAATGTGCCTCTTCTGATGAGTCTTACTTTTGCAGTTGCTTGCGGCTTAGCGGCCGCCGGGGGAGTGCTCATCGGACCTATCAACTATGTTGATATTCTCATGGGATATTTCATCCTGATGAAGGCCTTTGCAGCCGCAGTAGTGGGCGGGTTCGGCAGTCTCCCTGGCGCGGTAATTGGTGGACTGATCGTAGGGGTGGCAGAAAGTGTGTGCGCTTTTTATCTCGCCGGGGACTTAAAGGACGTTTATGCATTCATAATTCTGCTTTTGGTGTTGATAATCAAACCAACCGGTTTGTTCGGTGTAGAAACGAAAATAAAGGCCTGATTAAGATGTTCCCTGCCATAACAATACCTCGAAAGTCATTATGAATGGAATTCTGAATGGGATAACGCAATCCATGCGTCGATTGCATGGGAGTTTCCGCCCGGGGCCATGGCTGATACTGATTGTCGTCTTATGTGCGTGGCCCCTTGTGGCCATGAATTATTATCAGGTCCATATCGTCAACGTCATCTTTATGAATATTTTGTTGTGTACTGGCCTAAACATCGTTAAAGGCTTTTGTGGCCAGGTCACGGTTGGCCATATGGGCTTATACGCGATCGGTGCCTACTCCTCCGCGTTAATTACCATACATCTTGGATATCCTTTCTGGGTCGCCCTGCCATTGGCCATGATAATCACAGGTGTTGCCGGGGCTTTTGTTGCTCTGCCTTCGTTCCGCCTTGAGGGCGCTTACCTAGCGTTGGTTACGCTAGGTTTTGGCGAATCCATACGTATCATTATCAGCGCTACTGATGCCCTTGGAAAGACTTTCGGGATTTCGGAAATACCTTATCCGCAGATTGGCGACTTCTTATTTGATACGCCTGCACGAATTTTTTACATCATCATGCCGATCTCAATCTTTGGCATTTACCTTTCAATGAATATTCTGGATTCGAGCGTAGGGCGTGCCTTTAAGGCCGTTAGAGATGACCCCATCTCTGCTGCCACTTCAGGGGTGAATGTCAAGAGGTACAAACTGCTTGCATTTGTTATTAGCGCCTTTTACGCCGGGTGCGCGGGGAGTTTATATGCTCATTTGGTGACCTTTGTGCACCCAGAAAACTTCAACCTTATGATTATGGTGATGCTTCTTCTGATGGTAGTGCTTGGCGGTTTGGGGCATATTTGGGGAGGTGTCATCGGGGCCATACTGGTCACGTTGATTTATGACTGGACTCGGCCCTATCCCGAATATCAGATGATGTTGTTTGGTATGTCGGCCGTCTTGATCGTCATGTTTATGCCGAAGGGAATTGGGGGTCTTCTGGACCATTTCTTAGCGACTAGAAAATTCATAAAAATCAGGGCAAGTAAAACCGATGTTGCTTCAGACTGAAAAACTAACCAAGAATTTCGGGGGTCTGACTGCAATTTCAGATTTAGATTTTGCGGTCGCCGAGGGTGAAATACGCGGTTTGATTGGACCCAATGGATCGGGAAAGAGCACACTATTTAATCTGATTTCGGGCGTCTACCAACCGGACAAAAATGGCGGGCGAATAAAATTTAATGGTACCGACATCACCAAGATGAGCCCCCATGATATTGCCAGATTAGGTGTTGGGAGAACTTTTCAGTTACTGCGCATCTTTCCAGAGATGACGGTGCTAGAGAACGTACTGGTAGGGCATCACCCTCATGTCAAGTACAGCAACCTAGCTGCCAGCCTGGGGCTTGGTAGGGTGTGGGCTGAAGAACGGCGGATGAAGGAACGCATGCTCGAAATTCTAGATTTTCTCGGCTTAGCAGATTTTGCTGGTATGCCCGGGACCGAACTATCGTTCGGGCAGCGCCGAATGGTTGCGTTGGCTAGAGCAGTGGCTATGGAACCAAAACTGTTAATGCTTGATGAACCGGCCGCAGGTCTCAGTCCAGCTAACGTCGATGAATTGCAAAACATTATTGGACTGCTAAGGGACAAAAGAGGACTGACGATCATTGTTGTAGAACACATTCTTAAGGTAGTCGTCGAGAGTTGTGACAAGGTAACTGTGCTGCAACAAGGTGCGAAAATCGGCGAGGGAACCCCTGACGAGATCAGCAATGACGAGCGGGTAGTCGAAGCCTATCTAGGTAAAGAAATGAATGACGAGGATGTGCGCGCGTTATTTAGGGAGTAGTCAGATTGAAAGAAGGCGCTTCACTCCTCTAATTTATTTCCGTACGGTAGAAAAATTTGGTAGGGCTGCGATTTTTCACCTATTCTTCAACCACCACACTGTATCTTCAATCCGGTCATCGCCCCCGAAAAGTTTGCCATCGACAATACAAGTTGGGCTACCGAAGATGTCTTTCTCTCGTGCAGCATCCGTCTGCGCCAGATAAGACTTTGCAACCTGATCACTTTCGACCAACTGAAGCACCCTTCTTGGATCCTGGCCAATCTCCGTTAGGCTCTCTGACAGGTTGGGCTCACTGCCCGCCTCTAGGCCATCTTGGAACCACCTTCGATAAGTAGTGCAGAAGTAATCGACACACCACCCTTCTTGCATTCCAAGTACTGCAATTTTATTTGCCAAATCGAACTCTTTCAAAGGATAAGGCGCTGGCACACTTGGTTTAGACTTTTTGTCGCCGGAAATGGAATGCTGTCCATCTCCCGCATGATCCAATCAGGCATAACCGCGTGGTGTTCCGCGGTCCCGCGACCTTTCAGGTAAGGTAGCTGGACGGTCGCTTATATGATTATGTTACGCTGAAAGCCCAATGCAATGGCAATGTTGCAAGAGTGCAACATTATTACTGCTATCGACTGTATGAAAGGAACTGATCATGTCAAAAGGTTATTTAGTGGCACATATACGAGTGCATGACAAAGAAGGATTTGAGAAATTTAAGGAAATGTCTGGACCCGTAATTGCTGAGTATGGTGGCAAAGTTCTCGTTCGAAACCCCAATCCCGAGGTAAGAGAAGGTGGTGACTCAGGCATCGCGATCGTCATTGAGTTCGACAGTATTGAGGGTGCCCGACAATTTTATGAGTCTGACGGTTATGCAAAAGCAAAAACAGTACGTGAATCAGCAGCGAATACCGATTTGATTTTGGTCGAAGGGCTTTGAGTAGAGTCTGTATTGATTACTGCAACCGTTGAAACATAATACAACAAGGCCTTTCGAATAGAATGC